>JBBAAM010000044.1:0-33156 GCA_041658245.1 Melioribacteraceae bacterium
CAGATAATCTGTATATGTTTCTAAGAGTTGCTTATTCATCTTGCCCTCTTATTTTTTCATTACAAACTTAGGCTTATCCTATCCCTATTTCACCTTTTTGCGTAAGGTGAGTTAGTCATTTTCGTCTCACGTCTTCCGTTTCACGTTTCCCGCTTTCATCATCCAACAAATTTATATCCAAGTCCGTGGATTGTGTGGATATATTCCGGCTTCTGCGGATTGTCTTCGAGCTTCTGCCGCAAGTTTAGAATATGGTTGTCAACTGTACGGGAACTCGGATACGAATCATAACCCCATACTTCATTCAGAATTTTTTCACGCGGGACAACCTCATTCCTATGTTTGATCAGTACCTTCATGAGAGAATATTCTGTGGATGTCAAGTCAATCTGCTTCTTGTTCTTAAAAGTTTTGTATGCGGCAAAATCCAGTGTTACATTTCCAAATTCGTAATGCTCGAATGATAAAACTTTTTCCGTTGTCCTTCGCAGATGTGCTTTTACACGCGCAAGCAATTCACGAGTGCTGAATGGTTTAGTAACATAATCATCCGCACCGATTTCTAGTCCAACCACTTTATCAATTTCTTCTGCGCGAGCTGTTAGCATGATAATTGGAATCGTCACTCCTCGCTTTCGCAGAGTGCGGCAAACTTCAAACCCATCTGTTCGAGGCAGCATCACGTCAAGTATTATAATATCCGGATCATTCGTTTCAGCAAGCTGCAGTCCGCTTTCACCGTCCTTAGCCGCCAAAACACTAAAGCCATTGTGTTCAAAAGCGTCGCGCAATCCTTTGAGCATTGTTTCGTCGTCTTCAACAATTAGAATTGTGGACATAATCTTCCTCCTCAGCAAAATGGTACTAAAGTCCCAATCAGTTGGTTGTCTAATTTCCCACTATCGAACGAGATTGTGAGATAATTAATTATAAACCGTTGAAACGGTTAACAATAATTAGGTTTCATTTCAAATTCCCACGAATAAATTCGTGGGTTAATAATTTTCACACAACTGCTTTACGTCGTGGAATAATTTTAAAAACAAAAAAGCGACCTGCCTACCGCACATTGGCGTCAACTTAACGATGAATTTTTATTAATAACTCCGGCATTCATGCCGGAGAATACAAACTCACTCAAAATTCTGAACTTTAGTCCAAAACAAAGTAACAATTTGGGCTGAAGCCCTTGGTTTTTGTGCTCTTGTTTTTTTCCCCGACTTAAAAAGTCGGGGTTATAGCAACAAACTTCTACTAAGTTGACGCTTATGTGTCTACCGCAGGCAAGCTTTAGCATACTGCTTTTTAACTTCACTTAGTTATCCATCGTACTTTTAATTACTATCATTTGAAAGCGGGAAAGAAAATTTGAAAGTACTTCCCTTGCCGATTTCACTTTCCACTTCTATTTTTCCTCCATGTGCCTCGATGATCTCTTTCACCAGAGTCAAACCGATACCGCTCCCGGGAATTTTTCTTCCATCCGGTATCGGACTGCGGAAAAACTTCTCAAAGATTTTTTCAATATCCTTCTTGCTTATTCCTATACCGTGGTCTGATACTTCAATTATTATAGAGTCATTTTGATGCTTACAAGAAACTTCAATGAATTTATCTTCACGTGAATACTTGACGGCATTATCCAGCAGATTCAACAACACCTGTTCATACGCTTCTGAATCAAGCATGTATAATGGTAAATCGTTTTCGATATTTTCTTTTATGATAACTCCATGCCCATCAACGAGCAAACGGAAACGTTCAATCGCCTTCTTTGTTGTTTCGCTGATGGAATTGGTTTCCATTCGATAAATTTTCTTTGCCCTTTCGATTCGCGAGAAGTCGAGAATGTTTTCAACCAGATGTGTGAGGCGCTCAGCTTCACGTTCGATCAAATGAAAGTACTCCCGCTGTTTTTCTTCACCCGTGACCCAACCCTCATTCAGGTTTTCCGCAAGTGTTCTAATTGTAGCGATAGGAGTTTTTATCTCATGGGAAACGTTGGCAATGAATTCAGATTTCATCACTGAAATCCGCTCCTCTCGAGAAATGTCCCGAAGGATGAAAACTATACCAAAAGCAATTAACACAATGACCGCTCCGAGAAGAATATAATAGATGATCAAACTTTTCGATGAGATTGCTTCAAGAGGATTCTCTCCCATTGCAACTAATGCTAACTTGGTTCCTGAAGCAAGATTTTCAAATCGAGAGAATGGTTTTTTGAGAACGATTGTAGCTGTTGATAATCCGGCAGGAAAGAGAATATGGTCCGTTGCGTCAACCAACGCAACGCGGACTTCTTCGTTTGGATGTGATTCTTTGAGTACTAACACAGCCTCATCAGTAAGTGCATTCCTTCGTATCATTACACCTATAAATCTGATTGGAGATTTCGAGTCATCGTTCATACTCACTCCGATTGCCCATGTATCACTACCAGATTGCACAGATTTATATAGAATGTCTTTTCTTCCATTGGAATTATTGAATCGTGAATTGCCATTCCACTTTGAGCTGATCTCGTGATCGATTTCAGGAAGAATATTTTTTTGAAGAAAGTCCCGAAAAACCTGCTCATTCTTATTTTCCTTTTCGAAGCTCATTATGGAATCCAGAGTGGCTCGTTGAGATTGGGACAGAAACTGCTTTTGACGCTGCAGCCGTGATTGAACCTTATCAAGACAGAAACTGTATTGTGCGCGTTCAAGTTTATCGGAATGCTCAACAAGCATTTTGTAGAAGTCAAGCAGTTGGCTACGCACATCCAAGGATAGATTTTTTGTTTCCGCTATCTCGAGTAGTTGAAGATGCTCTACTAATACGTATGGCATTCCCTCACCGTAGTACTGATTGTTATCCTCGTTGATAATCTTCTGATAAGTCTTTCGTGCATTCTCATAGTCACTCTTTTTAAATTGACATCGAGCAATTCTAGAGAGCAATGCGGCATGAACAGATTCGGAAAGTTTGGAAGAAATTCCTTTTTGATATTCATTAAGAGCTTCATCGAGTTTTCCCAGAACCTCAAGAAGATCCCCGGCACGAAGGTGCTCGTTTTCCTGAAGATGTAATGTACTCATGTTTTTTATTTCAGCACCCACTGAGTTCCGAAAAGTCTTTGGATAAGCCAGTCGAAATTCTTTATCAAGTAAGAAAACATCTTGCACTAGAGAAGATTGCGATTTCAATTTTTGAAGAGAAGTGATGTATGCTGATGTTAATTGAGGTGGAGGCGATAGTTGGCGAAAAGTTGTACGAATCTGATCATCGAATGCTGATTCAATTTGATCAATTGTTAGAGAAAGAGATCTATCAAGATTTTCACGAACAAGCTGCTGCTGCCATTGCTTTTCTTGCTTGATGGACTTGAGTCCCAGATAACCGAGAAACAGACAGGGAAACAGAACAGCAATGACAAAAATAGTCACTACGCGCTTCCGTAACCTTGGTTTGGTTATTACACCGATCATGTACGGAATCTCAATTTATTCATGTATAGATAACAAATTCATAGAATTTCTATGTCAGAAAATCATCTGAATTTGTCTGGAATTGTTGAGATTGTCCTGTGTCTGTTCAAAACCTCGTACGTTATCAAAGAAAATATTTGAGACCAATAACATTATCTTTTACGCTTAGTAAATTAACAAGTAAAAAATCATTATGCTCTATTTTTATTTCTATTATTTCAATTCTTAAGATGAATTACAACTTGCAGACATTTTTCCCTTAGAACGGATACGTGCAATAAATTATATGCGATTCGAAAAGTTAGATAGACGATTAGAAAACGTAACTTCAAATATTTTCTGAAATGATATTCCATGTCATTGTATGTAAACGGAGGGAATTTCAAAAACGAAAAAAGCCCTAAATTTTATTTAGGGCTTTGTCGTTTGGCTCCGCGGGCAAGGCTCGAACTTGCAACCCTGCGGTTAACAGCCGCATGCTCTACCATTGAGCTACCGCGGAATATTTTTTTGTTCAAAATTGGTGCGTAAAAATAGATTATTGGTCAAAGTTTGTCAAGTCTGCGTTGACTATATTTTCTTAATTAATCTTATATTTTGATACGGAAAAGAAATTTTTAGAAGGCATATTTATGAATGAACCCGATGAATTAAGAAAGAAAATACAAACTGCTTTCAAGAATTGGGAAGAAACCATTTACAAAAAAACAATCTCCCAAACACCAGAGCAACAGAAAGAATTTACTACACAATCATTCACGCCGGTCAAGCCACTTTATGTTCCTAGTGAAAATGAATTAGAAAATTATAATGAGAAATTAGGTTTCCCAGGACAGTATCCTTTCACTCGTGGTGTACAACCATCTATGTACCGCGGAAGATTCTGGACTATGAGACAATATGCGGGATTCGGAACGGCGAAGGAATCAAACGAGAGATATCGTTATTTACTTTCTCAAGGACAGAGTGGTTTATCAGTTGCATTCGATCTTCCTACACAAATCGGTTACGATAGTGATGACCCGGTGGCGCTTGGAGAAGTTGGAAAAGTCGGTGTTGCAATAGACACTCTTACCGATATGGAAATTTTATTCGATCAAATTCCACTCGATAAAGTATCTACATCCATGACAATTAATGCACCGGCTTCTGTTCTTCTTGCAATGTACATAGCTGTTGCAGAAAAACAAGGAGTGAAGAGAAATAAAATCAGCGGTACAATTCAGAATGATATCTTAAAAGAATATTTCGCACGCGGCACTTACATCTTTCCACCAAAACATTCAATGCGGCTTATTACAAATATTTTTGAATTCTGTTCAAAAGAAATTCCGAAGTGGAATACAATCTCAATCTCAGGTTATCACATTCGCGAAGCTGGTTCTACTGCTGCTCAAGAAGTTGGATTCACACTCGCAGACGGAATCGCTTATGTTGAATCAGCAATAAAAGCCGGATTAGATGTAGATGAATTTGCAGGACAACTCTCTTTCTTTTTCAACGCTCATAATGATCTGCTCGAAGAAGTAGCAAAATATCGTGCCGCCCGCCGTTTATGGGCGAAGATAATGAAAGAAAGATTTGGAGCTAAAAAAGAGAAATCACAAATGCTTCGCTTCCATACACAAACTGCAGGCTCAACTCTTACTGCTCAACAAGTTGATAATAATATTGTCCGAGTAACAATTCAAACACTTGCTGCTGTTCTTGGTGGAACACAAAGTCTTCATACAAATTCTCGCGATGAAGCTCTTGCATTGCCTAACCAAGAGTCAGTTAAGATTGCCTTGCGTACTCAGCAAATCGTTGCTCATGAAAGCGGAGTAACAAACACAATCGATCCGCTCGCCGGTTCATTTTATGTTGAGGCACTTACTGATCAAATAGAAAAAGAAGCTGAAGAATATATAAGAAAGATAGACGCAATCGGCGGAATGATAGCAGCTATCGAAGAGGGTTATGTCCAGTCAGAAATACAAAAATCCGCTTATCAATTCAATCAAGAACTTGAACGCAATGAACGAATTGTTGTCGGAGTTAATAAATATCAGGAGTCAGAAGAACATCACAGCGAATTATTAAAGATTGACGAAAAAGTTCAGCGGGATCAAATTGAATTCTTAATTAGGATCCGTTCACAGAGGAACAATATAATTGTAAAAGAAAAACTTTCAGCTTTGAAAACTGCCGCACAAAGCGACATAAATCTTATGCCGTTTATTCTTGATGCAGTAAAAGTTTATGCAAGTATTGGAGAAATCTGCAACACGATGCGTGATGTTTTTGGTGAGTATAAAGAACACGTGGTTATTTAACGTAGAACGAAGAGTGCAGAACGTAGAGTTTTTTCAAGGAGATTAAAATGGAATTAACACATTTAGAACATATTGGAATTGCAGTAAAGAATTTAGAAGAATCAATTAAATTTTATGAAAGTGTACTCGGTTTGAAATGTTACTCAATTGAAGAAGTGAAAGATCAAAAAGTAAGAACTGCATTTTTCAAGATCGGCCAAACAAAGATAGAACTGCTTGAGTCAACAGAACCGGACGGACCGATTGGAAAATTCATAGAGAAAAAAGGTGAAGGTATTCATCACATTGCATTTGCTACAAACAATCTAAATGACGCAATCAAAGAAACTGAATCAAAAGGAATTCAACTGATCGATAAAGAGCCGCGTAAAGGTGCAGAAGGATTAAACATTGCTTTCCTTCATCCGAAATCAACAAACGGAGTGTTGATTGAGTTGTGTGAACATACCGAGAACAAAACTAAGCAGTAGAAAGATTTCTCCTTCCTTCCGATGCATCAACCCAGCTTGCAAGAACAATATCACCGCTAACATTTACAACGGTCCTAGACATATCAAGAATTCTATCAACACCTAAAATAATTCCGATACCTTCGGCAGGAATACCGATTGTTTGCAAAACCATCACTACCAAAGGCAACGATCCGCCCGGCACACCCGCTGTTCCAACTCCGGCAAGAATAGAAAGAAAGACAACAATAAGTTGTTGAGCTATTGACAATTCAATTCCATAAAACTGAGCTAAGAATAAAACTGTAATGCCTTCATAAAGAGCAGTTCCGTTTTGATTCGCTGTTGCGCCAATCGTCAAAACAAAATTTGTGATGTCTTTATCAAGCTTCAAATTATCAATTGAAACACGAATAGAAGTTGGAAGTGTTGCATTTGAAGAACTAGTTGAAAATGCAGTGATGATAACCTCGCTTATCCCTTTGAAAAATTCTTTTGGGTTTCGTTTCACTACATATTTGAGTATCACTCCGTATGTTAAAAAGAAATGGAGAGCCAGTGCAAAGAGAACAACTAGAACATATTTCAGAAGAATGCCGATCATCTGTAATCCCAACTGTGATGCAGTAGAAAAAACAAGCGCTGCTACACCGTATGGTGCAAACCTCATTGCAAAATCTATTATCTTCATCACAACATCATAGACACCTTGAAAAGCTTTTGTGAGCGTATCAATTCGTTCTCTATCGGAAACCGCCATCGCAATGCCAAAAATCAGAGCAAAGAACATTATAGCTAACAATCCCCCGCCCCGGTAATTCGGATCCAGATAGCTAACAACTTCTGCGAATGGATTGCGAGGTATAAGATCAATAATTATCTGCAAAAAACTTTTAGATTCTTTGGCTGAAGTAATTATTCCTGAGACAGCTTGATTGTTCGTTATTACCTGAGTCAAAGCCGCTCTTTTATCATCCGAAATTCCACTTCCGGGTTGAACAATATTCACTATCGCCATTCCAATTATTACCGAGACAGTTGTAATAACAACAGTAAATAAAAGAACCTTTCCTCCAACTCGTCCGATCTTATTTATATCTCGGAAGTCCGCGACGCCCAGCACAATAGCAGTAAAGATCAGCGGAATGATAATCATGAATATTAAACGTAGAAAAAGCTGACCAACTGGATAAGCTATGTTGCTGACGATCCATTGAATATCTTTATTGCCGTTTAGAAAAATATTAGCGAGCAAGCCAAGGATTAAACCAACGAATAATCCGATCAGAATTTTAGTATGTAATGGAAGGGTCTTCTTTTTCATAGCTCCGATAAGGTAAATTGTTACTATGCCAAGTTAAGAAAATTCTTAGAGGTCGAAAAGAGATTTAATCAATGTGAATTACATAATTGGAAACCATTTTGCATAAAGGGATTAAAAAAGGTTCTAAAAAATCCCTTTCGCTTTAGGTGATTGTTGAATATCTTCTACTGTATAATTCACAGACAAAAATGAAAAAGCATTTATTATTATTCATCATTCTGATTCTTGTTAATAGTTTAGTAAAAGCCCAAGATGGTGCTGATTATTGTTCTGAAGGTAAGATCAAATCATTTTCGAGATTAAGTAAACTCTCCTCAGTACAGTATCCCGGGGATAGCAATATTGATGTTACATATTATAAACTTGATTTACGGGTTAACACAAATCCTAATTCATTAAATGGAATTGTAACAGTAAAAGCAAAAGCTGCGACTCAAAATCTTATAACATTTTATCTTGATCTTGTTAATGCTTTAACTGTAAGTTCTGTAAAATTAAACGGAAATGCACTTACTTTTTCACAAGCGAATAATCAATTAACCATAATTCTTAATAGACAATACTCTTTAGGTGAAGAATTTAGTGTTGATATTATTTATAGCGGAGTGCCGACAAGTGGAACAGGATCAATAAGCAGCGCTAGATTTCTTTTTTATGATCAAACAGCAAATAAACAAGTAGTAGCTACATTAAGCCAACCCTACGGTGCAAGAGATTGGTGGCCAAGTAAAGATACACCCGCTGATAAAGCAGATTCATCCGATGTATGGATAACCGCAGATAAATTTTTCGTTTCTGTTTCAAACGGTTCTTTGGAAGCTACAGTTGATAATCCCGACGGGACAAGAACTTATAAATGGAAGAATCATTATCCGATTGCTAATTACTTGATCTCAATAGCAATGACAAATTACCAAACAATTGACGATCAATTTGAATATCAGACCGGAAAATTTCTTCCAGTAATACATTATAGTTATCCGGAAAGATTAGATAACACAAGAAGAACTGCTGTAGCAAAAACTATTGAAATGCTTCGCATTTTTTCGGAAAAATTCGGACCTTATCCTTACCTAAAAGAAAAATACGGACATGCGGAATTTTCCTGGGGCGGCGGGATGGAACATCAAACCATCACTTCAATGGGCGGCGGCGCAATGAATTCAGAAAGTACTATTGCTCATGAATTAGCTCACCAGTGGTATGGAGATAAGGTTACTTGTAAAAATTGGCAAAACATTTGGTTGAACGAAGGCTTTGCAACATACTGCGAAAAGATTTATTGGCAATACAAATATGACCAGGCAACTTTTAATTCAAGAATTACGAGCATGTTCAGTTCAGCTAAAACAGCTCAAGGAACTATTTATGTTCAGAATATAAATAGCGAAAATGAAATTTTTAACGGAGCCCGTTCATATAATAAAGGCGGCTCCGTACTTCACATGCTTAGAGGAATTGTCGGCGATGATAAGTTCTTCCAACTTATGCGTGAGTTTGCAAATGAACCCGGACTTGCTTACAACGTTGCAACAACAGAAGATTTTCAGCGTATAGCCGAACGAGTAAGCGGAATGAATCTTAATTATTTTTTCCAGGAGTGGATTTATGGCGAGGGTTACCCAAATTACACTGTTGAAAAAAACATAAAACAACTGGCAGATGGTTCTTACCAGCTAACATTCAGATTAAAACAAGATGTAAAGACAAATCCTTCCTTCTTCACAATGCCCGTAAGACTCCGAATAACTCTTGCTGATGCAATATGGAATACAACTCTCTTTAATAATCAGCAAGACCAGAGTTGGGTAATTCCCTTAGGAAAAACCTTTCCAAGTTCAATTGAATTTGATCCTGACAATTGGATTCTTAAAGATATTGTCACTAACACTTCGGTTGATAAGAATCAGGAAGTCCCAACGACATTTTCTCTTTCGCAGAACTATCCCAATCCGTTTAATCCAAGTACAGTTATCAGTTGGCAGTTGGCAGTTAGCACTTTTGTAAATTTAAGAATTTATGATCTGCTCGGAAGAGAAGTTGCAACTTTGGTAGATGAGTTTCAGCAAGCCGGTTTTCATAACTCAACATTCAACACTCAAAATTGGTCTTTAACAAGCGGTGTCTATTTTTACACTTTTCAGGCCAGTGATTACATTGAAACAAAAAAAATGATTCTGATTAAATAGTTCTGCACATTTCTATTTTATACCACAATTCCTATTTTGCATTGCACTTCAATTATTCTTTGAGATAATCATTATGAAAAGTTTAATATCAATTATTTTATTAGTTATTACAATAACAAATTATTCCCAAAGCCAATTTCAATTTGTTGGGAGTGTCAACACAGTTAAAGTTGAATCGAACCGGGTTGAGTTCCAATTAAGCAACTGTCTATTAAAAATTTACATTGTTGATCAAAATATTATCCGCCTCCGGTATACAAACCAGAAGGAATTTTCTAAAGCCCCTTCTTACGCTGTAGTCTATCAACAGCCCGAGAAAATAAAATTCGATTTCAAAGAAGAAAAAGAAAAATTTATTCTTACAACAAATGAGTTAACAGTTCATATTAAAAAAAATCCGTGCCGCATATCTATTTATGATAAACAAATGAATCTTATTAACTCAGATGAAGAAAGCTTTGGCGTTTCTTTCGATAATGATGAAGTGCGGTGTTTCAAAAAATTATTTGATGATGAAAAGTTTTACGGACTTGGAGAAAAATCGGATGATCTTTTGAAGAACCGCAAACAATACACAATGTGGAATACCGATTACCCGGCTTATACAAGTAAAAAAGATGAGCTTTACGTTTCTATTCCCTTTTTCATTGGTATCCGCAACTATAATGCTTACGGAATCTTTTTCGACAACACTTACAAATCATATTTTAACATGGGTGCAAGCAACAATCGTTTTTATTGGTTCGGTGCCGATAAAGGTGAAATGGATTATTATTTTATTTATGGACCGGAAATTAAAAGAGTTATTTCTGATTACACAAAATTAACCGGAAGAATGGAATTGCCGCCGATGTGGGCTTTAGGTTATCAGCAGAGCAGGTGGAGTTATTATCCGGAAGAAAATGTTCGAAGAATTGCTAAAACATTCCGAGATAAAAATATTCCTTGCGATGTAATTTATCTCGACATTCATTATATGGATGGATATAGAGTATTTACTTTTGATAAGAATCGTTTTCCCGATCCCGCAAAAATGATCTCTGATTTGAAGTCCGAAGGATTTAAGATCGTTCCAATCGTAGATCCCGGAGTCAAAGCAGATCCGAACTATTTTGCTGCAAAAGAAGGATTAGAAAAAGATCTGTTTGCAAAATATCCGGATGGAATTCCTTATCAAGGAGAAGTTTGGCCAAGCTGGGCTTACTTTCCGGATTTTACAAAAAAAGAAACTCGCGATTGGTGGGGAAAAAATCTTTCTGCATTTCTAAATCTCGGCATCGAAGGATTTTGGAATGACATGAATGAACCTTCAACTTGGGGACAAAGTTTTCCCGACATAGTACAATTTGATGATAACGGTTTCATTGCAGATCATAAAAAAATACATAATGTGTATGCACTCTCAATGGCACGAGCAACAAGTGAAGGATTAAAACAATATTCCAGCAAGAGACATTTTATTTTAACTCGAGCCGGATTTGCCGGAGTACAGCGTTATTCGGCAGTCTGGACCGGTGATAATGAATCTACAGAAGAACATTTAAAACTTGCTTGCACAATGTCTCAAAACTTAGGATTAAGCGGAGTTCCTTTCGTCGGTTCGGATGTCGGAGGATTTATGGGTGAACCGACCAATGATATGTATATCAGATGGATGCAGCTTGGTGCCTTTACACCATTCTTCAGAGGTCATTCTGCTATTGATACAAAAGCACGCGAACCGTTTTCGTTTAATGAATACGTAGAAGAATTGTCCCGTCAAGCAATTCAAATGCGTTACAAACTTATTCCTTTCTGGTATAACGAATTTTATAATTCATCTCAAACCGGTTTACCAATTATGCGTTCTATGTTTGTGAATTATCCGAAAGATGAAAATTGTTACCGCAATGAAGCCCAATACCAATTTATGATCGGAGAAAATTTATTAGTCGCACCCGTATTACTATCAACGGATCGTTTTAAGAAGTTTTATCTGCCGGATGGAAAATGGTATGATTGGAATGGAAATAAAATAGTAGCCGGTGGTCAGTGGTCTGTAATAGAAGTTCCGCTGAACAAAATTCCTCTCTACATCAAAGAAGGGGGAATGATTCCAATGCAGGAAGTACAGAATTATATTGGAGAAAAAAAGATCGAACAGCTTGAGCTTGTTGTCTTCCCTTCTCAAAAATCTGAATACACACTTTACGAGGACGATGGGCAAAGTTATCAATATGAAACCGGGAAATATTCATTAACTAAATTTTCTTTGGAGAAAGGTCTTAAGATTACCAAACTGCAAACAGTTAAACTAAAAACTGATTTTAAGAACGACCGGAAAAATTATCTTTTTACTTTACTTAATACAAATCTGCCTAAAAAAATATTTCTAAATGATAAGGAATTACAAAACTCGGCAGTGTCTTTTGATAAAGAAAAAAATATTTTACATATCACAGTTAATGATACAGACAATTTTAATATACGGCTTGAATATTAAATTAAGAATCGCACATAGATCTATCGGTTAATATCCGTTAAACCTGCCTGCCTGTAGGCAAGTCAGTCTGATCTGCGTGCAATTAAAAATTAAGCGAGATTACTTATGCGACAAACTTCTTTATTACTTCTTATGTTATCCATTAGTTCATTTCTTTCTACACAAATTTTGAAAGGTGAAAAATTGTATCTCAAAGAAATAAAATCTCCAAAAACTATTACCGATACGACTGAATTTCAAAAAAGTTACGATGCTCTGGATAAATTTTTCTCAAATAAAAAACTCGGCTCGTACGTTGAGAACAAAAAAACTTATTTCAAATTGTTTACACCTTCCGCAATAAAAGTAACGCTTTGTTTGTACAACAAACCGGAAGAAAAAAACAGTAAAGAGTATTTCTTAACCAAAGATATAAATGGTGTTTGGGAAACTGAACTTGATGGGGAACTCTACGGGAAATATTACGGATATAAAGTTTATCATGCCGGTGATGATCTTTCCAATTCAAACAAACCAATCTGCGTTGATCCTTATGCTAAAGCTGTTACATCTTATACTGCTTATATGAATCCGCGGCTTGCTATCGTTACAAAAGAAGAAAAATATGATTGGGAAGAAACAAGTTGGGTTCAGAGAGATTGGCGCGATCTTATCATATATGAAATGCACGTGCGTGATATGACAGCACATAAATCATCAGGAGCTAAGAATCGTGGTTCTTACAAAGGTTTAACAGAAAAAAATATTGCCGGCGGACTCAGTTACATTAAATCTCTTGGAGTTAATACAGTTGAACTTTTACCTTCACAAGAATTTGGGAATATTGAAATTCCTTTTAAGGATTCTCTTTCCGGAAAATACAATACATGGAATCCATACGAACGAAATCATTGGGGATATATGACCTCCAACTTTTTTGCGCCTGCCGCTTACTACAATGAAAGTTGGGATAAACTGAAATGGAACAGGTGGATTGGTTTAGACGGCTCGCAGATAAAATCATTTAAAGACATGGTTAAAGCGTTTCACAAAGAAGGTATTGCTGTGATGATGGATGTTGTCTACAATCACCTATCGGAATATGAGGTTGGGAACCTCAAACAGATTGATAAGGAATATTATTTCAGATTAGATTCAAAAGGAAATTATTTAGCCGAAAGTTATTGCGGCAATGATTTAAAAACAGAACGCCCAATGATGCGTAGACTTATCATAGAAAGTATTTTGTATTGGATGAAAGAATATCATGTAGATGGTTTCCGTTTTGATCTTGGAAAACTTTTAGATTGGAAAACAATTGAAGTAATCATTTCAGAAGCTAAAAAGGTAAATCCAAATGTTATTATTACATGCGAACCCTGGGGCGGCGGATACGATCCTGCGGGATTTTCTTTACGCGGTTGGGCACCTTGGAATGATCAGATACGTAACGGCATCAAGGGTGAAAATCCAAATAACGGACTTGGCTGGATCTTTGGTCAATGGTATGGAAATAATTCTCCGAAAAGGATTAAGAGTTATGTTAATGGAACTTTAGTTAGGGATACACTCGGACTTTTTCAGAAGAAAGAGCATTCTGTAAATTATTTAGAATCACACGATGGCTATACGCTTGGTGATTTTATTCGAATCGCTTCCCGTGAGGTTGATCCCGAAAAGATTATTAAAGATATAGATAAAAATGTAAAGCTGACACCAAATCAAATGAAGCTTAATAAACTTGGTGCATTATTCCTTTTCACTTCGCAAGGTATTACTATGATTCAAGAAGGACAGGAATTTGCAAGATCGAAAGTCATTCCATTGAATATTAAAGTGAAGGATAACGATAGAGGCAGGATTGATCATAATTCATATAATAAAGACAACGAAACAAATTATATCAATTATAAACATGCTAAGATCAACAAAGAACTTGTTGATTATTACAAGGGATTAATCTCTTTGCGAAAAACTTATCCCGCATTCCGCTATGCCGAATATGATAACATTATTTTCACCGATCATCCAAATAGCAAATTTGGTTTCAGCTACATTTTAAGACACGAGAAAGATGAATTCATAGTTATCTTCAACGCAGATCCAAAACAAAAATTAGAATTTACTCTTCCGGAAGGAAGATATGATGTTTTAGTTGATAAAAATTCTGCGGGGATAAAAGCTATTTATGAAGTTAAAGATAAGATTATTTTGGAAACAACAACCGGAATGGTTTTGAAGCTGAAATAAAATATTGTAGAGACTTCATTTATGAAGTCTTCCTTCACACTAGAGACTCGATAAATCGAGTCTCTACAAAATATTAATTAAATATTGCCTTCCTCAACGAGCGTTCAATCGCATTCTTAAAACTTGCCAAGTTCACCGGCTTTTGAAATACATATTCAACTCCCAAATCCTTGTACTCAGTTTCAATGGATTTATTTATATCGCAGCTTAAAATAATTACAGGAGGTTTATATTTTAGTTCGGTAATGTTTAATTGTTTTACTAAATCGTAACCGTTCATTACCGGCATTTTATGATCCGTAATTACCAGTGCAGGCAGAGATTGTTTAATTATCTCGAGAGCTTGTTTACCGTCAACCGCTTCCAATATATTGTAGTTTGAAATCAAGCTCTTAATTAGTTTTGCATAAAGCATGCGGTCTGTTTTTGCATCATCAACTAAAAGTATATTAGCCGATGCAACCGGAATTGAAAAAGTAAATGTGGTTCCTTTTCCAAGTTCACTTTCCACCCAAATTTCACCGCCGTGTTTACGGATAATATCATTTACTAAAGATAGACCAAGTCCGCTTCCCTTCTCTCCTGCAGTTCCGCTTGTAGTATATTTAGTATCTATCTTAAATAGTTTATAAATATCTTCCTTGCGTATTCCAACACCATTATCTTGAACACTGAACTCAACTTGTTTCTTTTCGATATTTGCGTGTGCGCTTATGCGTATTGTTCCGTCTGCTTTTGTAAATTTGATTGCATTCGATAATAAATTATTAAATACTTGAGAAATCAATCCTTCATCGGCATGTATGAAAAAATCTTTTTCCAGTTCAGAGATCAGTTTAATTTTCTTTTGTATAGCAACTCCGGATAAAATCTGCATTGATTTATCAATTAAGTATTTTGCGTTGATCCTATCCGGTTCAAATTTAATACTGCCTGTTTGTAATCTTGTCCAATCTAAAAGCGAATTGACTAAACTCAACATACTTTTTGACGAATCTTGTATAAACTGGATATACTGAATCCTTCTCTCTTCTTCAATATCTTTATCATTTAGAAGAAGATCTGTAAACCCAAGAATTGAACTGAACGGCGTTCTTAGATCATGAGAGATAATAGAAATGAACCGGTCTTTTGTTTCATTAAGTTCTTGAAGATTCTGAGCGGATTTTTTTAATTCATCTTCGGCACGTTTTGATAGACTAATATCGCTTATTATTCCGAATATTTTTTGAATTTCTCCTTTAACATCTCGAACCACATTAATTCTATTTTCTATCCAAATAATATTACCGAGTATATCTATAATTCTATATTCAAATACATCCGAACTTCTTACAAGATCTCCATAAAAATTGTAAAGCTTACTTTCTACATTATCCGAATCATCCGGATGAATAATTTTTTCCCATAACAAAGAATCATTTATATATTCATCTGCACTGTAGCCTGTGATTTTTTTAATAGCGGGTGTATAAAATACTGCTTTTAATTTCCCATCTTGTCTTTCTGCAGTCCAAATACATTCATTAATGTTTTCAGAAATACTTCTATATCTTTCTTCAGAGAGCAATAACGCGTTCTGAGCTTTTTTCTCCTCGGTTACATCTCTTAAAACCCAAACTGCAAATCTTTCATTTTCAATTTGGTATAGAGAAACTGAATTCTCTATTTCTAACGATTCGTCATTTCTTTTTCTTCCTGTAAAGTAATAACGCTGCAGAGAATCTTTACCGGCTTCCGTTAACTTGATGTAGTTGGAAATTTTTTCGCGGTCTTTGTTATTTACGAACTCCAATGGATTAAGACCTAGAATTTCACTAGCACTCTTATATCCAAACATCTGAACGAAAGAGTCATTTACAAGTACAATTCTGCTCTTACTCACCAATGCAATACCGTCAAGTGAAGCTTCAAAGACGGAGCGGATCATCATCAAATCTTTTTCTGAATCTTTTTTAAGTGTGATATCCGTAAGGATTACATTATAATATTGAACATTCCCGATTAAATCGTTAACAGAAGAAAAACTTGCCAGCACAAACAGCTTTTGCCCAAGTTTTGTTATTAGAGGAAGTTCAATTGACTGTATCTCCCTTTCAGAAATATCCTTGAAATCAAATTTTTCTTGTGATAAGAAATACGGGTCCATTAGATCTGAAAAAAAGAGTTTTTTAATTTCTTCTACTTCATATTGAAAAACTTCAAGAAAGCTGGGATTTACATATGTAATTTTTTCAGAGAGATCAAGTGTGCAAATATATTCGTGAGAATTTGTAACGATATTTCGGAAACGCTCTTCGGATTTCTTGAGTAACACTTCATTCTTAATACGGTCAGAAACGCCTGTACACAAGAAAATTATTGTTTCATTTTCGTCGTCGCCAATTATTCCAATTTTAACATCATAGTATTCGGCAATACTTTCATCTTCGCCAATATGAAATTGTTCTCTCCATATTTTAGAGATCTTAATTTCTTTTAATAGTTTTTCGAAATAATTATCATTTAAAGTTGGAAATATTTTACCGATATTTTTCCCGTAAACTTCACTGCGAGTTAACCCGAAAAGTTTAGCGGCGGATTCGTTCCAGAAAGTGATCTTACCGCTCTTATTTGTCCCGATAAGACCGTCCATCACCGTGGCTGTTATCTGCTGGTATTTAGTTAGTTCATTTATCTCTTCTTCCGATAAGCCAACATGTTCGGAATCTTTACTCATATCTTTTAACAAAAGAACAACCCAATGAACCTCGTCACCATTATCACTGAATGGTATGAGTGTGATACGGGCATTAATTTCTCTTTGATTTCGTATAAAGGGAATTTGTGTTGTAACTACTTTATTTGAGGAGACTACATTCTCTAACAGTTTCTTAAATAGAATAGATGAAAGATTAGGAGAAAGATTTTTCTTGTTGGTATCTGTTTCAAATATAAAATCATATTTCTCGGCATCGGAAGATTGCATTAATTTAATAGAACCTTCTCTATTGGTAACTAAATAAAAATCGCTTATCGTTCCCAGAAATTTTTGGAAATCATCTGTCTGAAGCAAAGAAGTATAAGATTTTTCCGGACTGCTTTTTAAATCTTCAAGAACTAAAACACCGCCTGTATATTCTCCTTCAAGAATTACAGGAACTCCTTTAAGAAGAATTGAATATTTTCCTCCGCTTAATGTTAGTGTAGAATTAATTTCTCTTTCAAATGCTTGACCATTTTTTACTAAAGACAGATCATCACGAATATCTGCATCGCTAAAAAGTCTGTTCTCAAAAATACTTTTCCCTATTAGATCTTCGGGTATTTCACCCATAACCCCGCTGTATTGGAAAAAGGTTGTATTAACAAATTTAATTTTCCAATCGCGCTGAAATATTAATATTCCTACCGGAGTAAATTCAAGAATTTCTCTATAAGAAAATTCCGATCTGGTATTTTCAAATGTATTATCGAGTGATGTTGACATTAAATTAATCTCAAACTATATGTGTTATTAATTTATGAAATAGAGAGACTAAATTAAATAAGAAAGGCGGTAAATAGTTACTCAGGCAGTCATACTTTGATAAATTCAGCATGATATTATCTGATCGGTTAGATAAAACGGGAAATTTCATCTAATATTTTTGATGTAGCGCCGGTATTTTCTTTCACATAATCAGCGCAAATTTTACCTAAACTCGATCTTAGTTTTTCATCTATGAAAATTCTTCTGAGGTTCTTATATGCTTCTTTTTTATTTCTTACAACAATTCCGCCCCCGATTTCGGCCATTTTAATTGCTTCCTGGCTGTTTTCATGTTTCGGTCCGAATAAAATAGGTATTCCGTAGACAGCCGGTTCTAAAACATTGTGAATGCCTTGTTTAAAACTACCACCCACATAAGCAGCATGTGCATAAGTATAAAGTGTAAGAAGTATTCCAATCGAATCAATAATAATTACACGTTCATCTTTATAATTGTTCAAATAAGAAAATCGGATTGAATCGAATTTACCCGTAAGAGTTTGTTCTGCAGATTCAATATGTAATTCCGTCGGTTCATGCGGTACAATAATCGTAATTATTTCCGGATCTACTTCCATAAGTTTTATCAATGCCGGAAGCATAACTTCTTCATCACTTTCCCATGAACTGCCCATAACAAAAACTTTTTTGTCTTTAAAAAATCCATCCTTAAAAAGTTTTTTTTCTTTTGCTTGAAGACTTTTTTGATAAACACGGTCAAATCTTGTGTCTCCTACCACTTTAATTTTACCCCCATTGATATTGAACTCCTTGAAATTTTCTTCATCACTACTTGAAACTGCTAATATTCTGGTTACATAAGAATAAAGCGCTTTGTGAAAACTCTTCGATATAATCCATTTGCGCGGAGTTTTAGACCTCATAGTTGCATCAACTATAAAACTCGGGATTTTTTTCTTTTCGAGCTGCCATATCATGTTGGGCCAAATGTCATATCTCATAAAGACTGCTAAATTTGGTCTAACAAGATTTAGAAAACGACTTGTCATAATTGGAGTATCATAAGGGAAATAGGCAATGATATCAGCATGAGAATATTTTAGAGAGTTTGTATAACCTGAAGGGGAAAAGAATGTAATAATAACATTTATATTTTTTTCAGCTCGTAATCTTTCAATAATAGGTTTTGCTTGTTCAAATTCTCCCATGGAAGAAGAATGGAACCAAATCATTTTTTTACGGCGGTCAATTCCAGTGAGATCTATAATTAAATTTTCAAAAAGTTTTTTACGGCCTTTTATTCCAATTTGTATTTTTTTGTTGAAAAATTGTGCGACAAACAGAAACAACTTGATAATTGGAACAACTATACCGTTATAGAAAAGATACCAGATGTTTTTCATAAACCTATAAGAAAGATTTTACGTGATCAAAAACCATATTTGGTTTTATTTCTTGCATACATTTAAAATGTTCCTTCGGGCAGCTTGATCTTCCAATGTGGCTGCACGGCCGGCAAGATAAAGAAATATTCTCTAAAATTGAATTATCAGATAAATACGGTATAAAACCAAATTCATTTACTGTCGAACCGAATATTGCAGTAATCGGTACTCCTACAGCCGTTGCTGTGTGCATTAATCCCGAATCATTACAAATGATATGATGACATTGCTTCATATCCCTTGCCGTCTGCAGAAGATCATCATTGTTACAAAGATTAATACCGTCTTCAATTTTAGAAGATATTGCTTTGCACAATTTCTGATCTTCTTCCCCGCCGAAAATTACTATAGTGAAATTTTGACTGCTTAATCTATTCCCAAGTTCGATAAAATATTCTTCCGGCCACCGTTTTGTAAAATGTTTCGCCCCTGGACAAATTCCAATATATTTTTTACCCGCTGCCAATTTAGGATTTATGTTTTCTGGGATGAAAAGATCCAATCCGTAATCATCAAGCTGAAGTGCTGCAGTTTCAGCATACCGTACTGGAATTGGTTTGAATTCTTTTAACAAATTGATTTTAGTCCATACCAATAATAATTTTTTAAAAGTTGGTTTCTTAAAACGCTTTATTTCAGTACTTAATCCAAATGTAAAAGCACAGCTCCGTAAATTATTCTGAAGATCAATTACCAGATCATATTTCGCTTTACGGATTTGTTCTTTAATACTTTTTGCTTTTTCTTTTTCATAAAGATAAAGAGAAGAGATGAGTGGATTGTATCGTAAAGAAGATGAGTATTGTTTCTTAACAACGTAATCAATCTGTGAATTGGGATATTTTTTATTTATGGCTCTAATTACCGGTGTAGTAAGTAGAATATCCCCAAGCGAGCTGAGTCTTATTATAAGAATTTTATATTTTAATGTATCCGGCAATAGCGTTAATCTTTGTTTTCTATACAAATCTAACCATTTCAAGAATTGCTTCCAACCTGCTTAGTTCAAGAGTACCAAAAAAGTTGTTAGTCAAACGACTCTTGTTTATTTTTGTACATTATAAAATTAGAAGGTTTTATCATGACAACATTACCGCCTCCAGCTACAAAAGTATTTCCTGAAAGTTCAATTGAAAAAAAATGTTACAACCTTGTTGAAATGTTTAAGGAAAATATTCCGATCATGAATGATAGGAACAGACTTGGATATAATCTTTATAAATTTATGACTGGTGAAGGTGATTCTCCCGAGATTTTGGTTAGGTCTACAAAAATTAAAATCGAGGGAATGACAAAAGAAGAACTTGCTAAACGATTAACTGAAGAATTGGCAAAAATCAATTCATAATTGTGAATTGAGAATTGCAAAATTTCAATTCTCAATTTAATATCTGTCCTGTCCTTCTCTCAAAAATTTTTCTACTAGAAGAACATCTTCCATACTTCCTATATAGATTGGCGTACGTTCATGTAAACCGGTTGGCTGAATTTCCATAATTCTTTTTTTCCCGTCAGTAGCTCTTCCGCCTGCTTCTTCCATTATAAATGCCACCGGGTTACATTCGTACATTAACCGCAGTTTACCTTTCGGATTTCTTTTATCACCGGGATATATAAAGATTCCGCCATACAACAATGTTCGATGAATATCTGCAACCATCGAACCAACATAACGCGCTTGATATGGTTTACCTTCAAACAAATTTGCTTGAAGATATTTTATGTACTTTTTTAATCCTTGCGGCCAAGAAAAATAATTACCCTCATTCAGACTATAAATTCTTCCGTGATTTGGAATTTTTATATCATCATGCGATAATAAAAATTCTCCGAATGCCGGATCCAAAGTAAAACCATGAACGCCATGACCGTGTCCCGCTGTATAAACAAGCATTGTGCTAGAACCATAAACAACATAACCGGCAACTACTTGCTGAAATCCCGGTTGTAAACAATCTTGAAGTGTTCCGGGCCCATTACCTGAACTAATTCTTTTATATATAGAAAAGATAGTTCCGATGCTGATGTTTGCATCAATGTTGGAAGATCCGTCAAGAGGATCAAATAGCAAAACATATTTTCCAATTTGTTGATTTGGCGGTAAATGAATTATATCTTCTTCTTCTTCAGAAGCCATAACACAAAAATGTCCGCCGTGATCCATCGCTTTGATCAGCATCTCGTGAGCATAAATATCAAGCTTCTTAACTTTCTCGCCATGAACATTTTCATCACCGGTAAATCCGAGTATTTCCGCTAGTCCCGCTTTATTTACTTCGAGAGAAATTAATTTTGCTGCAAGACCAAGTTGAAGAAGAATTGTCGAGAGTTCCCCGGTTGCTTCCGGGTGGAGTTTTTCACCTTCCATAATATGGCGTGGTAATGTCATGAATCGTTTTGTTGCCATTAGTTCTCCCCAAAATTTTTTATGTATCTATTTGCTCTAAAGCAAAAGCAATTTAATTAATAGAGTTTGATGTGTCAATCTATGTTTTAAATCCTGATATACTAAGAGATGCTCTGTCCAACTTCTTGATCTTTATACTGTAGCTGATATAGTTTGTAGTAAATTCCCCTTTTAGCCAGAAGTTCTTGATGTGTTCCAATTTCTTTTAATTCGCCTTTGTGCATAACAAGAATTTTATCCGCATTCTGAATTGTAGAAAGACGATGTGCTATTACAATCGAGGTTCTTCCTACTAATAGTTTTTCGATAGCATTTTGAATTAGCTGTTCGGTTTCAGTATCAACGCTTGATGTTGCTTCATCTAAAATTAGTATTTGAGGATTATAAGCCAGTGCTCTCGCGAATGAAATCAATTGTTTTTGTCCAACACTAAGAGTTGCACCTTTCTCTTTTACTACTTCATTGTAACCGTTTGGAAGCTGAGAAATAAATTTGTGTGCGCCTACAGTTTTTGATGCATCAATAATTTGTTCATCTGTTATTTTTTCATTGCCGAGATTAATATTTGATTTTATTGTACCCGAAAAAAGAAAAACATCCTGCAGAACAATTGAAATATATTTTCGCAGATCGCGTATGTCTAAATTTCGAATATCTACTCCATCAAGGGTAATGCTTCCTTTAGCGATATCATAAAATCGTGTTAGGATATTTATTATGCTTGTTTTGCCCGCGCCTGTAGCACCAACTATGGCAATTGTCTCACCGGGATTAATTCTAAAAGAAACATTCCTTAAAACATAATCTTCTGGATTGTAAGCAAACCAAACATTTTTGAATTCTATTTCTCCGCGAACTGTTGGAAGCTCTGTAGGATTATCCGGATTCTCGATTATTGTTTTGTCATCCAATAGTTTGAATATCCTTTCGGAAGATGCCATTGCTGTTTGAAGAATATTATACTTTTCGGAAAGATCACGAACGGGACGCCAAAACATTTCCGTGTATTGAAAGAATGCAATTAAAACACCAACTGTTAAACGACTCTGAATAACTTCTCCGCCGCCGTACCAAATAATTAGTCCGACAGAAATTACACTTAGCATTTCAACTACCGGGAAAAATACTGCATAGTAAAAAATTGATTTAATGTTTACTACTTTATTATCGTTATTGATATTTGAGAATTTTTTAAGTTCTTCTTTTTCTTTGGAGAAGATCTGAACTACATTCATTCCGGTTACTCGTTCCTGCATGTATGAGTTTAATCTTGCCAGATGCAGACGAACATCTCGGTATGTCTCGCGTACTTTTTTCCTAAATAAAAATGTTGCATAAATCAGAACGGGCATAACCGAAAGAGTTACAAGAGAAAGATCCCACGCCATTGCAAACATGAAGATAAAAATCCAGACTATTACAAATATGTCGCTGAATACAGATACAATTCCCGATGAAAACATTTCGTTAAGTGAGTCAACATCATTAGTAACGCGGGTAACTGTCCTTCCAACCGGAGTTTTATCAAAATATTTTAGAGCAAGTTTTTGTACATGAGAAAAAATTTGAACACGAAGATCAAATACAATTTTCTGCCCCATCAACTCTGTATAGTAAGTAAGAAAATATTGTATTGATGCCTGAAGTATTAGAGATGCCAATAAAATTCCGCAGATGATCAGCAGCCCATGAAAATCATTATTCTTAATATTGTCATCGAAAGCAATTTTTGTTAAGTAAGGACGAACAGGTCCAAGCGCCGCAACAAGTACATTCATTAGTATTGCAATAATTACATATTTTTTATACGGCTTCACGTATTGAAGCAGCCGCCGCATCAATTTTGCGTCGTAAGCTTTGCCTAATATTTCATCGTCTTTGTGTGCTTCAGCCATTAATATTCTTTCTAGTTCATTTCTAAAAGTTCTTTTTCTAATAACTGCTTGGTATGCAGATCGGCATAAATTCCGCCTTTGGCAACCAACTCTTCGTGATTGCCTTCTTCAATAATTTTTCCGTGATCAATCACAAAAATCTTATCGGAATCTTTTACTGTTGAAATTCTGTGACTAATGATTATGCTTGTCCGATCATTCATAAAATCTTTTAACTTTTTTAATATTTCTTCTTCGGTATTCGTATCTACTGCAGAGAACGAATCATCCAAAATTAAAATCTTCGGATCAACCGCTAATGCACGTGCAAGTGTAGAACGTTGTTTCTGTCCGCCGGAGAGTGTAATTCCGCGTTCACCAAGAATTGTTTGGTAGCCAAGCGGAAAAGAAGTTACATCTTTTGATAATTGCGAGATCTCTGAGACTTTATCAACAAGAGATTGATTCTCAACATCTAATCCGTAAAGAATATTTTTTTCTAATGTATCTGAGAAGAGAAAGGTTTCTTGAGGAACAATGCCGATATTTTTTCTTAATACATCAAGTGGAATCTTTCTGACATCATTTCCGTCTATCATTACATGACCTTCAGTAACGTCGTACAGACGCGGCAAAAGATTTATCAAACTTGTTTTACCTACACCTGTATGCCCGATAAATGCAATTGTCTGTCCATGTTTAATTTTAAAACTTAGATCCTTAAGTATCCATGGTAAATTTTCCGAGTAACGGAAAGAAACATTCTTAAATTCAATATCTCCTTTAACTTCTTGTATGCTGTTATCTGTCTCTTCATTAGAAATTTCATACGGTTCATTCAATATTTTTAGAAGGCGCTTCATACTTGCATCTGCTTGCTGAATCATATTAGCGACCCATCCGAAAGATATCATCGGCCAAATCAAATCTACCAGAAATAACATAAATGCTACAATAACGCCAACGCTTAAAGTTTTATTGATCACCATATTTCCGCCGGCTAATACAACAATTATCGCTGAAAGTCCGGCTATGATAAAAAATACAGGCATAAACAACGCTTGAAGTTTTACTTGATCCATTTTACGATTTAAATATTCGGCGCTCTCTTTTGTGTATTCTTTTATTTCGTGATCTTCCCTCTCATAAGATTTTATAACTCTAATTCCGGAAAAGTTTTCTTGAGCTTTCGTTGTAAGATCAGAAATCTTTTCTTGAATCCTTGTGTATTTTACATGCATTTTTTTCATTACAATGTAAACTACAAACGAGAGCAGCGGCAAAGGTAACATTGCATAAAGTGTAAGGATTGGACTAAGTGAGATCATAACTGCAAAAGTTAAAATAAATTTAATTCCGTTATCAATTGAGTACATAACCGCCGGACCAACATACATACGAACTGCGCTTATATCGTTAGTAGCATGAGACATAATATTTCCGGTAGAATTATTCTGGAAGAATCTTAAAGGAAGTTTTTGGATGTGCGCCCAAAAGTCCTGGCGGAGATCGAATTCAATTTCTCTTGAAACTACAATTATAGTTTGACGTATAAAAAACCGGAAGATGTTGCTGATAATTCCTGCAGCTAACAATAAGATTACAAGATTTACGATTACATGATAATCGGCTTGCCTGCTGAGTGAATCAATTCCTTGTTTTACGTTTATGGGTATATATACGTTGGCAAGATTAGAGCCGAGAATAAAAATTATTCCCAGTACCAGCTTTGTTTTATATCTGACAAAATATTTTTTAAGATGGGAGAGATTACGAAACAATGTTGAAAGAATCCTTTCTATTTTTAACAATTAAAATACGAAATGCGTTCAAAATGAGTGTAGAGTGTTGAACGCAGAGTTCAGAGTAATAAATTGAATTCTGCACTCTTCGTTCTACACTAAATCATCCTATTACTTCAAAACCGGTATATTTTTGTAATGCTTTTGGAACAATTACTTTCCCCTCCGGAGTCTGATAATTTTCTAGTAACGATACCATTAATCGGCTCGTTGCTAAACCACTTCCGTTAAGAGTATGAATAAATTCCGGTTTCTTAGTTTCTTCTTTTCTATATCGGATGTTTGCCCTGCGTGCCTGGAATGCTTCAAAGTTACTGCATGATGATGCTTCAAGCCATTTGTTTTCTGCCGGAGACCATGTTTCGATATCGTAACATTTGGCAGCTGAAAAACTTAGATCGCCGGTACATAATAATAAAATTCTGTAAGGGATATTTAATGCATGCAGAATATCTTCAGCATCTTTTACCATTAATTCCAATTCATCGTAAGAATTTTCCGGTTTAGAAAATTTTACCATCTCAACTTTATTGAATTGATGAACACGTAAAAATCCTTTTGATTCTTTTCCGTATGAGCCGGCTTCTCTTCTAAAACACGGTGAGTAACCAACGTATTTTATCGTTAAATCTTTTTCTTGAAGAATTTCATCCCGGTGAATATTTGTTATAGGCACTTCTGCTGTTGGAACAGGATACAAGCCGTCTTTCTCGATAAAGTACATGTCATCTTCCATCTTCGGAATTTGCCCAGTTCCTTTCATTGATTCTCTGTTAACAAGAACCGGCGGAAAAATTTCCGAATAACCGTGATCTTTCAAATGAGTATCCAGCATAAAATTAATAAGTGCGCGTTCGAGTGTTGCACCTTTTCTCATGTACAAAGGAAATCCGGAACCGGAAATTTTTGTGCCTCTCTCGAAATCCAAAATTCCAAGTTTCTTACCGAGTTCAACATGGTCCAAAACCTTGAAATCATTTTTGTACGAGAATCCTTCCGGCAGCCATTGACGGACTTCAACATTATCCTCTGGGGTTTTTCCAACGGGTACGGACGAATGTGCCAAGTTCGGAGTGATGCGTAAAATATTTTCCAGCTTATCTTCAACTTCACGAAGCTGTCCGTCAAACATTGCAATTTCATCACCGACTCGTTTCATCTCTGTAAAGACGCTAGTTGTATCTTGTCCGGCTTTTTTCATTTGTGGAATTTGTGCAGAGACTTGATTCTTCTTCGCTTTTAAATCTTCTGTCTTTGATATGAATGATCGCCGTTCTTCATCAAGAGCAAGAACCTCATCAACAATATCTTTTGCATTCTTGTTAAGCAATCCTTGTCTAACAACTTCCGGATTCTCACGAATAAATTTTACATCTAACATTTTTTCCTCAATGATTAATCAGTGTAAATCCGTTCAATCTGTGTCATCTGCGTGCTATTAAATAGAACGCGGATTACACGGATGTTGCGGATTAACGCCGATTTTATTTTACAACAATATTATAAATTTTATTTAGAACGTAAATTTCTTTTACAAGTTGCTTGCCGTCAGTGTATGATTTTACTTTTTCATCTTCAAACACAGCTTTCTTAACGTCAGCTTCGGATGTATTAATTGCTAAATCAATTTTCGATCTCACTTTTCCGTTTATCTGAACTACTACAGTAATATTATCTACGCTTAATGCATTCTTATCAACATCAAACCAAACCGGTTTTTCAAAGACTGATTTTTTATTTCCTAATATTTGCCAGCATTCCTCTCCAAGATGAGGGGCTAATGCGGAAACCATCAATGCAAATCTTTCAAGCGAATAAGTTTGAATTTCCTTTCTGCATTCGCTCATACTTTTTAATTCGTTGAGCAATTCCATTAAAGAAGCAACAGCAGTGTTGAAACGGAAATGTTCTATCTCGATTCCAACTTTCTCCAAAGTTTGATTTGTCTTGCGATAAATATTTTTTTCGTTATCGTTCAAATCATTCAAATCATATTTCTCTTTTGCGGGATTATCAATTGCCAGATTTTTATGCGCTCCAAACATTGCATAAGTTCTTTGTACAAAACGATCAACACCAACAATTCCTTTATCGCTCCAATCACCGCCAAGTTCATACGGACCCATAAACATCAAGTACATTCTGAAAACATCCGCGCCGTATTGGTTCAGTAATAGATTCGGATCAACAACATTATCCTTCGACTTCGACATCTTTGCGCCTTGATTTGTAATCGTTCCTTGATGAATAAGTTTTTGAAACGGCTCATCGCTGTTTACCAAACCAATATCACGTAAAAATTTGTGAATGAACCGCGCGTAGAGTAAATGCATTACAGCATGTTCCGCACCTCCGACGTAAGTATCAACCGGTGTCCATTCTTTTGCAAGGTCAGGATCGAACATTCCTTGATCATACTTCGGATTTAGATAACGTAAGTAATACCATGATGAATCAACAAAAGTATCCATTGTATCAACATCACGTTTAGCATTACCATTACACTTCGGACATTTTACTTGAACAAATTCTTTCTTGCCGGCTAATGGAGAACCGCCATCCGGTTTGAAGTTAACATTGTAAGGTAAAATAACAGGCAATTGATCTTCTGGAACCGGAACTTCACCGCACTTTTCACAATGGATAATCGGTATCGGCGTTCCCCAATATCTTTGGCGGGAAATCAACCAATCGCGAAGACGATAATTAATTGTACTCTTTCCGATTTTCTTTTCTTCAAGCCACTTAATTATTTTTTCCTTTGCATCATCAACATAAAGACCATTTAGAAAATCACTGTTGATAGCAGGACCATCACCTAAAAATGCTTCGCCATCAAAATCATTCGGCGGCTGAACTGTTCTGATAATTGGTAGATCAAACTTTTTCGCAAACTCCCAATCGCGTTCATCCTGCCCCGGAACAGCCATAATTGCACCGGTACCATAAGTCATCAAAACGTAATCAGCAATCCATATTGGAATTCTTTTACCGTTAACCGGATTAATTGCAAACGCACCTGTGGGAACACCAGTCTTTTCTTTTACTGTCGAAGTTCGATCTATCTCTGTCATGGATTTCATCGAGTCTTTGTATGCTTCAACTTTTTCTTTGAATTCAGTTGTAGTAAGTTTTTCAACAAGCGGATGCTCGGGTGCAAGCACCATATAAGTTGCACCGAAAAGTGTATCAGGTCTTGTAGTAAAAATTTTTATCTGATCATCGCTGCCGTCAATCTTAAAATTTACTTCTGCGCCAATACTTTTACTAATCCAGTTTGTCTGCATCAGTTTGGTTTTTTCAGGCCAGTCAATTTTATTCAAACCATCAAGAAGTTCTTCGGCATAATTTGTTATTTTGAAAAACCATTGAGTAAGATTTTTCTGCTCAACAGTTGTTCCGCATCGCTCGCAAGTTCCATCATTTAAAACTTGTTCTCTTGCTAAAACAGTTTGGCATGAAGGACACCAATTTACCGGTGCATTTTTTCTGTATGCCAATCCTTTTTTGTAAAGCTGCAGAAAGAGCCATTGATTCCATCGGTAATATTCCGGATCGCAAGTCATCAACTCGGCATCCCAATCATACATTCCACCCATTCGTTTAACCATTAAGCGGATGTCATTTATGTTTTGCAATGTACTGTCTTTAGGATGCACTCCGGTTTTGATTGCATAATTTTCTGCCGGAAGACCAAAAGCATCATAACCTATCGGTTCAAAAACATTAAATCCTTTTAACTTTTTGAAACGTGCATACGAATCTGTTGGACCGTAATTATACCAATGCCCGATATGCATTTTAGCCGCGGAGGGATAGATAAACATTACAAGGCAGTAGAGCTTTTTCTCAACGTTGGTTAAGTCGGTCTTATAGACTTTCTTCTCTTCCCAAAATTTCTGCCACTTTAATTCGATCTCTTCAAAGGGATACTTCATTCTAATTGCAATATTTGTGAAAATTGGAATCAAACTTATCAAAAAAGGGCTGGTTTATCAAGAAAGCCAGTTAAAGGTCAATGATCACTCTTTTAATTTCTTTTTCCTTTTCATAACTTATGATAGATAATTTATTAAGGATAAAAAATGAAAAACTATAAACGTATTAATATTGATCCGGATAAAATGGGCGGTGTTCCTTGTATTCGTAATTTAAGGATGCCGGTTGCAACATTAATAGAAATGTTAGCGGAAGGATATAATCCTGAATTAATAATTAAAGAACACCCCGAACTAGAAATGGAGGATATAAAACAATCTCTTCAATTTGTATCTGAAATGCTACGTTATAAAGAATTCCCATTAGCCATTTAATGAAATTTCTGATTGATAATAATTTATCTCCTGAGCTTGCCAAATCTTTAAACGAATCTGGATTTGATTGTGTTCACGTTCAGATGTTAAATAAATCATCAGCGTCTGATGAAGAAATTTTTCAAATCGCTTATGAAGAAAAGAGAATTATTATAACTGCCGATGTTGATTTTGGGTATATCCTTTCAAAATGGAAATATAATTTACCATCTATCATTCTCTTCCGATTTTTTCCTTATAACCCAATAATTCAATTTGGTAATATTATTAAAGTCGTTGAGGAATATAGTAGTGATCTAATCAATGGCAGCATAATTGTTATTGAGCCGTCTCGTGTTAGAATAAAGCGATTACCTTTTTGATGTTAATAGCTCTTTAATTTCGACTCTCCTTTTCATAATTTGCAATCAAAATAAAAACCATCCGAGGTAACAATGAAACGATTTTTTCTCATTCTTTTATTATTTATATCAGCATTAACAATCAGTGCACAGAAACGTGCTATGACAATTGAAGACATGTGGAATATGAAACGCATAACAAGTTTTGATCTTTCGCCCGATGGAAAAAGTATTGTCTTTGCGGCAACATCTTATGATATGGATAAGAATAAAGGAAATAGTGATATCTGGATGATAAGCAGTGAAGGAAAATATTTGCATGCAATCAAAAACTCAGAAACCGGAGAAAGCGCGCCAAAATTTACAATCGATGGTAACAAGATCGCTTACGAATTTAAGAATAATATTTGGCTCTGTGATCTCGATGGAACAAATAATTCTCAATTGACAGATCTTTACACCGGCGCTTCGGGATTAGTTTGGTCTAAAGATGGAAGGTTTGCTCTATTTATTTCAAGCGTCTATCCCGATTGCACAACTCAACTCTGTAATGAAAAGAAAGATAAAGAAGCAGAAGAAAGTAAAGTAAAAGCAAAAATATTCACCGAGTTAATGTACCGTCATTGGAATGATTGGCGCGGAGATAAACGCAGTCACCTATTTCTTCTTAATGTTAAAACGAAAGAGCATGTTGATCTAACATTGAACAGCAAGTTTGATGTTCCTCCAATTGCACTTGGTGGTGATGTTGATTATGCAATCTCTCCGGATGGTAATGAAGTTGCATTTACAATGAACACGGATAAGTTTTTAGCAACTAGTACAAATAACGATGTTTTTATTATTAACAATAAAGCAGCAGGAAATTATAAAAAAATTTCTGCTAGCAATGGAAATGATAACGGTCCGGTTTATTCTCCCGATGGAAAATTTATTGCGTTTCACTCAATGGCCCGTGCGGGTTTTGAAGCAGACAAACAAACACTTGTACTATACAATCGTGCAAGCGGAGAATTAAAAAATGTAACCGAAAAACTCGATATCTCAATCGGGCAGATTCTGTTTTCTCCTGATGGAAAATTTATTTACTATGATTCAGACCGCGAAGCGTTTCACTCAATTTATAAATACAATCTTGATACCGGTGAAAACACTTTACTTATTAAAGACGGAACGAACAGTTCAATGAAACTTTCTCCAGACGGAAATACGATTTACTTTTTACGGCACAGAACAACTTTACCAACAGAAATTTTTTCAATGGATACAAACGGTAATAATCTAAAACAGATCACGAACATCAACAGCGATTTAATTTCTCAAATCGAGTTCGGCGAGTTTGATTCATTTTGGAGTTCCGGTGCAAACAAAGCAAAAGTTCAATCAATAATTGTTAAGCCGCCGTTCTTTAATCCGAATAATAAATACCCATTAATGTTTTTAATTCACGGCGGACCACAAGGAAACTGGGCGGATGATTTTCATTACAGATGGAATTTGCAAATGTTTGCGGCAAAAGGTTACGTTGTTGTTGCACCAAACCCGCGAGGTAGTACTGGTTACGGACAAAAATTTACAGATGAAATTTCCGGTGATTGGGGCGGAAAAGTTTATACCGATTTGATGAATGCTTACGATTATGCGTTAAAGAATTTCAAATTCATTGATGCAAAAAATACTTTTGCTTCAGGTGCTTCTTACGGCGGATATATGATCAACTGGATCGAAGGACACACAACAAGGTTTAACGCACTCTTTTGCCATGATGGTGTTTTCAATCTTGAAAGCATGTGGGGTACAACGGAAGAACTTTGGTTCCCTGAATGGGAGATGAAAGGAACCCCCTACTCAAACCGAGCATTACATCAAAAGTGGTCGCCTCATCAATTTGCAAATAATTTTAAAACACCGATGCTAATTGTGCACGGCGCTCTTGACTATAGAGTTCCTGAAGGACAAGCATTTGAACTTTTTACAACACTTCAACGCAAAGGAGTACCGAGCAAATTTTTGTATTTCCCGGATGAATACCATTTTGTAACAAAACCGCAAAATGCCCGGCTATGGTGGAATACAATCTTTGATTGGTTTGAACAATATAAAAAATAATTGGGGTGAAAAATGAATTACGATGAAAGAGAATATCTAAACCCAACATCAATTGATGAAAACAGTTTTGATACTGAAGAAAAAGTTAAGCGCGGCGGAGATTACGTAGAAGATCGTCTCTGGGAAAAAGTCGAACGCGTTGGAAGTAAAATTCGATTTGCAAATGAGGTAAAAGCATTGTACCGGTATATGCTTGATAAATATGTGCCCTGGTATCGTAAATCAATTGTTATTGCAGCTCTGATCTATTTTATTAGCCCGATAGATGCAATACCGGATATAGCGCCGCTAGTTGGTTATTTAGATGATCTTGGAGTGATTGCCGCTGTTATCAAGTATATGGGGCATGAACTTGTTCCGTATTATGAATGAATAATTTTGTTGAATCGTTTGGCTATAGTTAATCAGACTATCCCCAGCTGAATGAAGTAGAAAAAATTGATAATAATGTATATCGGAAAGTGGTATGAAATTGCAAACTTGCTAAATAATTATCAGAAAGGTTGTAACCACAGTTTAGTTTGATTAATAGCATTGTTTTTAGTACTATTGCCCGTGTTAATAAGAGAGTTATAATAATGAGTCAAATAATAACAGCGAACGATTTAAAAACCCGCGGTGTTACTGCCATTAGTGATGCTTCATCCGATGGAGGAGAAGTATTTGTTTCAGTAAGAGGCAAAAACCGCTACGTTATAATTCCGGTTGAAAAATACAACTACTTTCGGGAGTGTGAACTCGATACTGCGATTTCCGAAACGCGCAACGACATAAAAAAAGGAAAATATCATGAAGAATCTATAGAGAAGCATATTAAGCGGATAACGAGACTGTCGAAAAAGTATAAGAAGGTTCAGTAAAAAGTTGGAATATGAAAGAAGTTTAAATAAATTCCTGAAAACAATTTCATAAATAGTTTTTAGGAAAAAGGA
>JBBAAM010000045.1:0-32685 GCA_041658245.1 Melioribacteraceae bacterium
TGATGTAATTACAACTCCATCCGTAAATTCTTTATAGTAATCAATATCAATAAAGTGTTTAGGACCTTCTGATTTATCATCTCTTTTTCTATTATCAGGATCAACTGAATGCTCGGTAATTGCAGATTTAAATTGATCCGAGAATTTCATTTCTGCCGGCAGTAGTTTCATTGCAAATGCTGCAATAGTTTTATGTCCTTTTCCTCCCCAACCATAAATTATTAGTGAAGACATTAGAAGAATTAATAACGACGTGGAAAATATTTTTTTCAATTTAGTATCCTTCAGATTTTATTTAAACGATTAATTTAATTCCCTGCTGATTTCCAGAATAGATTTTTTAATAATCGCCACTGCTTCCAACACTTGTTCTTCGGTAATAACAAGCGGTGGTGCGAAACGAATAATATGTCCGTGAGTTGGTTTAGCAAGTAATCCGTTCTCCTTCATTTTCAAACAAACATCCCAAGCTTCTTTCCCGTTTTTTGGTTTAATTACTATTGCATTCAATAATCCTTTTCCTCGCACTAACTCAATCATATCGGATTTAATTTTTGAAATTTCATCGCGGAATATTTTTCCAAGTCGCTCTGCATTCTCCGATAACTTTTCTTCTTTCAATACTTTCAAAGCTGCTACCGCTACTTTACATGCTAATGGATTTCCTCCGAATGTTGAACCATGCTCTCCCGGTTTAATAACAAGCATTACTTCATCATCTGCAAGAACCGCAGAGATAGGTATTGTTCCACCGGAAAGCGCTTTTCCTAATATTAATATATCGGGTTTAATATTTTCATGATCGCATGCAAGTAATTTACCCGTTCTCGCAAGCCCGGTCTGAACTTCATCGGCAATAAATAAAACATTTTTTTCTTTACACATTGAATATGCTTTTGTTAGATAACCTTCATCCGGAACAACAACGCCGGCTTCACCTTGAATTGGTTCAACTAAAAATCCGGCTACATTTGGATCTTCTAGAGCTTTAGCCAAAGCATTTAAATTGTTATAAGGTATTCTAATAAATCCCGGTGTGAAAGGACCAAAACCTTTATAAGAATCCGGATCGTTCGACATGGATATAACAGTTATTGTTCTTCCATGAAAATTTCCATCGCAGACAATTATTTTTGCTTCGTTCTCTTTAATTCCTTTTTTGTCGTATGCCCATCTTCTGCAAAGTTTTACTGCTGTTTCATCTGCTTCAGCTCCGGAATTCATAGGCAATATTTTATCATAACCAAAAAATTCTGTAATAAATTTTTCATAGGGACCAAGGCAATCATTATAAAAAGCTCGAGATGTTAGAGTAAGAACTTTCGCTTGATCACAAAGTGCTTCAACAATTTTTGGATGACAATGACCTTGATTTACCGCAGAATAAGCAGAAAGAAAATCATAATATTTTTTCCCTTCAACATCCCACAAATAAACACCTTCGCCTTTAGATAGGACAACCGGAAGCGGATGATAATTATGCGCACCATATTTTTCTTCTAATAAAATGTAATCCTTTGTCAGCATGATATTCCCATATTTGTTTAACTGTTATTTCAAATTTATCAAAAAGAATTTACAGTTCCGAAGTACAGAAATTTAATAGTGCAGTTATAAATGCAGATTTTATTTTTTTTAAGATGTTATGAAGAAAATGAATTTAGGGAAAATATCACTATACGCGCGGCGGAATATTAAGCCATTGGTCTATTGTAATTTTTAAGAAGTGAATGTTAATTGGTTTTGCAATGTAATCATCCATTCCGGCTGCAAGGCACTTTTCTCTATCCTTCATACTTGAATGTGCTGTTACGGCAATTATCGGTATTTTAGAATTTGCGCCGGATGATTCACGTATTTTTTTAGTAGCTGTAATTCCATCCATATCAGTCATTTCAACATCCATAAGAGCTAAACTATATGTTCCTGTATTAATTGCTTCAATTGCAGCATGCCCTGTAGAGACGGCTTCTACTTCATATCCAACTTCACGTAATATTTTGAGTTCAAGATTTTGACTAATCGGATTATCTTCAACCAATAACAATTTCTTTCTTTGAACGGATTCTGATTTATCTTGAATATGCCGTGTTATAATACCATCACCGGTATGAGTTTGTCCGGAAGTTACTTTAGCCGAAGTATATAAACGCTGGTCAATATTTACGTTCGGTTGTAATTTCATTTTTACAGTAAAATAAAATTTGCTGCCCAATCCAATTTTACTTTCCACATTAATTTCACCTTGCATCAACTTTACAAATTCTTTGGCAATCATAAGACCAAGTCCGGTACCTTCCTTCGAGCTTTTCTTAGTCCTAACTTGAATATATGGTTCAAATAATGTAGAAATTTTATCGCTTGGTATTCCTACTCCTGTATCTTCAACGCATGTTAGTAACTCAATAAACGATTCAGTTTTTGCTTTAACAGTTAGATTAAGAGTTATTTTGCCATGATCAGTAAATTTAATAGCATTGCTTAATAAATTGAGTAGAATCTGTCTATACCTTGTTGGATCTCCGAAAATTTTATTTGGAACCCTGCTATCAATATTTTTTTCAAGAGCTATTTCTTTAGCTTTTGCCGCTTGTCCAATAATAGAAAATGCTTTAGTAATCTCATCGTTAATATTAAATTCAATTTCATCTAAATCCATCTTGCCTGCTTCAATTTTAGATATATCAAGAATATTATTAATAATATCCAGCAAAGAATCTGCGGCAAGGCGGGCATCTTTAGCAAATAATTTTAATTCATCTTTACTTTCGAAAAGGTCATTTTCAATCAGTGTTAGAAATCCCATTACAGAATTCATTGGCGTTCGAACTTCATGACTCATACTTGCAAGAAATATCGTTTTGAAATTACTTTCTTGCTGAGATTTTTTAGCAGCAGTTTCTGCTTTCATTTTTTCAGTTCGGAGTGCCTCAAGAGCGTTCTGTTTTTCATTCTCTGCTTGAACTTGCTGCGTTATATCTTGTAGACTTCCTTCATAAACATTCAGTCCGCTTTCTTCATCTTCGATAGATCTAACGTTCATTCGAACTGTAATTTCATCTCCATCTTTTTTCTTAAACGGTACGCGGAAGTTTCTAACTTTACCCTGTTTCTCAAGCAGTTTGGTTAGTAATTCCCAATCGCTTTTTCTCTGGAATACATCTGATTGTGAAACCATTTTTTTTAATTCATCTTCATTCGTATACCCGAGCATTTTAATCAATGAAGGATTCACTGTTGTAAATTTTCCTTCGCGAATTAGCTGAAAGATCCCCTCGGCAGAATTTTCAAATAAGTTTCTAAACTTTTTTTCTGATTGGGAAACTTCAAAAGTTTTTATAACAGCTTCCTGTCTATATTTATAATTTATGTAACTTGCAACAATGGCCATTATACTTATTACAATTACCAAAAAGATAGATTCGAACATATTTGGCAGAATTGTAATACTCTTGCTGTTAAAAATAATTGAGATAGAAAATACAACGTTATAATAGATAGCAACTATAATCTGATTTGATACTTCCCAGCTTAGAAATAACGCTGCAATAAAAATGATTAGACTAATAATGTGTGAATTAAAAATTATTGTTGTTGGTATGAGATAGATCATCACACCAAAAGAACATATAATGGAAAGAAGAAGAGTATGAATTAATATTACGGGATGTTTTTTTCCTAAATTAAAATTTGAAATGACTAAAAGTAAAAATGCAATGAGAATTGCTGAAAGACGGGAAAGATAAATTTCTACACTGTGTGAGGAGAAATACCGGACTTCCAAAATCATTGCCAAAAGACCGGAAAACGCGGTAAATTTTGCCAATGTCTGAAATGGATTTAATAAATTACGTTTACTCTCTGCTCGAAAATATTCGAATTTTTTTCTTTCAAGAGTATTTTTTAAATTATCTTCAGTATCCACAGCACTCAATAAGTTTATTTAAATATGGTACAATAATTTTCGTAAATTTTGGACGACTTTGTTTGAAGATCTTTTATGTTAACAAGAAGAACTTCACAAATTTCTATTAATTTCAGGACTTAAATAAATAAAATTAGCTAAATAATCAAACTTTAATAAAACAGACAAGGTGTTAATATGTTGGAGTTTTTGTATCAGATTGACTTGAAATTCCTATATTTTATTAATCATACGTTATCTAATCCATTTTTCGATAAACTTTTCCCCTTTACCACAGAAGTAAAAAACTGGTATATAACTTACATAATTTTATTTATAATTCTAATTGTTAAGGGTGGAAGAATTGGAAGAATAGCTGCTTTTGCAATTATTTTACTAATAATTACTACTGACCAGTTTAGCAGTTTCTTTTTGAAAAGTCTTGTAGGCAGAATTAGACCGTGCAATGTCTTTCCGGATTTGAACGTACTTGTAAATTGCACCGAATCATTTTCCTTTCCGTCTTCTCACGCTGTAAACAATTTTGGTGCTGCAATGTTCTTTGCAAAAATTTTTCCTAAGTATAAATGGTCTTTCTTTATCGTAGCGGCTTTGATGGCGTTTTCCAGACCATACGTTGGCGTTCACTATCCATCAGATGCAATTGGCGGTGCTTTAATCGGTATGATCTTCGGTTATATATTTGCTCTTATAGTTATTAAGATTGATAGTTTTATTTCAATGAAACAAACAAAGATTACAGATAAATACGAACGTATAGAATTCAAATAATTAAATGAGAAAAAATGAAAACTAAACTTGAAATTGCGAAAAATTGGCTCCCGCGTTACACGGGTACTAGTATTGATGACTTCGGCGATTATTTGTTGTTAACAAATTTTCAAAATTATGTTCTAAAATTCGCAGAAAAATTTAATTGCGATGTTCAGGGTGTGGGACGTCCTATGCAATCCGCTACTAATAGCGCCGGTTTATCAATAATAAATTTCGGAATAGGATCTGCTAATGCCGCAACCATTATGGATTTACTTGTTGCGCGTGAACCAAAAGGTGTTTTGTTTCTTGGTAAATGCGGCGGATTAAAACTCTCTACGGAAATCGGGCACTTCATTTTACCAATTGCAGCTATTCGGGGTGAAGGAACAAGTAATGATTATCTTCCGCCTGAAGTTCCCGCTCTTCCTTCATTTAAGTTGCACAAATTTGTTTCTGATAAAATCATTTCTAAGAACATTGAATATCGAACCGGAGTAATTTATACAACAAACCGTCGTTTGTGGGAATGGGATGAAGATTTCAAAATTTATTTAAAAAAATTAGGTGCGATTGGAATTGATATGGAAACAGCTACAGTTTTTATAGTTGGTTATGCAAATCAAATTGCACGCGGGGCGCTATTACTAGTTTCCGATCTTCCAATGTTTCCGGAAGGAGTAAAAACTGAAGACTCGGATCGTGCAGTCACTCAGCAGTTTGTTGATATGCACTTAAATATCGGCATTGAAGCTATGACTGAAATAGGCAGTAAAGGTGAAGCAATTAAGCATTTTACATTCTAAATTACTGGCATTGATATTGAATCCTTAATAAATGAAAATTCGGAAACATGATTAATCTTAATGAAATTTGATTTACTTCTAAACAATTATTCGTACTAAGTGAACATAATGCGTAGTAATAAATGGACAATACTTAAAAAGGAAATAAAAATGAAGATCATAATGAAAAGTCTGTTATTAGTTTTGTTTGTTGCTATATCCGGATCAAATATTTTATTTGCACAGAATGAATCCGAGAACGAAGTAAAAACAACTTTGAATAAATTATTTGATTTCAGTAAATCAAAAGTTTACGATAAAGCCGCATCATATATTGCTTATGAAGGTGAAGATAAAAACCGTATTGGAAAAGAATCTTTTAATGCAGCCAACAAAGATGAATTAAACCAAGTGAAAAGAATCTGCAAAAAGATCTCTGCTTTAATAGATCTTAGTTCCAAACATGAATTTGGTAAATTCAATATCCAAAAGGATGGCGAGAAAGAAAGCTATACTATAGAAGTTAATTTTGTTAGCGGTGATCAAAAACTTGTTACTTCATTTAGACTTATTAATACTGCAAGCGGATTATTGTTAGCTGATATGAATTGATCTATAATAAGATCAACTCTTTTTCCTAAATAAAATATTTTTTTCGCTTCCCTTCTTTACCAATGTAACACCAATTAGAATTACAACCGCTGCAAGTATAACCCACAATGATATTTTCTCATCCAGTATTAACCATCCTAAAAATAATGCTATGATCGGATTTACATACGCATAAGTTGCTACTAATGAAACCGGAAGGTGTGCAATCGCATAAACGTACGAACCGTAACCAATCAGTGAACCAAAAATTACTAAATACAAATAGGCATAAAAACCAGAGGTGGTAAAATGAAATTCACTTCCTTCCCCTAAAATAAAACCAAGCGCTGTTATTACAATACCGGCAATAATCATTTGTGTTGCGGCGCCCATTAATGGATGTACACTAATTTTTTTGTATTTCGAATAAAGAGTTCCAACCGACCATAAAACAACAGCAAACATCAATCCTATAATACCGTTAAGGTATGATGGATCGAACAACCGAACGAAATCTCCTCCAAAAATAATTCCAACACCAACTAATCCGAGAAGCAGCCCAAGAAGTATAGTTGGATTTATTTTTTTACCTTGCGGAATTATTGCATCAAGTCCAACAACCCAGAACGGCACTGTTGTTATTAATAATGCAGTCAATCCGCTGGGAATCCATTGTTCTGCAAATACAACTAAACCGTTTCCGCCGCCAAGTAATAATAATCCGCTGATACCGAGATGTAACAAATCATTTTTATTAGGCAGTTTATATTTTCTCAATAACAAAATTATAAGAAGTAACGGTCCGGCAACTATCCAGCGTAGTCCGGTAAATAGAACAGGCGGTAAATTTTCAACTCCAATTCTAATAGCTAAATACGTTGTTCCCCAAATAATATAAATGGAAAACAATGCAATATATGCCCGCGTGTTTTTTTCTTTGTCCATAATTCTTCTTTCAAAAAGAGGCGGAAAGATAATATTTTTTCTTGATGTGATGAATATTATTTACCTATTCTAATTTTCAGAAAAAGAAAATTGAGGTTAAAAATTTTGTAACTTTCTATCAAAGTTGTACAGGTTTTTGTGTGAACAGAAGATAAAATGAATGTACCTAAAAACATATTTGATGATCTTCCGAAAGAATTGAAAGAAGAATCTTTCGAAGAAATTCTATCTACAAAAGATTTTACACTCGAAAGAATAATTTCGGAAGGGCACACTTCCCCTTCCGGTTTTTGGTACGATCAGGACAAGAATGAATTTGTTCTTCTTCTCAAAGGAAAAGCAACATTAAGTTTTGAAGATGGAAGAAAATTTGAATTGAACCCCGGTAATTATTTGATTATTAATGCTCATCAAAAACACAGAGTTGATTGGACAGATCCCAATCAAAAAACTTTTTGGCTAACAATACATTACTGATGAATTATGATTAGAAAAATCTTTTTTACAATTATACTTTTGGTTGTTCTCGCTGCTTCGGCTAATGCGCAGATCCAATCACCAAGTTTAGGCGGCTCTTTACACATTGGAAGCATCAGCGGTAATTCACCTTCAATTTCAAGTTTGGGCGGATCTGTTTTTTTTGATTTCTATCCTTGGTTTGAAAACATTGTAAGCTTCAGAGCATCATTCACTTATTCACAAATGGTTGAAAAATTTCTGCCGGAAAATCGCGCCGGCAAATATTATCCCTTCGTAAAAATTTATTCACTCAAAGGTTTTTTCCGCCAAACTTTTCCATCACAATTTTATCTGGAAGAAGGAGCCGGATTTATTTATCTCAACGATAGAACATTTAGCGATGTAAATATTTGGGAAGTCGGCGTTGGTTTCAGAGCGTTAGCCGGATATGATTTTCGGAAGAATAATTTGGATGGTTTTTCTCTCGGCTTGGGTGTGGATTACGGAGTAACTTTCACTCATACTACTGCAAACTATTTTTTAATCTTTCTCCAAACTCAATATTATTTTTAGGTATCACTACAACTTATACAGATCTCTCATCAACTCTTCGAATTGCTGAAAATACAATGCTTGCTCAGGATCGCTCAAAGCATTAGGCGGATCGGGATGAAACTCGATCATAATTCCGTGAGCACCAACAATCTTTGCTGCTTTTGCCAATGGAATAACTTTATTCCGTTCACCAACAGCATGCGAAGGATCAACTATAACCGGAAGATGAGTTAACTCTTTCAATACGGGAATTGCGCTTAAGTCAAGCGTGTTTCTGGTTGCAGTTTCGAATGTTCTAATTCCTCTTTCACACAACATTACTTGTCTATTCCCCTGCGATAAAATATACTCCGCAGCATTCAGCAACTCATCTATCGAAGCCATTAATCCCCGTTTAAGCATAACAGGCCTGTGTGATTTACCAACTTCTTTCAACAAAGCAAAATTTTGCATGTTGCGTGCACCTACCTGAAGTATATCGGCTGTCTTTGCAACTTCAACTACATGTTCGGTATCAAGAACTTCGGTAATAACCGGCATCTCATAATATTTACCGGCATCGGTTAAGTATTTTAAAGCATCTAAACCTAATCCTTGAAAACTATATGGAGAAGTTCTTGGCTTAAAACATCCGCCGCGTAAAATTTGTGCGCCGTTTTCTTTAGCTTCAAGTGCGCATTTTAATATCATCTCTTCCGATTCAACAGAACATGGCCCGGCAATAACAACAAAATTATTTCCGCCAATTACAACATCTTTTACTTTTATTATTGTGTCTTCATTTTTATACTCACGGCTTGCAAGTCTGTAACTTTTTGATTTTGATTTTTTTACAGATGGAATTTCTTTTTTCTTTTCCTCTTCGGGTGGAACTTGAACTGATTTTTCACTTAAAATATTAAGATACTCTAATTTTGTGCGTTCAAGTTCTTGCGAAGGATAACTGCCTAAAACTTTAATAAACCTTGTATGCTGTCCTAACTCATCCAAAACTTTTTGAATTAAATCGCTTCTTACATTGCCTTCAAAATCAAGATAGAACATTTCTTCCCAAGGATTTCCAATGATAGGGCGGGATTCAAGTTTAGTCAAGTTCACGTTAGACTTTCGAAATACATTTAATGCTTCAACAAGAGAACCGGGAGTATGAGAAGTTGCCATAACAATAGATGTCTTGCACGGAATTCTGGAATCTACTTCATTTGGTTTGCGTGAAGCAATTAAAAATCTTGTAAAATTTTCTGATTGGTTTGCAATATCGGTTTTTAAAATCTTTAATCGGAAAAGCTTTGCAGCTTCTTCACTGGCAATCGCTGCGTATGATGATTTACCTTCTTCCTTAATTTTTTGAACTGACATAGCTGTATCATCAAAATATTCAATAGACACATTGGGAATAGTTTCTAAAAATTTGCTGCATTGAGCCGCCGCTTGATAATGAGCATAAACTTTTTTGATTTTTCTAAATGAAATATCCTCGCTTGCTACCAAACAATGTTTTACTTGAAATTTTTCCTCACCGACAATTGATAAAGTTGTATGAAGAAGAAGATCATACACTTCATTGATCCCGCCGGATGTAGTATTTTCGATCGGTAATACTGCAAGATCAGCTTCGCCTTTTTCCACAGCATCAACAACTTCATCAAATCTTTTCTTAGAAACAAAATGAAGCTCAACATTATGATGAGTAAAATATATTTGAGAAGCTAAATAACTGTAAGACCCTTCAATACCTTGAATAGCAACCGTAATTGTTTTTTTCTTTTTCCCCTTTCTATTCAATTTTGTTTGAACATAATTTTGCTGAAGCCGAACTGAGTCTTCAATTATTTCATAAAATACTTTCGTAAGAAAATGGGAATCTAATCCTTCTTTTTTGCCGGTCTTAATTAAACGATTTAATAGTTCCGATTCTCTTTGCTGATCTCTTATTGGTTTCTGTGAAGTTTCTTTAGCAACTATAACATCCTTGCTTAAATTTCTCCTTTTTGAAAGAAGTTTTATCAACTCAGAATCGAGTTGATTGATTTTCTCCCTTAATAACGAAATATCTTGGTTTTTTTTCTTATTCATATTTTTACTACTATTTTGAAATTTGCATTAGAAACTAAAAAATTTTCCGTTGATAAAGAAAGTTTTAACAGATTTTAATATTTCAAATAATTGACCGCAAAAATAGTTTATAGTAATTTTGAATAGGATATAAATCTCCATCATTCGATATTTAAGTTTTAGAAGATATATAGTTTTTCTTATAGGAGGTTATATATGGCAAATCACACCCGCCGCGACTTTCTTAAAACAGCCGCACTAGTTGGAACAGCAGTAACAGGATTATCATCAAAAACAAAAGCAGCGCCAAAGAATATTTTATCTGAAGATCGAATGGGTATGTTGGTTGATACTACTGTATGTATTGGATGCAGAAAATGTGAATGGACTTGCAAAACAACTCATGATTTAGAAACACCATCCATCGAAACTTACGATGACAGAAGCGTTTTTAAGGAGAGACGACGCCCAAACAGTAAAGCATTAACGGTTGTCAATGAATATCAGAATCCTGATGAAGAAAAATTTCCGATCAATGTGAAAGTACAATGTATGCATTGTGATCATCCTGCTTGTGTTTCTGCGTGTATTGTCGGAGCTTTTTCAAAAGAAGAAAACGGATCGGTAATTTGGGATACGGACAAATGCATTGGCTGCCGTTATTGTATGGTTGCTTGTCCGTTTCAAGTTCCTGCATTCGAATTTGAAAAAGCACTTAAACCCGATATCAAAAAATGCGATTTCTGTTTTGAACGCACGAAGGAAGGAAAAATTCCTGCATGTTCAGAAATTTGCCCGGTCGAAGCAATTACATATGGAATACGTGAAGATTTAATTAAAGCCGCTCAACAAAAAATTAAAAATTATCCTAACCGTTACATTAATCGTATCTATGGTGAATATGAAGTTGGTGGTACATCATGGCTTTATTTAGCAAGTAAAGAGTTTGAGAAATTAGATTTTCCAAAACTCGGGAAAGATCCCGCACCAGGAGTTAGTGAAGCAATCCAACATGGAATCTTCGCTTACTTTGTTCCGCCTGTTGCTCTTTATGCATTACTCGGCGGAGTTATGTGGATCAATAAAAACAAAAAGAAATCCGAGAATGAGGAGATGTGATTATGGAAGATTTCAAACCAACACAAATGAATAAAAAATATTTTACACCTGTTGTAATTGGATTAGCCGTTTTAGCCCTTAACGGATTAATGTTCTTGCTTGCACGATTTATTTTCGGAATTGGTGCAGTAACAAATCTTGATGACCAGCATCCGTGGGGAATTTGGATTGGGCTTGATGTTGCAGCCGGAGTTGCACTTGCTGCCGGCGGTTTTACAACCGCTGCATTAGGACACATTATGCATAAAGATCAGTATCATGCAATCATCCGCCCTGCACTTTTAACAGCGGCACTTGGTTATACTTTTGTTGCCGTCAGCGTTATGATTGATCTTGGCCGCTATTATTTTATTTGGCATCCGCTCATTATGTGGAACGGAAGTTCGGTTCTATTTGAAGTTGGTATTTGCGTTATAATCTACTTAGCTGTTCTATACATTGAATTTCTACCGATCGTATGCGAAAGATTTATTGGAAGAGTAAAACTTCCGGGATTCTTAAAATCATTAAATAATCCAATAGATAAAGTTTTGCGAATTCTTGATAAAGGATTAGAGAAAACAATGTTCATATTCATTATTGCCGGAGTTGTACTTTCTTGCTTACATCAATCGTCTTTAGGAACTTTGATGGTAATTGCCGGACCTAAAATGCATCCGCTTTGGCAAACACCAATTCTTCCTTTACTCTTTTTACTCTCGGCTATTTCTGTAGGATTGCCAATGGTAATCTTTGAATCATTAATAACATCAAGATCATTCAACCTAAAACCTGAAATGCATATTCTTTCCAATCTTGGAAGTATGGTTGCACCGCTGCTTGGAATTTATCTTGCATTCAAAATCGGCGATATGGTTATTCGTCAAACATTTGTTTACCTAACAGAATTCAATGCTTCTAGCGTCATGTTTACAGTAGAATTATTATTTGGTGTGATCATTCCTTTGAGAATGTTCATGTCGCAGCAAGTAAATAAATCTCCGCTTGGATTAATAATTGCATCATTTCTAGTGATCTTCGGAGTTTTTCTAAATCGTCTGAATAACTTTTTAGTTGCTTACACTCCGCCGTATGAAGTTCATTCTTATTTCCCTTCTGTCGGAGAAATTTCAGTTACAGTCGGTTTCATTGCATTCGAAATTCTTTTATTCAGAATTGCAGTAATGATTTTCCCGATTGTAAGTGTAGCTAATACATCAGCACCAAGAACAAAATATTCTATTCGCGGAGGTGCACAATGAAAACGAAAATATTAATTTTATTTTTTTTCTGTGCGGTTATCATTAGTGCACAAACTCAAAAAAAAGTTCACCCAAATCTTAACGGAATAACTTGCAATACTTGTCATACATGTGATATTCCGACGAAAGAAAACCCTTGCATTATCCCATGCCCACGCGAGAAAATGTTTTCAGTTGATCTTTCTCCCGGGGAAGGACCTTCAGTAATAACAATTGATAAATTCAAAAAACAAACAGACGTTTATGCACCAGTTATTTTCACTCACCGACTTCATGCAGAAATGAGCGGTATGTCGGGCGGTTGTAAAATGTGCCATCATTATAATCCACCAGGACTTGTGATTGGATGTTCCGATTGTCACGAATTGATCCGTAAACGCACTGATGTTAGCAAGCCGGATTTGAAAGGTGCATACCATCGTCAGTGTATGCAATGCCATAGATCTTGGAGCGGAAAGCTTGCTTGCGAATCTTGCCATGTTTTAAATAATTCTAACAAAAAAATTCAAGAAAAAAATATTTCCGACTTAGCCAAAAAAATAGTTCATCCAAACATCGTTACACCTTCCGTAATAAAATTTGATACTCCGAAAGCTTCAGGTAAAATGGTTACATTTTACCATTCTCAACATCTCGATTTGTTTGGATTGGAGTGTCAAAACTGTCACTCACATGAAAGTTGTCTAAAATGTCATAACCAAAACAAAACAGCAGCTGTTAAAACAAAATCAACAGAACAAAAACATACGGTTTGTTCCAACTGCCATGATACAAAAGCAAATTGTGTCAGTTGCCATGCAAATATTGTTAAAGAAGGATTTAATCATAAAGAACTTACCGGATTTGATAATTCAAAATTTCATTCTAAACTTTCATGTAATAGGTGCCACGTTAATAAAGGTGTATTCAAAGGATTAACCAGTGAGTGTATAAACTGTCACGGTAAATGGACTCAGGAAAATTTCCAACACAAAGTTACCGGTGTTATTCTAGATGAAACGCACTTAACATTAGAATGCAAAGACTGTCATCAAGAAAAGAATTATTCTAAACCAATTTGCAATAATTGTCACGAAGATAAATCATTCCCAAAGAATGTTCCTGGCAAATTAATTAAGAAGAACGGATGATACTTACTCGAAAAATATTTGGAAAGATCAGCTTAAAACTTATCGGTGTGGTTAGTGCAACTGCAATTTTGATAATTGGAGTTTATTCATACTTCAATATCAAATCTCGAAGCGATGTTTTGTTGAGCGAGATGAAACGTCATGCAAATCAACTCAGTGAGTCGGTTAAAAATTCAACACATAATCTTATGCTGTTGAATCAGCGCGATCTTATTCGAGAAGTCGTTAATAGAATTGGTAAGGATCCAACGATAGACAATGTTAGAATTCTGAATAAAGACGGAGAAATAATTTATTCGGCACATAAAGATGATATTGGAAAAATGCTCGATAAGAAAGCCGAAAGTTGTTATGTGTGTCATGCAGAAAATAAACCATTGGAAAAGTTACCGATATCAGATCGCTTTAGGATCTTTCAAGCGCATCCCGATTCATCGAGTATTTTAGGAATTATCAATCCGATCTATAATGAAAAATCATGCTCGGATGCAGAGTGCCATGCACACTCCCCAAATGCTAAAGTGCTTGGAGTTCTTGATGTGAAAATGTCTCTTGCCGATGTAGAGGAACAAATTCGTCAAGATAAGATTCGCGAGTTGCTGTTTGCTTTAATCGCAATTTCATCTATCGGTTTTATCATAATCTTTTTTGTTAAACGATGGGTGGATCATCCAGTTAGAGAATTAGTGAATGCTACTGATCAAGTTGCAGCCGGTAATTTGAATTATGTTATTAAAAATTTGAGCACAGATGAATTAGGAACGCTGGGAAAATCCTTTAACAACATGATCAAGAAACTTGATGAAACAAGTCAACAGTTATATCAATCAACAAAGATGGCTTCACTAGGACGGTTGGCTGCAGGCGTAGCTCACGAAATAAATAATCCACTTACCGGAGTTCTTACCTACAGCAGTTTTTTGTTGAAAAGAACTAAAGACAATCCGCAAATGCAGGAAGATTTAAATGTTATTGTTAGAGAAACGATGCGAAGCCGTGAAATTGTGAAAGGTTTGCTTGATTTTGCCAGACAGTCAGCGCCAAAGAAAAGTTTAATTGATCTAAACGATATTATTAAGCATGCTATTGCTGTTATTAACAATCAATTAAAATTGAATAAAGTAATTCTTGTAAAAGAATTGGATTTGTCTCTTCCAAAAATTACTGCCGATTCGAATCAAATACAGCAAGTGTTTCTAAATTTATTTGTAAACGGTATTGATGCGGTCGGACAGAACGGGGGTACACTTACAATAAAAACATCGCCAATTAGTTTATCTCCTAGAGGTATAATCCAAATTAAAAATGCAGTGTGTGCAAAAACTCATAGTCTAATTGATACAGAACATAAAATCGGAGGAATGCCGTCTCTGAGAACGAAAATCAAATCGAATAGTAATGAAGGATTTGTCAACATTGATCCGGTTTACGGCAGTCATCGTCACTACTTTGGAATTGCATACGATAAAAACAGCAGTGTAAATCTTGTTTGCCCGGTTTGCGATATTTCATTTTTAGATAAGAATAGTAAATGCCCGAAATGCGGCGGACCAATCTATAAAATTCAAATACCGAATCAAGGATTTATCGAAGGTTGTGCTTCATTCAAAGACGATTGGCAAAAATGGGATTTTGTTGACCGCGCCGGTGAAAGAAAATTTATTGAAATAAATGTGACAGACACCGGCTGCGGAATTCCACCGGAAAATTTGAATAAAATCTTTGAACCGTTTTTCACAACTAAAGGACAGCGAGGAACAGGATTAGGTCTTTCTGTAATATGGGGAATTATTGATAATCATAACGGATCAATAACTGTTGAAAGCAAAGTTGGTGTAGGTACAACTTTTTCAGTTCGATTACCTCAAAATGATGTCTTAAGAAATATTTAATGAAAGAACAAACAAACATATTAATCATTGATGACGAAGAAGTAGTTATCAGCTCGATCACAAAGATTGCAACATCGGAAGGATATTTGGTTAATTCGGTTTTAGATGCTTATTCCGCGTTTCAAAAAATTTCGTCATCAAAATATGATCTCATCATTTGCGACATTATGCTTTCCGGAATGGATGGCTTTCAATTTTTAGCGGAACTCGAATCTAAACGGATTGATACACCAGTTATAATGACTACAGGTTATTCTACTATTGAAAATGCAGTTAAGTCGCTTTACACCGGAGCGATTGAATTTATTCCCAAACCATTTACTGTTGATGAAATGATCAGTGTTATTCGTCGCGGAATTAAATACAGTTCCTTGATGAAATTAAAAAGGACTAATGATGACTCGGTTATTCTTGTTCCTTGCCCCGCTAAATATTTCCGTTTGGGCTATTCAGCTTGGATGAATAAAGATCATGATGGATCGGTTCTAATAGGCGCAACAGATTCTTTTATAAAAACAATTGATCAGATAAAAAAAATCGAATTACTTAATACGAATGAAACATTAACTCAAGCTACACCAGCAGTAAAATTTGAAACTGAGGATGGACTGATTCACCAGCTTTATTCGGTTATCAGCGGAATCGTTTTTGCTCGCAATGAAAGATTATTAAAAGAACCGGAGTTATTGGAAAAAGATCCTTATTTCAACGGATGGATTTATAGAATTGTACCGACAGAACTTGAGTATGAAATGAAATTATTAATTCCATGCAGTTCAGATAGATCTTAAGTTTATTAATTAAGGAGAATAATTATGCCACTCTTCATTTTAGCAGTTATCATATTTATCATCGCTGATGTTATAATAAGATATGCGATCAAAACAGTTAATGAGAAGAAACTTCGCAAGGAACGAGAAACAATACTCGAAGAAAGTATAAAAATTGATTTCAGCAAAGAAGCTGTTTCTCTCAAACGTGCTGAAGTAGCAAATCCGAAAGCAAAAATTCTATGTGTTGATGATGAGAATGTGATACTCGATAGTTTCCGAAAAATTTTAGTTCTTGATGGTTATACAGTTGACACTGTAAGTTCCGGTCCGGAAGCAATCAATCTAATTAAATCTCATCACTATGATTTTGTTTTTACGGATTTGAAAATGCCGGAGATGGATGGTGTTGAAGTAACTAAAACAGTTAAATTTTTGCGACCGGATATAGATGTAATAATCATTACCGGTTATGCTACAGTTGAAACTGCTGTTGATTGTATGAAACTTGGGGCGCTCGACTATGTTCAAAAACCATTTACCGAAGATGAACTTCTTGAGTTCACAAAAAAATCCTTGATCAAGAGACAAGACCGAATCCAAAAACAATTAAAACCACGCGTACATATTACTCATCTTAGTGAAAAAGAGAAATTAAACGTAGGCGAATTTGCAATTCCCGGCGGCGTTTTCATTTCCGAAGGACATTGCTGGGCAGGCATTTCTCAAGAAGGCGCTGTTAGAATTGGTATAGATGATTTTGCAAAAAAATTAATCGGTAAGATTGATGATATTGAGTTTCCTAATCTTGGAATGGCAATCTCGAAAGGACAGCCATTATTCAGCATTAAACAAGGGAAAAAATCTATTCAATTTAATTCACCGGTTAGCGGACAAGTTGCAAAAGTAAATTTGGATCTTGGTGATAGCCTGGATGCACTTGATTATTCCACTTACGAAAAAAATTGGATCTGTGTTATTGATGCGGATAAATTAGATACTGAATTAACACAACTCAAAATCGGTAAGAACGCAGTTAACTTTTATCAAGATGAAATAGAGAGATACACAAAGCGTATAAAAGACTTTATTAAGAACGGAGATGATAAAAAAGAAAGCTTTGAACTTTATTGGGGTCAGTTACAAAACTTAGAAGAAAAAGATTGGTACATTATAACCGGAGAATTTTTTAAGAAATAATATTTTCTTACTAGTTTTAAGGAGAAGCGTTTAACCCTTCTCCTTTTTTATTTTTGAACATTGACAAAGTCATACTAACTGAATATTTTTGACCAGACATTAATGTCTTTTATCTGATATTTTAATTTAACTGCTTTATTTTCAATAAAATTTTGCAGAATCCAAAGTGTTTTCAGTTGCTCTCATTAACTTACCAAAACACTTTTAGTAAAAAATTGAGTATTATTTTTGTTAGTTAAAGAGCAAATCATTGATAGAATATTTTTATGAGAAAAATTACTTCCGTTCTCTTCTTAACAGCAATTTTTTTTACTTCCGCATTTGCTCAGAGTAAAGATGATCAAGTTTGTCTTGATTGCCATAGTGATAAAACACTAACTACAACTCGCAATGGAAAACAAGTTTCTCTTTTTATTAATGGCAAATCCTTTGCGGGTTCTATACACGAAGAAATTAGCTGCACCGGCTGCCATTCTGATGTTGATCCAAGTAATCTTCCCCACCCGGAAAAATTAAATAAAGTTAATTGCGCAACTTGCCATGAAACTCCGGTTGCACATTACGAAAGAAGTCTTCACGCCGAAGCTTTAAAAAAAGGTTTAACATTAGCTCCTACTTGCGTCTCTTGCCATAGCAAACATGAAATTCTCTCTTCTAAAAATTTGAATTCCAAAACATATGTGATGAATATTCCTTCTTTATGCGGACAGTGCCATAAGGAAGGAACACAAGTATCAACCTTAGTTAATCCAGACGAAAGAAAAGTTTTAAGCGATTATTCAGAATCCATTCATGGTGAGGGATTATTTAAGAGAGGATTAATTGTAACTGCTGTTTGCACCAGCTGTCATACCTCACACGATATATTACCGCATACAAATTCTGTATCAACAATAAATCGCAATAACATTACAACAACTTGCACTCAGTGCCATAGACAAATTGAACAAGTCCATATAAAAGTTATCCGAGGTGCTCTTTGGGAAAAACAACCACATAAAATTCCGGTTTGCATTGATTGCCACGCACCGCACAAAGTTCGAAAAGTTTTTTATGATGATAGTTTTCCTGACGATAAGTGCATGAAATGTCACGGACAAAAAGAATTAACCAAAATTGTAGATGGCAAACCGGTTTCACTTTATGTTAATTATGATCAATTTAAAAATTCTGCGCATACAAATAATTCTTGCATCAAATGTCATACAAACATTAGTAATTCAAAAAAACCGGTTTGCTTAAATAGCGGGAAAGTTGATTGCTCTATCTGCCATACTGCACAAGTTGATGACTACAATATAAGTTTACATGGACAAAAACACTATCAAGGAGATAAAACCGCTCCGTACTGTGTGGATTGCCATACAAGCCATAACGCACAATCAAAGAAAAGTACGACATCTCCAACATTTGCACGGAATGTTCCTGAACTGTGCGGTAAATGTCATCGTGAAGGAAAAAATATTGCTACAGCTTTGGATGAAAGTAAATTAGGAATTGTTGCAAACTATAGAGAAAGTATTCACGGTAAAGGTTTACTTCAAAGCGGATTGCTTGTCACGGCAACCTGTGTTAATTGTCATTCCAGTCACAGAGAATTACCTAAGAAAGATCCGCGTTCTACAGTAAATCCAAACAACATTGCTACTACCTGTGCTCAATGCCATCTTGGTGTTTATGAAGAATTTAAGAGCAGCATTCACAGCCCGGATGTTACAAAGACAGATCAAAAACTTCCGGTTTGTAATGATTGTCACCGTTCACATGAGATCAATAGAGTTGATCTAAACGATTTCAGAACTCAAATAATAAATCAATGTGGAAAGTGTCACGAAAAAGTTTCGGAAACATATTTTGATACATTCCACGGTAAAGTTTCCAAACTTGGTTCAATCCGTGCTGCTCGTTGTTATGATTGCCACGGTGCACATAATATTCTTCCGGCAAGCAACCCGAAATCAAAACTAAGCCATAATAATATTATTGAGACATGTCAGACGTGTCATCCAAACTCAAACAGAAAATTTGTTGGATATTTAACTCACGCAACTCATCATAACCGTGATAAATATCCTTATCTATATTATACTTTCTGGGCAATGGTTTTTCTTTTAGTAGGAACATTTTCTTTCTTTGGCATTCATACTATAATGTGGTTCACTAAATCATTAAAAGAAAAAAAGAGACATAAGATTGAAAAGAAAAAAGTAATCGAGAATGCTCAAACTATTGAGGAAGATTACGAAAGACATGATTAGTCTTAAAATTATTGGATTAATTATTAAACATAAAATAGAAAGCAAGTTGATATATGAATGAACAATTGAACACAAATAAAAAATATTACGAACGATTTGATGCATACTCAAGATTTCTGCACATACTTGTAATTACAAGTTTCATCTCTCTTGCTTTGACAGGAATGATTATAAAATTTTCTGGAATCGGAATCTTTCAAACAATTTCCAAGATGATGGGCGGTTATGCTGTAACCGGATTTATCCACAGAGTTGCAGCAGTAGTAACTTTTATTTATTTCTTTCTACACATCGGATATCTCTTCCGCAAAAAAAAGAAGAAAGGAATTTCATACACTTCTTTTCTTATAGGAGAAAATTCTTTAGTCCCAAATAAAAATGATTTTAAAGAATTAATTGCTACAATGAAATGGTTTGTTGGAAAAGGTCCGCGTCCGCAGTACGGGAGATGGACTTATTGGGAAAAGTTTGACTATTGGGCTGTGTTCTGGGGTGTTGCTGTTATTGGTTCAAGCGGATTGATATTATGGTTTCCAGAATTTTTTACAAATCTTGGTCTTCCCGGAACTTTTATAAATATTGCAACAATAATTCACAGCGATGAAGCTCTGCTTGCTGTAGGATTTATTTTCACATATCATTTTTTCAATACTCATTTTAGACCAGATAAATTCCCAATGGACACTGTTATATTTACCGGAAAAGTTAGTCTTGAAGAATTGAAAGAAGACCGTCCGCGTGAATATGAGATGATAATGCAAGATCCCGAATTGCAGAAAAAACTTGGCGGTCCACCGCCGGTATTTTTAAGCAGAGCCGCACGGATATTCGGTTTTACAGCTTTAATTACGGGAATAATTTTAATTCTGCTAATTATTTATTCTATGATTTTCTTATACCAATAAAATTCTTTTGACGGAGTTGTAATGTTCTCTTTTCCCAAAAAATCAATTGTCATCGGTTTTTCTTTTTTCTTAATTCTTTTTTTTAATCAAATAATAAATGCCCAAGAATTCAAATGTGCCGACTGCCATGAAAATGTTATAGAAAAATCTGTTCACAACGAGATTATCAGTTGCCAGGATTGTCATCGAAGCATTAAAGATGAAAATCACATTGAGAAAAAGAATTATAAAAAAGTTAAATGCGAAACTTGTCACGAAGAATATTCTGATTTAGTAAAAAGCGATATTCATCATCGTCTCAAAGGAAGAGTAAAAAATCCTCCCGATTGTAAAAAATGCCACGGCACACATGAAATAAAAACTCCACCCAAAGAAAATAAGCTCAAGGTAAAAGAATATTGTTCACAGTGTCATACAAGCATAGTACTTGCAAATCCTTATCACTCTAAAGCTGTTGAGGGAAATAAATGTTTAAGCTGCCACAAACAAACCGGCTTTACAAAACTCACTCAATCTGTCCACAAGAATTTAGAATGCGCTGATTGCCATAACTACATTTCTAATAACCTGGCAAATCATCCAAAGAACGTTGGCGCTACACAGAAAGCAGATTGTTACTTGTGCCATTCCTCAGTAGCTAAAGTACATAGAGAAAGCATTCACGGAATTTCATTAGATGAAGGAATTGATGAAGCCGCTATGTGCTGGAATTGTCATGGCTCGCATGATATTCAGAAAGTTAAAGATCCTAAAAGTTTAGTGTACCCAAAAAATCTTGGTGCTACTTGCGGTAAATGCCACGATAATCCAAAACTTGTTGAGAAATTTTCTTTCAGTATAAAAAATCCTGGACTTCTCTTCTCACAATCAGTTCACGGAATGTTGGTCGCAAAAGGAAGATTGGATGCTGCTAATTGCAGTATGTGTCATGGTATTCATGATATTAAAAACAAAGTGCAGCCGAGTTCAAAGATTTCATCATTTCATGTACCTGAGACTTGCGGTCAATGTCATGCAGAAATTGCCCGTGAATTTGAACAATCTATTCATTGGATCAGAGCTAAAAAAGGAGTTCGAGAATCTCCGGTTTGTAATGACTGTCATAACGAACACAGTATACATGCTGTTAATACTGTAGATAAAAAGTTAGAAGCAAAAATACTTCAGCAAAAAACCTGTATGATCTGTCACGAAGATCCCCGCATTACTGAAAGATTTGGCGGCTCTGGCGGACAAGCAAAACAATATGAAGACAGCTATCATGGCTTAGCCGCAATGCGCGGAGATAAAGACGCTGCTATGTGTGTGGATTGCCACAGTGTTCATAAAATTTTACCAAAGAATAATCCCGAATCAACAGTTAATGTTGCAAACATAACCGCCACATGTAAAATATGTCATCCGAATGCAACCGATACATTTTCAAAAAGCTATTCTCACAAAACATTAGATCAAACTGCATCCAAAGTGGAAGATATAGTTTCAACAATTTATTTCTGGTTAATTGTTTCCGTCATCGGTGGAATGATTCTTCACAACTTACTGATCTTCATTTTTGAAGTAAGGAAAAAACGAAAACACTTAAAGAATGAAATAACAATTCCGAGACTTACAAAGAATGAAGTTATCCAGCATTATCTGTTATTGATTTCATTTATAATTCTTTCCGTAACTGGTTTCGCATTGAAGTATCATGAAAGTTGGTGGGCTGAATTTTTAAGAACATTTGGATTGAATGAAACTGTCCGTCAATATACACATCGTACTGCAGCAGTGGTAATGATTGTAGCGGGAGTTTATCATCTCTATTATTTATTTTTCACACCACGCGGACGAGATGTTTTAATAAACCTACTTCCACGTATGAGCGATCTAACTGAAGCAAGAGATAACATTCTCTATTACCTCAAACTAAAGAAGGAACGACCCAAATTTGAAGCTTATGATTACACAGAAAAAGCTGAGTACTGGGCGCTTATCTGGGGTACACTTGTTATGGGTGCTACAGGATTTATACTTTGGTTCCCCACCATTGTTGGAGACTGGGCTCCGGTCTGGTTAATAAAAGTTTGTGAGTTAATTCACTTTTATGAAGCTATTCTTGCAACATTGGCAATCGTTGTATGGCATTGGTTCTTTGTGATCTTCCATCCGTACGAATATCCAATGAGTGTAACTTGGATCGATGGGAGAATGTCGCTTCACACTTACCGCCATCATCACGAACGACACTTTAGAAGAGTAGTTCTTGAATGGAAAGAATTCAGAAGCGGAAAACGTGATCTTAAAAAAGTAAGTAATACTACAAATCTTTTCATCTCTGCTTTTGAAAAGAAAGGCCTAATACCCGATACAATACTTCAGCACGAAATAGATAACGATCCTGAACTTAGGGTCTGGTTGGAAGAAAAACTTCAACCCAAAGAGAAAAAAGTTGAAGAAAAGAAGTAATTTTTGCAAACATTGAAAGTTGCCAATTAACTCAAATTGGGCTATATTCAAATAGGATTTTAATGTTCTTTTATTTAATAATGATCAAACTAACTCCAAATCAACAATAATAATTGAAGGAGAGATTAAATGTTACACAAAAAAGCTGTTCTTTTCTTTTTCATTTTGGCAGCATACTTAGTTATTCCAATTAGCTCATTACAAGCACAACCTTATGGTTATGAAGGTACTCAAGTTTGCGGTATGTGTCATAAAACTGAAAAACAAGGACAACAATTAAAAATTTGGTCTGAAAGTAAGCACGCAAAAGCTTATAAAACACTTCTTACCGACAAAGCGAATGAAGTGGCAATGAAGAAATTCAACAAAAAAGCTGTTGATGCACCAGAATGTTTGAAATGCCATGTATCAGGCTACAATGTTGATAAAGCTTTAGTTGGTGCGAAGTTTAAGATGGAAGATGGTGTTCAATGCGAAACATGTCATGGACCAGGATCTGCTTACAAATCAATGGCTGTTATGAAGAAAAAAGATGAAGCTAAGAAAAAAGGTTTAATGATTCATGATGATGGCGCAAAATTCTGCAAGACCTGCCACAATTCCGAAAGTCCTTTTTTCAAAGATTTTAAGTATGATAAAATGTGGGAAAAAATTGCTCATTCAATTCCGAAAGGATAATACATATCTACAGGGCGAAAAATGAAAAAAATATTTTTTTTAATTTTTGTATGTCTACCGTTATTGATTCCCGCCCAGAATCTTAACGGTAGATTTTCTTCTTCCTTCTACACATTTGAAAGATTTGACACCACTAAAACTTCCGATACTTTTCTAAGAACATTTCAAGCACTTACACTTAATTTCAATTACAAAGATTTCTCAATTAGAACTCGAACAAACTTTGAGACTAATATTGGGAAAGGATTAGATAACGATCCAAGACTAAGATTTTATAATCTGTATTTAGAAGCACGAAATATTCTTGATCTGTTCACACTAAAATTAGGAAGACAACCGTTATTTACTCCTGTTGCAGGCGGATTATTTGACGGTGTTAATCTCAAATTCAAATACGCGAACGCATCCTTAACCGGTTTCTATGGTGGTAATGTACCTGCGTATCAGAAGTTAGAATTTACCAATGATCTAAAGAATGATTATGTCCTGGGCGGCAAATTCGACATCAATTTTCTTGATCATTTTAATTTTGGTTTGAGTTATATAGATAAGAATTTCAAAGCGGATGATTATAAGGCCTATAGATTAAATTCAGACTACGATCCCGTTACACTTCTTATTCTACAAAAATCTAATCAGTATAAATTCCTATCTGCAGATGCTTCTTATAATTTAGACGGCTTATTGAATATTGATACTCGTTACCAATATGATGTTAATTTTAAGACTACATCAAAATTTGAAATTAGCGGCCGGGTTCAAGCTACGGAACAGTTAGGCCTTGATCTCTATTATAATTTCCGTGAGCCAAAAATCAGATACAATTCTATTTTTTCTGTTTTTAATTACGGCAACTCGCAAGAGATTGAAGGCGGAGTAGATTACAAATTAAACGAATCATTTACATTGTTCGGCAAATTCGGAAATGTTACTTACGAAAATGAGAATTCTCAACGTTTGACAATTGGAACGAACACAAAGTACGGAAGTTTCAGCTACAGAAAAACTCTTGGCTACGCCGGCGAACTTGATGCTATTTCTGCTTACACTGCTTATTCTTTAGCAGATGGATTTATAACACCTTCAATTGGAATTGCATATACAAGCTATAAACTTTCGAAAGATGCTGAGACAAATAACATACTTTCTTTTTTAGGCGGAATTAATTTAAGACCTTGGACAAATTATTCATTTGACCTTCAAGGACAATATTTTAACAACAAGATTTACAAGAATGATTTCAGAATTTTGTTCAAAGTAAATCACTGGTTTAATACTAATTTCTAACAACTTATGAAGATAAAATATTTTTACGCTGCCCTTGCACTTTTGTTAGTTTTCTTTTTGACGATTGCGGCGATCAATTCCAGCGGCGGTGATGAACCCGTAAAGACAAATAAAGACGTAATAAAATTTTCGCATAATATTCATAAAGATATTGCAGATTGCGCAACATGTCATGCCAGTGTTGGTGAAAGTATTTCATTAAACACTCGCTTGCTTCCGGAAAAATCTGTATGTGCAACTTGTCACGATGTTAACGACGATAAAAATTGCGTCCAATGTCATTACGGTGAAAATTACGAACCACTAATTCAGAAAAAAGCAGAATTGATCTTCAACCATAAAAGCCATTTAACAGATCAAAAATTAATCTGCGAAAATTGTCATAAAGGATTAACTGATGTAGCTTATAGTTTTGAATCTGCTAACGCTAAACCTTCAATGGCTATTTGTTCTGACTGTCATAATGGACGATCAGTTGCTATCAATGATTGTGAATCATGCCATTTAACAACTGTCAATTTGATTCCAACCGATCATAAAGAAGTTTCATTTTTGCGTTCGCACAAATTCAATGCATTAAAAGAAAACTCTAAGTGCCAAATGTGCCATGAAAATTCGTTTTGCGAATCATGTCACGTTTCTACAATTATGATAACAGAAAAAAATTCAGCACGAGATTTTGTTACACCTTATTCACCGCATAAATTTATAGATAACACCAAACAGCAAAATATTACACGTGTTCACGATCTAAACTTCCGCTTCACACATGGAATTGACTTAAAAGGTAAGACTTCCGAATGTCAAACATGTCATCAGACTGAAACGTTTTGCGCTGAGTGTCATGATTCGAAAAGCAGAGATTTTGCAATAGAAGGTAATGTTCCGGTTTCACATAAGATGCCGAATTTTGTTACTGTTGGAGTTGGAACCGGCGGTGGTCAACATGCTTTATTAGCAAGAAGAGATATTGAACGCTGCGCTGCTTGTCATGATGTGCAAGGAGCCGATGCAAATTGCATTCTTTGCCACACCGATAATGATGGTGTTAAAGGTACAAATCCAAAAACACATGCTAAAAACTTTATGAGCGATTCTGAAAAAGGCGATTGGCATAATGATCGCGGTTCGGTTTGTTATTCATGCCACACAGATGCAAATGCTCGTCCCGGTGGTGTTAAAAGTGTTGGTTTCTGCGGTTATTGTCATCGTTAAATAATTTAAACTCTTGGAAAGAATATGAGATATTCAAAATATTATTTGATCTTAGTTGCTATAGTTGGATTGAGTTTTTATTCATGCAGCGATATTAAAGATGATCTTACTGCCCCATCAAAAATTTCAGTACATGATCTTAGTTTTCTTAATCCTGGATCTTTGAACTTTCACGCTGTAACTGTTAAAGAGAAAGGATTAGAAAGCTGTAAACAATGTCATGCAGCAAAATTTGATGGCGGCACAGCAAATAAAAGTTGCGCTACTTCAAATTGTCATCCTAATATTGCTGTTCATCAGAATGGAATTAATAATCCAGCTTCTGCAAACTATCATGGGAAATATATTGCTACAAAGAAAATTCCTATGAGTGATTGTAATCAATGTCATGGTAATAATTATACGGGAGGGACTGCAAGTCCGGCTTGTACAAATTGCCATTCAAAAATTACAACTCATAAAATTGGAATTAGCGATCCGGCATCATCAAATTTTCACGGGAAATTTATTGCTTCTTTAAATTGGGATATGACTAAATGTACGGGATGCCACGGAAATAATTATGCCGGCGGTGTTGCAAGTCCTTCATGCAATAAATGTCATACAAATGCCGACGGACCGGAAGCTTGTAATACTTGTCACGGTAATTTTTCTAATCCGTCTTTAATTGCTCCTCCTGTTGATAGAAATAGGAAAACAGAAGTTACACTAGCAAGTGTAGGTGCTCACTCAACACACTTATTAAATGCAAAGATCAGCCCTTTGGTAAAATGTTCTGACTGTCACGTTGTTCCCACTGCATTAAATTCACCGGGACATATTGATACTACACCAAAAGCGGAAGTAATTTTAACAGCTAAGTACTCGGATTATCAAAATGGTAATGGTACATATGATGCGAGCACAAACAAATGTTCAAATACATATTGTCACGGAAATTTTTCGTTTTCAAAAGCGACTTCTCAATGGAGTTTTGCTTACACAGCAGATAAAATTGAAGGTGAAAATTTCCAACCAACGTGGAATACAGTTGATGGTACACAAACAGCTTGCGGTACCTGCCATGGTTTACCTCCAAAAGGACATATGGCGGCTGATCTAAAAGCATGTGCTACTTGCCATCAAGGTGTAGTTGACGAGTATGGAAAGATTATTGATAAGACTAAACATATGAATGGAAAGATAGACGTATTCGGAAATTAATTTTATAAATTAATCTTAAGCCCCGTTTTGTGCGGGGCTTTTTTTTCATCTCACATTTAAGAAAAAAGACTTGTTGCAAAATCCGTTTTGAATTATCGGAATTGATCTTCTTTTCCAAAGAAAATCAGTGAATAATTTCATAAATTTCGCCCACAAAATATTAGCTATGGCACAATATTAGTGTGGTTATGAACAATTAGAATAGATAATAATGCTACAACCGATTGACACATTAAACTTATTCTTACCAATTCTTTACGCATTAGTTTTTGCAGCATATACTTATGATTTCTTTACAGAGAAAAAATTTGTAAACAATTCGAAGAGAATTATTCTTTTTGTTACGTTAATTCTTCATGCACTTTATCTAATTACACGTACAATTGAATTTGATCATCCGCCTATTACCAGTAAATTTGAAATTTTCTCGATCATTGCATTCTCTATTGCATTTTCATATTTCATTCTTGAATTGTTAACCGACATTAGAGGAACCGGCACATTTATTATTTTATTTTCTCTCGGATTTCAAATTGTATCTTCCCTTTTCATAGAGCATAATTATATTGTGCCTGAAGTTCTAAGAAACCGTCTTCTTGGTCTTCACGTGATTAATGCTCTGCTTGGTTATTCCGGAATTACAATTTCAGCTGTGTATGGATTATTATTTATTCTACTCTATAAAAATTTAAAAGCAAACAAGTTCGGTTTAGTATTCAACCGGCTTCCAAGTTTAGAAATTTTAGAAAAGCTTAGTTTCTATTCTGCCGTAATTGGATTTATACTACTCACTATTGCAATTATTATTGGAATAATCTGGCTGCCGAGCGCTTTCCCAAATTTTAGTTATTTAGATCCCAAATTGATTGGAACATTTTTCGTTTGGATTGTTTACGGTATTGGAATTTTGAGCAAACTTTTCGGCAGTTTGTATGGTAAGAAGGTTATCTTTTTTTCTTTAACTGGTTTTGCGCTGGCAATTATATCATTGATAATTACTAGCACATTAGGTAAGACGTTTCATTCGTTTTATTGAAAGCTTAAAATGAATTTAGTTGGTATATCTATAAATCATAAGACTTCACCTTTAGAACTGCGCGAAGCTCTTCATTTAAATCACGATGAAATTATTGAATTAGTTCCGAGGTTAAAGAGTTCAATATTCTCCGAAGGTGTAGTTATTTCGACATGTAACCGGACAGAGATTTTTGGATTTCCGCAAAATCATGTACTTGATCTTGCGCCAATCATAGATGAACTAATTCTACTCAAACCGGTAAATGGAATTCAGCAAGAACATTTCTTAAAATTCTTTTCTTGCGGTGCTGTAAAACATCTTTTTTCTGTGGCTTCAGGAATTGATTCAATGATTATCGGCGATAGTCAAATATTAGGACAGGTAAAAGAAGCATTCGAAATTTCTGAAGATTTAAATTTTACGGACACAACACTTAGAAAAATATTCGACACAGCTATCAAAACCGGTAAACGTGCAATTAAAGAAACTAAGATCGGTGAAGGTGCTGTAACCGTTAGTTATGCAGCAGTTCAAGTAGTGGAAAAGATCTTTTCGAATTTAGATAAAAAATCTGCACTCGTAATCGGTGCCGGAGAAACCGGCGAACTTGCGGCAGTTCATCTTCGGGATAAAGGCATTGGTAAAATTGCAATCACAAATAGAACAATAGAGCGGGCAGAAAAATTAGCAGAAAAAATACATAGTGAAATTGTTCCGTTTCAATTCTATAAAGAACATCTGCATAATTTTGATATCATCATAAGCGCAACAAGCTCTGATACAATAATTGTTTCATATGATGATATTAAGTCTGCGGTTAAAAAGCGAAAGAACACTCCCCTTGTTCTAATGGATATTGCCGTACCAAGAGATATTGATCCCGATGTAAAAAATATTGATAATGTTTTTTATCATGACATGGATTCTTTGAAAATAATCGTAGATCAAAACTTGCAGAAACGAAAAGACCAAATACCGTTTGTTCAAAAAATTATAATGGAAGAGATGATTGGATTTTTCGGCTGGTTTAATACGCTAGATGTAGTTCCAACAATAAGAACAATGCGGTCATTTTTCGAAGAGATTCGTAACGACGAATTAGAAAAGATAAAAAATAAAGTCAGCGATGAAGATTTTATTAAGATAGAAGATATGACTCGCCGAATGATCGGGAGAATTTTACACAACCCGACTGTTAAACTGAGGGAGTTTGCCGAAACCGGCGCAAATATTAAAGAAGTCGCCGCTAATACTATGATACTTAAAGATCTTTTCAATCTTGGTTCTATTCCCTCAAACGGAAAAGAAATTAATGAAGACGAGAATAAAACGGATAGAGTCAATGAAAAAGAATAAACTGATTATAGGATCCAGAGGAAGTGATCTTGCGCTTTGGCAAGCAAAGTTTATTAAAAAAGAACTTGAGAGAAAAAATAAAAGTCTAAGTGTTGAAATAAAGATCATTAACACTAAAGGCGATAAAATTCTTGAAGTTGCTTTATCCAAAATCGGTGATAAAGGATTATTCACTAAAGAACTTGAGAACGAATTACTAAAAGGATCAATTGATATTGCTGTTCACAGCTTAAAGGATCTTCCAACAGTTTTACCAGAAGGATTAAAACTTGGAGCCGTAACAAAACGCCATCCAGTTGAAGATATTTTAATAGCACGCAAAAAAGGAATGACAATTAAAAAATTGCCGGAAGGTGCAGTTGTTGCCACAGGTTCTTTAAGAAGAAGATCACAGCTTCTACACATAAGACCGGATATTAAAATTGAAGAACTGCGCGGCAATGTTCCAACAAGAATAAATAAATTTCTTGAGTCAGATTGGGATGCAATTATTCTAGCCCGTGCCGGAGTTGAAAGATTAAAACTCAACAAATACATATCATCTATCATCAGCACAGAGGAAATTCTCCCGGCAGTTGGGCAAGGTGCCCTTGGAATCGAAATTCGTGAAGACAATGAATTTGCCAAGATGATATTAAGATCAATTCACAATGAAAAAACTTATGCTGAGGTACGTGCTGAACGCTCTCTGCTAAAAGCTTTAGAGGGCGGTTGTCAGGTTCCTATTGGCGCTTATGCACAGGTAAAATCAAATGGTTTATACCTCGATGCTGTGGTCGGTGCCGTTGATGGTTCGGTAACATTTAGAAAAAAAATACGCGGCGCAAAAACTAATCCGGAGAAGTTGGGACAGAAACTCGCCAAGGATTTATTGAAAGCGGGTGCATCAGTGATATTAAAAGATGTATATAATAATTCGCGAGTATAGCTATTCTGAGTCCCGATTCATCGGGGCGAAGAATCTCCCAAATTTCTTTTATAACTATTTATAGAATTCAGAGCAAATAAAACCGAGAATGAATTGAACTCATTGAAAAACAAAACGATACTTATTACAAAGAGTAAAGCAGAGGCGGAAAAATCTATCCGTCAATTGGAAGAACATGGCGCCGAAATAGTTTACTTCCCGACTATAAAAGTATTACCATTAGCCAATTCTCCCGAATTAAATGATGCATTGAACATGTTCGGCAGATTCGACTATTTGGTTTTCACATCAACAAATGCAGTTGAGGTTTTTTCTGACATCGTAAAGAAAAAGAAGCTCGATCTGTCGAAAATAAAAATTGCGGCTGTCGGTAAAAGCACATCGGAGGAATGCGAAAACCTAGGAATTTCTGTCGATATTTTACCGGATGAATTTAGCGCAGAAGGTTTGCTTTATAAATTTTCTGAATTTGAGTTATCAAACAAAAAGATATTTATCCCGGGTTCTTCTCTTTCTAGCGGTGAATTGAATATGGGATTATCGGAACTTGGCGCTCAAGTATTTTCTGTACCCATCTATGATGTAGTAAAGAATGAATTGAGCAATTTGAAATCCGAACATCAAAAGATTCAGAGAAAGCATCCTGGTATTTTTATTTTCACCAGCCCTTCATCGTTTAGCAACTTCTTAAAGTTGATGAATGTTTCAGATGCAGATAAGTTTTTTGGAAAAAGCGTTATATGTGCCATAGGAACAACTACAGAAAAAGCAATTGACAATTACGGATTAAACGTACACATAGTGCCAAAAACTTTTTCTCTTTCCGGTGTATCGGAAGCAATATTAAAATATTTTCAACTAACTGTTAATATGGTTTAACGGAGGATTCTTGACCAAACTAAAAAACGATCTATTTCTTAGAGCATGCAAAAGGAAAAAAGTTGAGCGCACACCGATTTGGATTATGCGTCAAGCAGGAAGATATTTACCGGAGTATAGGGCTATACGTAAAAAAGCTGATTTTATAACAATGTGCAAAACACCGGAACTCGCTGCCGAAGTAACAATTCAACCGGTTGATATTATTGGTGTTGATGCAGCAATAATTTTTTCAGATATATTGGTCATACCTGAAGCAATGGGAATGAAATTAGAAATGATCGAAAGCAAAGGACCAAAACTTTATGATCCGATCAGAAGTATAAATGATATTCAGCGACTAAAAAAAATAGATCCTTCGAAAGATCTAAAATATGTTCTTGATGCTGTTTCTTTAACAAAAAAAGAATTGAACGGACGCGTTCCTTTAATTGGATTTGCCGGTTCACCTTGGACATTAATGACATATATGGTTGAAGGCGGCGGATCAAAAAGTTTTTCTGAAATAAAAAAATTTATATATAACGATCCAAAATCAGCTCACATTTTGCTCGATAAAATTGCCGATGCGGTTGCAGAATATCTTTCAGCAAAGATAGAAGCCGGAGCAGATGCCGTACAGATCTTTGATACATGGGGCGGATTGCTCTCCCCTGATGACTTTGAGGAATTCTCTTTAAGATATATTGAAAAAATAATTTCACAGATAAAACGTAAAGACGAACCTGTGATTGTATTTGCAAAAGGTGTTCACTACAAATTAAATAAGCTCGCAAATTGCGGTGCGGATGTAATCGGACTAGATTGGACAATGGAACTTGGGAAAGTTAGAAGTAAGATTGGTAATAAAGTTGCTTTGCAAGGTAATCTTGATCCGACAATATTATACGGTGATAAAGAGAAAATCAGAAATGAAGCTGTGAAAGTTTTGAAATCATTTGGTAAAAATAACGGACATATTTTCAATCTTGGTCACGGTATTTTACCGGATGTTAAACCTGAAAACGCAAAATTTTTAGTTGATGTGGTAAAAGAAGAGAGTAGAGTGTTTCATAAGTAAGAGATAAAGAAAAGAAGTAAAAAATCG
>JBBAAM010000046.1:0-32249 GCA_041658245.1 Melioribacteraceae bacterium
GCCTTCGCTACGCTTCGGCTCGTTACGTTCCGCAAGACCGGCGGTCAGGTCCGCCTTAATTCTTATATTTAAACATGACATTTCTACTGTGCTGAATAGCATGACATTTCTAAAAAGTTATAACAGAGATGATAAATCTTTATTGGGGGACTAAATTATTTCGACTTAAATGTGTAATATTCAGATTTTACTTGAAAAACTTAAATGTATTTTGGAAAGAATAAAATCTTCAACTTACTGCGTTATCAGTGTCATAACATTCAACACGATCGTTAACAAATGATCTCTTTATAATTGAAAGTAAATTATGGATTTAACAAATAAAAAAATTCTAGTAACAGGTGCAGATGGTTTCATTGGGAGTCATCTCGTTGAAAGATTAGTAGCAAAAGGAGCGGATGTTCGAGCATTTGTATTTTATAATTTTCAAGGGAGAAATGGCTGGTTGGATTCTCTTGCCGATTCGGTTTTGAAATCGGTTGAAATTGTGAGTGGGGATATTCGCGATCCAAACGGTGTGTTTCAGGCATCTGCAAACTGCGATGTCATTATGCATTTGGCAGCCCTGATCGGAATTCCGTTCTCCTATCATTCACCTGATAGCTATATCGATACAAATATCAAGGGTACGTTGAACATCCTGAACGCAGCAAGAATTCACAATACAACAAAAGTGGTTATTACCTCCACAAGCGAAGTATATGGTACAGCACTGTACGTCCCTATCGATGAAAATCATCCCTTACAAGGACAATCTCCTTACTCAGCGTCAAAAATTGGCGCGGATCAATTGGCGTTGAGCTTTTACAGAAGTTTTCATACACCTGTTACAATCATTCGACCATTTAATACGTATGGCCCCCGTCAGTCTGCACGAGCCGTAATTCCTTCATTATTTGTCCAATTAATGAATGGGAAAAAGGACTTATCCGTGGGAAATTTGAATACGACTCGTGATTTTACCTTTGTCACCGATACGGTTGAGGGGTTTATTAAAATTGTAGAAGCTGAAAATGTTCTTGGCGAGGTGGTAAATCTTGGGGTAAATTCTGAAATTTCAGTTAAGGATTTGCTTGAGAAAATCAGCCACATTGTGGGTGTAAAAGCAAATATTATCATTTCAAACGAGAGAATTCGGCCCAAAAACAGCGAAGTGGAAAGATTATGGTCCAACAATCAGAAAGCAAAACAGTTGATTAATTGGAGTCCCTCAGTATTGTTAGAAAAAGGATTACAAATGACGTATAATTGGTTTCTGGTAAAAGAGAATATGCAATTGTATAATAGTAATCGATATTACATATAAGGAATTTAAATATGCAGGCAATTATTTTAGCGGGAGGTAAAGGAACTAGATTAAAACCATTTACTGTCACCATTCCTAAACCATTAATGCCAATTGGCGATTATCCGATCCTTGAAATCGTATTGCGACAATTATCATATTATAATATCTGCAATGTCGTAATTACTGTCAACCATCTTGCATCACTTATTCAGTCCTTCTTTGCTGATGGATCTAAATATGGTTTAAAAATTTGTTATTCTCAGGAGGAGGAATTCCTTGGTACTGCGGGACCCCTGAGTTTAATTACTAAATTTGAGGACAATTTCTTAGTGATTAATGGTGATCTCTTGACGACAATTGATTTTGGAAAATTATTCTCATATCACCTCGAAAATAACAATGATGTCACAATTGTATCATATCCTAAAGAAGTAAAAATAGAATTGGGAGTTTTAAAATCAAATAACTCTATCTTTAGTGAATATATCGAAAAACCGACGTATACATTTGATATTAGTACTGGGATTTACATCTTTAACCGCAGCTGCATTTCCATATTAAAAAAAGGTGAAAAATTAGATATGCCTGATTTTATAAGTCTACTTCATCAGCACAAGAAAAAGATTATGTGCTATAAGGGTGATTTTATGTGGTTAGATATTGGCAGAGTAGAAGAATATGAAAAGGCGAATATAGTGTTCGATTCACATAAAAAGGACTTTCTCAAGAACACGTAATAAAAGCATCGATGTAGTAATATTAGTATTTCGAATCTTCTTAGAGGAAGTATTTAATATTTAGAATAACCGGATGGAGTCTAGTAATTACTACATCCAAGAGAAAAAACTCTTTTTATAAATATTTTTTAAAACAAAGAATAACCATTCTAGAAAATGAACCAAACAAAATATAAGGTTGTAAAATGATTGAAAACATATTACATAATAGTTTGATAATTGCCATCATCATTCCTTCGGAATTTCAGAAAGATGGGATTGAATTTTTCACGCAAAACGATTTTTCTCAACAAGTAGGGTATATGAATAGACCGAAAGGTTACCACATACTCCCTCATGTTCATAATCCAGTTGTTCGAGAAGTTATTTGGACTCAAGAAGTACTCTTTATTAAATCAGGAAAAGTAAGAGTTGATTTTTATGATGATGATAAAATCTATCTTGAAAGCAGGATCCTCGAAAAAGGAGATATTATTCTATTAGCTTCCGGCGGACACGGGTTTGAGATGCTTGAAAAATCCGAGATAATAGAAGTTAAACAAGGACCGTATTGCAATGACAAAGACAAGACTCGTTTTGACACAGTTGAAAATAGTAAGGTTAGGTTAAAATATGAAGGATGAAAATTTTAACTTATACAGTCTTTATTATAATCTTCTTTATACAGATAAAAATTATGAAGCGGAAGCTACATATGTTCATGATAAGCTAAAAAAGTATATACCAGAATTAAGTAAAATACTTGAATTAGGGACTGGAACTGGAGTACATGCAGACCTACTACAAAAAAAAGGATTGAGTGTTACAGGAATAGAACTTAGTGAGGATATGGCTCAACAAGCAAGAGAAAAGGGTATAGAATGTTATGTTAATGATTGCAGTGATTTTAGGTTAGAAGAGAAGTTTGATGCCGTTATTTCTTTATTTCATGTTATCAGCTATCTGACAGAAAATGAAAAACTCATTAAAACGTTTCAGAATGTATATAATCATCTTAATCCTGGCGGTGTTTTCCTGTTTGATGTTTGGTATTCACCGGCAGTATATAATTTAAAGCCGGAGACTAGAATTAAAAGAATAGACAATGATGAAGTGAAAATCATCCGCTTAGCTGAACCGGTTCTTCATTATAACAAAAATGTGGTTGATGTAAATTATGAAGTAATTATAGAAGAAAAACAAAACGGAAATGTTAAACATATCAATGAAACTCACTCCATGAGACATTTTAGTTTACCTGAATTAGATTTATTAGCAACCACTTTAGGTTTTGAAATATTAGAGGCAGAAGAGTGGTTAACTGGTAAAGAACCATCTGAAAATACATGGGGTGTTTGTTTTATTTTAAAAAGGAATTAATATGAGTGTAAATTTTATTCCGGTCTGCGAACCATTTTTAGCAGGAAATGAAAGAGAATATGTTTTAGATGCAATTGATACGGGATGGATCTCCTCTGCGGGCAAATACATCTCTAAATTTGAAAGTTCATTTGCAGAATATTGCTGTGTTAAACATGGGATAGCAGTCTGCAATGGAACAGTTGCTTTACATCTTGCTTTAACCGCTTTGGGCATAGGAAAAGGAGATGAAGTAATTGTCTCGAATTTTACCATGATAGCCAGTGCTTTTTCTATTTGCTATACAGGAGCTATGCCTGTATTTATAGATGCAGAACCGGAAACTTGGAATATTGATGTTAATAAAATCGAAGAAAAAATAACTCACAGGACAAAAGCGATTATGGTTGTTCATATTTATGGGCATCCATGTGATATGGACCCCATAATCGAAATTGCAAAGAAACATAAACTTAGGATTATTGAAGATGCCGCTGAAGTTCACGGGGCAACTTATAAAGGAAGGAAATGTGGTTCGCTAGGTGATATTGCAGCTTTTAGCTTTTTCGCAAACAAAATTATTACTACTGGAGAAGGAGGAATGGTCTTAACAGATGATGATGAATTAGCTGATAATTGTCGATACTTTAAAAATTTATGTTTTCCAATTAACGGGAAGCGCAATTATCTTCACAATGATATCGGTTTTAACTATCGGATGTCAAATGTTATTGCTGCAATTGGTTTGGCTCAAACTGAAAAATTTCCCAATTATGTTGAAATGCGTAAGAACAATAATTCATTGTACAGAAAATACCTAAGTGGGGTTAAAGGGATTTCATTTCAGCTTGAGAAACCTTGGGCACAAAGTGCCTATTGGATGAATGGGATATTGGTTAATCCAGATAAGTTTGGGCTAACTAGAGACAAATTGCGGGAATATCTAAATATAAATGGAATTGACAGTCGGTTATTTTTCACAGGGCTGAATAGACAGCCTTCGTTGCAGAAGTATGGATGCGATTGTGAAGATGATTTTCCAATTTCAGATACACTTGCTGCAAACGGCATGTATCTACCATCTGGAAGTTCACTCTTAGAAGAACAGATTGAATTTATTAGCGAAATAATTCAGAAAGCCTCACATTCATGATATCTTCTAACTACAAAAATTCCACTCTTTCAGTTATTATTGCTACAAAAGATCGTTTCGAATATCTCCGTAACTGTGTTGATTCAATTCTAGGACAATCTGTTCTTCCAGACGAGGTAGTGATTGTCGATGGTTCGGTGATGGAAGATTTTGAGAATAAGATTCGCGAACTTTTTTGGAATGCTCACACAACTATACTTACATACACAAAGAGTCGCGCCACACTCACTGTTGATTATAACTTGGGAGCTAGTAAAAGCAGAGGGGAATTACTTACTTTTGTCGACGATGACACAGTTTTGGATGAACACTATATTGAACATGTGAAAGATTTCTTTGCGAAACACACCGAAGAAAATATTGGCGCTTTATCCTGTAAGATCCTTGATCCCGCTTTTCGATTTACTTCACAAAAACAACATTTCTCGGTAACAAATGCAATTTCAAGGATCTTTTTCTTACAAAGTATGGGTGACGGTAAATTTAAACTTTCAGGTCTTCCGACACTAATTGATCCAAACACGAGTGAACTCAAGATGATTGAATTTATCCATGGCGGTAGTGCTACGCACAGAAGAAAAGTATTTGAGGAATTTAAATTTGACGAATCATTACCGGGCGGTTTTAACCTCAATGACGATGATCTCGCATATAGAATCTCTCGCAAATATCAAAATTATTGGACACCAAAAGCATTTCTCTTTCATAAGTCACACTACGTAAAAAATGACAGGTATATGAAATCAAAATCTTTCATTATTTGTCACTTCTATCTTAAGAGGAAGAATTATCCAAAAGATTTTAGGCATAGATTTGGGTTCTATTGGTCACTACTTGGCAGAGTCATCCTTGAACTCGCCATCTCAATCAAAAATCAAAATATATCTGGTCTAAAAGGTACTTTTTCCGGTCTGATAAATGTTTGTAGTAATAATATCGATCCAAGAAATGTCATTTGAGGGAAAATTATTGAATAAAAAAGCTGTGATATACCATCATGGAATAACTGGTTCTGGCGGGAGTGAAAGAATTACGCTTGAAGAAGAAAAGTATTTCAAGGCAATGGGGATTAACACGACAATACTCTCTTTTGACTATGATTCATCTGTTTTCAACAATACATACAGTCCAAACATTAAGCTCATCCATCCACAGAAATTCAGTAGGTTTTTTTGGATAAAGATACTTCAAAAAATTTTAACTCTTAGAGCAGCCATCCAAAAACTTCAGCCAGATTATATACTTGGTGTGGGTGAGGAAGGATGTATTTATCTGTACTTTGGAACATTGTTCACGCATTACAAATACTCGGCTCACGTTCCTCAAACCATCTTTTGGGATTTGCAGACATATGGAGACATGTGGGACATTTCCCCCCTTCTACTTGGCAGATATTCCAGAATCTTTGAACCGGTATACAAAGAAATTCGAAATTTCACTGCCGGTCATAAGGAATCACTTCCCAAATTTATACCAAAGATGAGCATCAAAAAAAAAATATTTTCTGAAATAATTGGTCTTGTTACATATATCGCAGTAAGAAAGTCAAGACACATCTTTGTTTTATCAAAGATAATGGCTTGGGAAGTCAATAAAATGTATAAACGAGGCACAATAATACTTAAAGGGGCATATCCAGAATCTATTTTTGGATATATGCCGTTACAAAACATAAAAGAAAAGCTGGGGGTGCAGGATAAAAAGATAGTTTTGAGCCTGTGTCGTTTAGAAGAAAAGAAGAGGGTTGATCTAACGATAAAAGCATTTGCGGTTCTTGTTGAAAAAAGAGAGGATATTGCTTTGATTATTGGCGGAAGCGGAACAGTTGAAGTAGAATTGAAAAATTTAGCCCAAAATTTGGGTTTGAATGGTAAAGTTTTTTTCCCGGGATTCATTCATGAAACCGAAATGTACGATTATTATTATTATTGTGATGTTTTTGTTTCAGCCGATCATTCTGATTACGATATAACAACATATATGGCTCTCGGCTTTGGGAAGAAAGTTGTCTGGACAATTGAAAACGAAACCGAGGAAAATCTTATTAGTGAACGACTGGTTTTTCCTGCGGATATTACTTCAGAAGGTTTTGCAAATGCTCTCAACCTAGCATTAGATTCTGAGTGTAATAATTCTATTGCTGCTGGTAAATATTCCTTTGAAACATATTTTGCTAATATTCTTAAGATTCTTGGATCAAAAGATAAATCAAATTGATACTATAAGTAGTATTTATTATTTCAATAGATTTTTTGTATTTTTATGAAATCAGAATTTTACTCTTCGTGATGAGATTTTCTTAATATGAGTTATTCACAACAAAATAAACCCAAAATACTTATAGGATTTTTAAATAAAAATAGTCGCGGTCCTATTCCAACAGTGACCAAAGCTTTTATTGAAGGATTAAGTGAGAAATATAACTTTTACCCTTTTTTTATGGAGAGAAGATTTGGAAATACGCGTCTCTCAAAAATGAATATGTTCAATTTATTATACTTCATAGCACACTTATCTCGTTGGATATATTCGATAATTATCATTAGACCAGATATAGTACACTTTCCTGTGACATCAAATTTGAACTTTGAAAAAAGCATGTCCTTTTTAATGGTTGGTAAAATATTTGGATGCAAAACGATTGGACATCTTCATGGAGGTGGATTTATAGATTTTATTAAAACATTAAGTAAAACAAGGAGAAATTTTGCAAATTATTTTTTGTCAAAACTAGATAGTTTAATAGTTTTAAGTAATTCATGGAAACATAAAGTAATCCAGCTGTTCCCTTTTATTGAAATGAAAGTATATGTTGTCCCAAACCCGATAGACGAAGAATTTGAGAACTTTTTTAAAGAATTTCATCGAAATAACGAAAATATAAATATTCTTTCTGTTGGAATTATGGGTCGAGAAAAGGGCGTTCTTGACATTCTTGAAGTTGCTAAAATTAACAATAATGAAAAAGTGAAGTTTATTCTAATTGGACCTGAGAGAGAACCAGAAATTAATAAAACCTGTAAAAAATTTATTGATAAAAATAACTTACATAATAAAGTAATAATCACAGGTGCCAAATGGGGAAATGAAAAAATAAATTTTTATAAAGACTCCTCGATATTTTTATTACCCAGTTATATAGAAAATTTTCCCGTTGTAATTCTCGAAGCTGCTGCCTCTCGCATGGCTATCATAGCAACACCTATTGGGGCACTTCCAGATTATTTCATTGACAATTATTCAATTAAATATGTTCAACCTGGCAACATTCAGTCTATCGCAGATGCTGTTCAACAAGTAGTAGCTGATAAGAAGTTTAGAGCGTTTATTTCCAATAATGCAAATGTTGTTTTTCGTACTGAATTAAGTCGAACAAATATTTTTTCTTCTTTAAATCTAGTTTATGCAAATGTGCAAGCTCCTAAAACTTAATAATTGACCAAGCAAATTAGGTTTACATTACATTATTACTGTAAATAAGAAGTCTGATAACATATTACGTTAAAATTGATTACATGCAAAATATTCATAAATTATTATTTTCAAATAATTTGGAGCAACACACCAACCCAAAATAGAGACACTAGCAATAATCATAGAAGTTAGTATTTCTCAACAAATAAAATGGTATTTAACTAAAATTTCGAAAAATCCGAGAGTTTATTGTGTATCAAACTAATAAAATTGTTCAAGCATTATATAAGTATTCCCCCAAATTCATTCATGATTTTATGTATTCAGTTCATGGGTTGATTAAAATAAGTCAACATAATATGATAAAAAAAAATTACCTTAATAACTTTGAAAAAATCGAAAACTTACCCCTAGAAGAAATAAAGTCTTTACAATTTGAGAAACTAAAAAAAATGATAAACCATTCCTACAAAAATGTTCCATTTTATCGCAATCTTTTTACCAATTTACAATTGGATCCAGGAGATATTAAATCACTAGATGATATGAAATTAATTCCAACACTTAAAAAAAATGATATTCTTAAGAATTACGATGATTTGATTGCATTGAATTCGATTCAGTTTAATCCAACCCAAAGAAGCACAGGCGGAACCACTGGCACCTCATTATCGTTTTTAATGGATGAGAGAAATTATACTTTGAGAGAAACGGAGCTTTTAAATCATTGGAAACAACATAGTTATAATTCTGATAAGGACAGAAGTATAGTTTTTAGAGCAGATGTATTGATTCCTAGAGGTAGGAAGATAAAAAAAGCTTGGCGATATGATTTACTTCGTAAGACTTATCATTTCTCAGCCTATTATACTTCCGAAGATATTTTATTTGAATACTATAGTATAATGAAAAATTTTAGACCTAAGTATATGCAAGCTTTACCCTCAACGGCATATATCTTTGCAAAATATTTGAATCAAAACAACTACAAAATTAATTTAAATAAAGTTTTTACATCTTCTGAGATATTATATGAATCGTATAGAAATGAGATTGAGCGAGCATTTAATTGTGAGATAATTGATCATTATGGTCATGGCGAGCCTGGGACTTATGTTGCTGGTCAGTGTAAAGATGGAAACTACCATATTCCTTGTTCCAATGTTTATTTTGAGATTTCAAATGATGGGACAATAATAGAGACTTCTTTAAATAATTACTCAATGCCGTTTATAAGATATGAAATCGAAGATAGGGTTGACAAAATATTTTACAACTGCGGTTGTGGGAAACAAACACCCTATTTTAAAAAAATATTTGGGAGAGTGTCGGATTATCTTGTGACCCCTGATGGGAGGACTATCACAGGGATAGGTTTTGATCAGGTATTCAAAGGGACAAATATCCTAAATGGACAAATTATTCAGACAGATCTTAATCATATAAACATAAATATCGTACCTCAAGAAAATTACTCTGAGTACAATAAAAATGAATTATTAAATAAACTAAGAGAGAGGCTCGGTAATGATATCAAGATTTCTATAAATATTGTTGAACGGATTGATCTTACTCCTGGTGGTAAGCAAAAATTAGTGATATCGAAAATAAATAAAAGTACAAATTTTTAATCAAGTAAATTGCTCATTAATTTTTAAAGATTATTTATAAGCTATGTATAAAAAAATTATTAATATTATTAACAATCATAATGATTGGCGGAAGAATTGTATAAATCTTATTGCTTCAGAGAATGCTATGAGTCCCTTGGCACAAACGGCTTTATTGTCTGACATGGGAAACAGGTACTTTTTTAATGATATCTTTAAGACCCAGAGTGGGATAACGTATGAGTATAGTGGTACAAAATACATTAGTGAACTCATTAAGTATGCAGAAGAAATTGCGAAGGAATTATTTTCCGCTGATTATGTAAATCTTGACATGTTATCCGGTCATCTATCAAACATTTCTTTATTAGTTAACAATTGTAAAGCAAATGACTCGATTATTTGTACTAATCCAGATTATGGTGGGTATCCAGGATTAGCTAGAGAAAATCTTCCATCGAAACTGGGAATAAATGTTTACTTTTATAATCAAACACCAGCAGGAAATATTGATGATGATGCGTTTTGTGAACAGATCATAAAAATTAAACCTAAAATTGTAATGTTTACTTCATCAATTATTTTATTTCCAATTTCATTGACGGCAATTTCAGCAATTTGTAGAGAAAACAATGTAATCCTAGCTTATGACGCATCTCATTCTTTGGGTTTAATTGCAGGAGGTCAATTCCAACAGCCACTTAAGGAGGATGCTGATATTTTACTTGGGAGTACTCACAAAACTTTCCCGGGACCCCAAGGAGGTATCATCTTAAGTAATAGGCATCAACCCAAATTAAACAAACCGTTTATCGTAACTGATAATACACATTTAAATAGGATTGCCGCTTTGACAATTACATTAGCTGAAATGAAAGAATTTGGAAGAGACTATGCTAAGCAGACAATTAAAAATTCAAGGCATTTGGCAAAATCTTTAGAAGATGTTGGAATATCAATAGCATTTAGAGAAAAGAATTATTCAAATTCACATCAAATATTATTTAGTAGTAATCCTCATTCGCTCGAGAAATTTATAAGAAACCTTGAAACAGCAAATATAATTTTGGATAATAGTGGAAGAATTGGAACAAATGAAATGACTCGTTTTGGAATGAAGGAATCAGAAATGGAGATGATTGCAAAATTAATTGGCAGGATTTATGCTGGCGAAAATCCACAAAATGTAAAAAAAGATGTTGTAGAATTCAGAAATGATTTCAACGTTATAAAATATTGTTTTTAAAACAATATTTTCAAGTACACGAATATTATACAAGTATTCAAAAATTTATTAACCAATCGATACAAAAATGCTTCAAATAATCCAATATCAAAAAACTGGGGAAATGTTTGTAGAGGAATTACCGGAACCTCAATTAAAGTCCGGCGGAATTCTTGTACGGAATGTTTTCTCTTTAATCAGTGCAGGAACTGAACGTACATCGGTAGAGACTGCGCAAGCTTCAATGATTGGTAAAGCAAAATCCCGCCCGGATTTAGTTAAACAAGTGCTAGACAATGTTAAGCGTGACGGATTTGTCGCAACTTATGAGAAAGTTAAAAATCGTTTGGATAATTATAAAGAATTGGGCTATTCCTCGGCGGGCATCGTAATTGAATCTTCTTTGGATGAATTTAAAGTAGGTGATAGAGTCGCATGTGCAGGCTTTGCTCATCATGCAGAATATATTAGCATCCCGAAAAATTTGGCTGCTAAAATGCCGGATAAAGTAACTTTTGAGGATGCAGCATTCACAACTTTAGGTACTATTGCTCTGCAAGGTGTTAGACAAGCGGAAGTATCTCTTGGAGATTCTGTAGCTGTTATCGGGTTAGGTTTAGTTGGATTAATCACAATTCAGCTATTGAAAGCTAACGGTTGTAGAGTAATCGGTTTGGATATCAATGAATCGAATTTTCAACTGGCAAAAAAATTTGGTTGTAATGAATGTGTAGTAATTGATTCTAACAGTAGCAAACGGGTTTTGGATTTTACTAAAAATAAGGGAGTGGATTCGGCAATAGTTACTGCAAGCACTAAATCAAATGATCCTTTTGAAAAAGCCATAGAGTTTGTTCGTAAGAAAGGAAAAGTGGTTGTTGTTGGCAGAGTTGGAATGGAAATACCATATCTCCCTTCTTATGAAAAAGAAATTGAAGTGAAAATGTCATGTTCTTATGGACCAGGAAGATATGATTCGAGCTATGAGGAGCGAGGATTAGATTATCCGCTCAGTTATGTGCGATGGACTGAAAACAGAAATATGGAAGCCATTTTAGATTTGTTAGCGGATGGGAAACTTGATTTTAAGCCATTAATTACTCATCAGTTTCAAATCGCAGATGCCTTAAAAGCATATGATATTATTACCAATAAAGTTCATGAAAAGTACATTGGCATATTGATATGTTATCCTGAACTCGATCAATTAATTGTAAAACATTTAGACAAAGTAAATAATAAAAAATTTGAATCAAGTTCGTCCTATCAAACTGGATCAAAAAACTTGAACCTTGCTTTTATTGGTGCTGGAAATTTTGCGCAATCTTATCTCTTGCCAAATCTTAAAAAAAATGGAGTGAATCTAAAGACAATTGTCACATCCAAACCAGCAAATGCAAAATCAGTTTCGGAAAAATTTAATTTTGAGTCTTTCTCCACTGATTCAAAAAAAATAATAGCAAATGAAGAAATTGGAACTATATTCATCGCAACAAGACATGATTCTCATGGCAAATTTGTTTTAGAATCCTTAAAACATAATAAAAATGTTTATGTTGAAAAACCTTTATGCATAGATGAAAATGAGTTATCAGCAATCGTGGATCAGTATCAAAAAAACTCAGTTGATGGCAAATCCAATTTGTTAATGGTTGGATATAACAGAAGATTTTCCGAACCGATTGGTTTAATAAAAAAATTTTTCATTGGTGAAAAAGAACCAATGTTCCTGAACTATAGAATTAACGCAGGATTTATTCCCAAAACAAATTGGTATCAATCACAGGAACAAAAAGGAAGAATAATAGGAGAGACATGTCATTTCATTGACACAATTTGTTTTTTGACTGGAGCAAAACCACAGACTGTATATGCATCGGCTTTATCGGATAATTCGGAAAGATATTCTAATGACAATGTAAGCATGACGATTAATTTTTCTGATAGATCAGTAGGAAACTTAATCTATCTTGCTAATGGTTCTAAGGTTATGGAAAAGGAATATCTGGAAGTTACTTCTGCAGGTAAATCTGCTAAGATGTGGGACTTCAAAGAAGTTGAACTCTTCGATTCTATTAAAATGACAAAGAAAAAATTTTCGGGTGATAAAGGGTATGCTGAAGAGATGAAAAAAGTAGTTGAAGCATTGAAGACCGGGAAAGAACATTTAATTCCGTTTGAAGAATTAATACTGACAACATTAACTACTTTCAAAGCTTTGAAAAGTATTAAAGAAGGAACTGTAGAAAAAATTGAATTCTAATAATTCTTATCAAAACTCAATTAAGAAACTAGAACATTGGCTGATCGAAAATAAATTCGAAGGGTATGATCCTTTTGACGGCTTATCTTCTCCATTGAATTTTTTAACATTTGGAAACCGAATTGCACAACAGTCACTTCAACAATTTGTAAGAAGAAATCCATATAATATTCGTCCCTTTATTGGAATCAGGCCAGCTAACAGTACAAAAGGTATGAGTTTCATTGGATCCGGTTATCTTAATCTTTATCAATTAACAAATGATGATTACTACAAGAAACAAGCTGAGTTTTGTTTTGATTGGCTTATAAAAAATTTCACTAAAGGATATTCGGGATATTGTTGGGGAAATTCTTTTGATTATGCTTCACGTGCATTTTATCTCCCCAAAGGTGCGCCAACTTTGGTGTGGACTGCTCTTATTGGTCATCATTTTGTTGAAGCTTATCGGTTATTTCATAATAAAGAATATTTAGATGTTATAACTAGTATAGGCAAATTCATCTTGAAGGATTTACCTAGAATAAGCACAGAAAAAGGAACTTGCATTAGTTACATTGCTCACGAAAAGGTGCCTGTGCATAATTCAAATTTGCTTGGTGCAAGAATGTTAGCTGAAATATTTAAGGTTACCGGCTCAATTGAATGCAGAGAACTTGCAGAACAAGCAGTGGAATATGGCATAAATTGCCAGCGCGAGGACGGTTCCTGGTATTACGGCGAAGAAACAAAGTATCATTGGATTGATAATTGGCATACAGCTTACAACCTTGATTCAATTTTAGGATATCAACTTGAGACTGAATCAAATCAGTTTGATGATTCCATTAAGAAAGGGTTTGATTTTTTTATAAAACATTTTTTCACTGAAGATGGAGCTCCAAAATATTATTGGGACAGAGATTATAAATATGATATTCAAAGTTCTTCCCAAGCCATCGATACCCTGGTTTTATTTTCCAAGTATTATAACGATAAGAGATTATTTGAACTTGCTCAAAAAGTCGCAAGTTGGACAATAAAAAACATGCAGGATGATTCAGGATACTTCTATCTATGGAAGAACGATAAGTTTACAAACAAAACACCAACTTTACATTGGGGAGCCGGTACGATGTTTCATGCATTATCATATTTAATCTTGGAGAAAAGCAAGAATGAAAATTAGTATTCATGGTTTAGGATATGTCGGCTGTGTAGGAGTTGGCTGTTTAAGCGAGCTTGGTCATGAATTGATTGGCGTTGATGTTGATCCGATAAAGGTTTCGTTAATAAATAGCGGTAAGGCTACCATTGTCGAAAAAGATATTGACGAGCTGATAAAAAAAAACTGCGACAAAGGATTAATAAAAGCGACTACCAACAGTTCGGAAGCAATAATGAATTCCGATGCGGCTATTATTTGCGTTGGAACACCAAATGATCAAAATGGTCATTTAGATATGTCCCATATTTATGCTGTTGCCAGACAAGTTGGAAAGACAATAAAGAACAAGAGTACTTTTTATACAGTAGCAATACGAAGTACTGTAATGCCAGGTACAAATAGAAAGCTTGCAGAAATAATTTCAAGTGAAAGCGGAAAGAAGAACGAAATAGATTTTGCGGTTGTATCCAATCCCGAATTTCTTCGGGAAGGTTCTGCTGTAAATGATTTTTTCAATCCACCTTATACGGTAATTGCCTCTGATTCGGAAAAAGGAATTGAAGCGATGCGAGAGGTCTATGGAAAAATTAACGCTGAGATTATGATAACTGATATTGGAAGTGCTGAACTAATTAAGTTTGTTAATAATTCATATCACGGCTTAAAAGTAGTTTTTGCCAATGAGGTTGGACGTATTTGCAAAGCTTTAGGAGTTGATAGCAGAATTCTTATGGATTTATTTGTGAAAGATAAAATCCTAAATATCTCATCTTACTATTTTAAACCAGGATTTGCATATGGCGGGTCTTGCCTGCCGAAGGATTTAAAAGCGCTAAATTCAATAGGACATGATAAATATGTGAAGTTACCGGTTCTTTCTGCAATTGAAACGAGCAATCAAATTCACATTGAGTATGCGCTTAATTTGATAATGAATAAAAATAAAAGAAGAATTGGTTTTTACGGAATTTCGTTCAAAGCTGGAACTGATGATTTAAGATTCAGTCCGGCGTTAGAACTTGCCGAACGTCTTCTCGGAAAAGGTTACGAAATTAAAATTTATGACAAGAATGTGAACTTATCGTTATTGATAGGGAAGAACAAAGATTTCATTTTTAATAAGCTGCCTCATATAAATGAAATTCTTATTGAGAATTTAGATCAGTTTCTTGAATCTTTAGAACTTATTATTATTGTAAACAAGGATGATAATGTTGATGAAATGCTACGGCGTTCGCTAAATAAAACAGAAATCATCGATTTAATCAGAGTAGTTGAAGATAAAACTAACATAGCTAAGTATGATGGAATTTGCTGGTAAACATTTCCTTTTAATTGTTGAAAATAATTCCGTTCCTTTCGACAAAAGAGTATGGAGAGAAGCTGTTGCACTCAAAGATGAAGGTGCAACGGTAAGTGTTATAGCTCCGAAGTATGGGATTGATTCAAAAGAGTTTGAGATCATTGATTCGATAAATGTTTTTAGATATAATCTTAAATTCTCTGACGGATCCAAATTCGGATATATACTGGAATATTTTTTCGCTTTCATAAAAACATTTCTTTTATTTCATAAAGTTTGGTTTAGCAAAGGAAAATTTCAGGTTGTTCATGTTGCCAACCCTCCGGATATTTTTTGGCCGTTAGCGATATACTGTAAGCTGTTCAATATTAAATTTATTTTTGACGAGCATGATCTCACACCTGAAACGCTGTTAAGCCGTTTTGAAATTGCAGAACATGAAGCAGGCATGCTTTACAAAATTTTGAAAACATTTCAATATCTATCATACAAATATTCGGATGCTGTAATATCGACGAATGAAACTTATAGGCAAAAAGCTATAGAAAAATTTCCTCAGAACCGGGAGAAAATATTTATTGTTAGAAACGGTCCCGACACTAGAAAATTCAAGTTGGTTTCGCCAAATAATTCTCTAAAAAAAGGTAAACAGTATCTCTTTGCGTACATCGGAATAATGGCTGTACAAGATGGAGTAGATTATATTATCAATTCAATAAAATGTTTAGTGAATGAAAAAAACTTTAATGATTTTATTGTCTATTTAATTGGTTCGGGAAGTGATTTAGATAGACTTAAAAAAATGACTCAAGAATATAAACTTGAAGAATATATTCAGTTCACAGGTAGAATTCCAGATACACCTGCTTTAGAAATATTGTCGACAGCTGATATTTGTCTCTCACCCGATCCATATAATCCCTTGAATGATAGTTCGACAATGAATAAGGTAATGGAATTTATGTCGCTTGGAAAACCGATCGTTTCATTTAATTTGAAAGAAGCAAAGTTTTCAGCGCAAGATGCTGCAATTTATATTAAGAACAACGATATTACTGCTTTTACAGTAGGGATTCTTGAACTTATAAAGAATAAGGAAAAAGCAAAGATAATGGGTGAATTTGGTAAAAAGCGCGTTGAAAAAGAACTATCGTGGCAAAACCAAATAATTAATTTAGTGAACACTTATAAGTTTATTCTCACTCAATAATTACGGTGTCGCATGGACATCTCTTTATTAGTTTTTGAAACATCTAAAAGTAATAAATTATCTGTTGGAAAGTGTATTGTTGAGTGTGAATAGAAAGTATAATTGAGGGGGAAATTGAAATTACTAAACCAGATAGATTATAAATATTGACTTAAAAGAAACAACGGAGAAAACATGAACATACCATTTTTGGACCTAAAGGCACAATACAAATCAATCAAAGAAGAAGTATTACCTGCAATTAATAATGTATTAGATAATACGGCTTATGTTTTAGGTAAACCGGTTGTAGAATTTGAACAGTCGTTCGCCTCTGCTCACGGTTCAAAATATTGCTATTGCGTAAATAGCGGGACAGCCGGAAACCATATGGTTCTCTGGGCATTGGGTGTAGGTCCGGGAGATGAAGTAATAATCCCCAATAATACTTTTATTGCAACTGCATGGGGAGCCACGTTATGCGGGGCTACTCCGGTGTTTGTTGACTGCCATCCTGAAAGTTATAATATTGATCCGGAAAAAATTGTGGCAGCGATAACTCCAAATACAAAAGCGATTGTTGCGGTGCATTTGTACGGGCAAGCGGCGGATATGGAAGAAATCAGTAGGCAGTTGGCAGTTGGCAGTTGGCAGTTGGAGGAGAAGGAGAAGGGAGTTTTTGTAAATAAAGATTCCGGGCAAACTATCTATTTAGTTGAGGATTGTGCACAAGCACATATTGCAGAATACAAATCCCATGAAATAGAAAATCAGATTTCACGGGACAGGTGGGTGAAGGTAGGGAGTTTAGGTATAGCGTCTTCATTTAGTTTCTATCCGGGTAAAAACCTCGGCGCTTATGGTGAAGGGGGAGCAGTAATGACGGATAATGAAGATCTCGCTAAGAAATTTAAAATGATCAGAGACCACGGCGCCGAAAAAAAATATTACCATCAGATATATGGACACAACTACCGCATGGAGGGAATCCAGGGTGCTGTTCTCGGAGTAAAACTAAAACACCTTCAGGACTGGACAAATGGGAGAAGAAGAGTTGCCGCAAAGTATAAAGAATTACTCAAAGATGTTGAAGAAATAAAGCTACCCAAAGAAATGGATTACGCTAGACACGTGTATCATCTATTTGTCATTCAAACTTTATCTTCTCCCCTTACCGAAAGGGGAGAACACAAGAGGGGTTTTCTTCGTGATGCATTACAAAAGTTCCTAAATGACAACGGCATCTCAACCGGCCTCCACTATCCAGTACCACTTCATCAGCAGCCATGCTTTGAACACCTTGGATACAAAAAAGGTGATTTTCCCGTCTCTGAAGAATTAGCAGAGCAGGGATTGTCATTGCCGATGTTCGCAGAATTGACAGATGAACAGATTGAATATGTTTGTGAGAAAGTAAAAGCGTTTTTTAAATAGCGGACAGAAATCAGCGTGCAGCGTTCAGTAATAAGAGATCAGTTACAGAGGAGATATTTAAATGGATGGAAAAGTCAGAACATTTAGGGATTTGATTTTATGGCAGAAAGCTCATCAACTTGTACTTTTTATTTACAGAATTACCAAAGATTTTCCAAAAGAGGAGAAATTTGGGTTGATATCACAAATGAGAAGAGCAGCAGTTTCAATTCCTTCAAACATTGTTGAAGGGCATAGTAGAAAAGGTAAAAAAGAGTTTGTAAATTTTTTATCAATTGCAAATGGCTCATTGAATGAATTGCGATATCAAGTTTTATTGAGTAAAGATTTGGATTATATTGACATCAAAATATTTGAAGATGTAGAATTGTGTGCAGAAGAAGTATCCAAAATACTTTATTCATTCACGCAATCTCTGAACGCTGTCCGCTGAAAGCTCTTAGAAAATTGAAGAGATTATTAAAATTCTTAAAACAATTCTTAGAAAAACGTCAAATTCTAGTTAGTTTTGAGCCAAGCTAAAAAATAATTTAATAAACAAAAACATCATGAAAATAGTAGTAAATCATTTAACTGATTTATTCCCAGAATTTGAAGATTGTTCAATGGGTCAGAGAAGCAAATTAGGCACCTCTTTCTTTTTTCTCTTCCTTCTTCCTTCTTCTGTCTTTTTTGTTTTTTCTTTTCTCTTTTTTCTTTTCTCTTTTTTCTTTTCTCTTCACTCTTTTCTTTTCTCTCTTTTCTCTTTTCTTTTCTCTCTTCTCTCTTTTCTCTTCACCCTCTTTAGCACCCCATGAACATCCCCCGTCATAAATATATTTACGCAGTTGCTGATTTTATAGTGCTAATGTTTGCTTTTATAATAACACAGCAATTCGTTTTTTTTAATGGGGGAATTAATGGAACCGACCTAATAGCAATACTAAATTCGTTATGGTTTTTTGGGTTAGTGGCGGCAGGATTTCTTTTTATCTTCCAGTCGAATAACCTTTACAAGCATCATATCATAGTAAGCCATTCGGCACAAATTGTTGCAATTCTCAAATCATTATTTTACGGTACATTGGTTTTGATCGTCCTATCATTTACCTTTAAAGTACCGCAAATCTATGAATCGAGAGTTTATGTTCTGTTTTTTTTAGTGAATGTTGTAGTCTTTTTTATCATAGTGCGAGTCATCTTTCTTAGAGAATTATATCTCCGTTTTGGAAAAACTCGGTTGTTACGCCGAAATCTTTTAATTATAGGTGCAGGGAAGTCAGGAAGGCTTTTAGCTACAAAAGTATTGTTTGAAGATGCTATCGGCGTACGGCTTTTCGGATTTATTGATGATGCGGAGCCGGTAGGGAGTAGAATTATTCAAGAGTACTGTGTAATTGGAACCGTTAGTGATTTGCCCGCACTTGTAGTGATGCATTCAATTAGAGAAGTGATCATTGCTATTGATAATATTGAGTACAACCGCTTAGTTGAGATAGTGGAAGTATGTCAGGGACTAAATATTACTACTAAAGTAGCATCTGAACTTTTTAATATTGTTCCTAAAAAAATGGAGACTGAATTGTATGGTAATACACCGGTAGTGGATGCAAATGTAAAGTTAGACACAAAAACGAGTATTGTCCTTAAGCGTATTTTTGATTTTGTTATTGCTTTAACCGGATTAATTATTTTTTCCCCGTTTTTTCTTCTTCTTGCTCTTATAATAAAATTGAGTTCCAAAGGACCAATTTTTTACACGCACGAGCGAATCGGCTTTAAAGGAAAACCATTTCAGTTTTACAAATTTAGGTCGATGACACAAGTGAAGGGAGATGATGAAGATCGAAAAAAATTAATGGTTGATTTTATCAAGAATGGAAAAACACAGGAGACTAGTTCGACAAAAATTATTAATCATGCAAGAGTAACATGGATTGGCAATCTTATAAGAAAGTTTTCTCTTGATGAATTTCCGCAATTGATCAATGTAGTTAAGGGAAATATGAGTTTAGTCGGTCCTCGTCCTTGTTTACCTTATGAATATGAGCAATTTGAAGAATGGCAAAAAAAGAGGCATGATGTATTACCCGGTTGTACCGGAGTGTGGCAAGTTTTTGGTAGAGGTGAAGTTTCTTTTAAGGATTCTGTAATTCTTGATCTCTATTACATCAACAATCTCTCCCCATGGCTAGATTTGCAGTTGTTGATTAAAACAATTCCGGTATTAGTTTTTGGAAAAGGGAAGTAGGGGAAGAAGAAGTAAGAAGAAATAAGAATTAAGAGATAAGAAAAAAGAAATTGAGTGTAAGCAGTGAATAGTGAATAGTGAATGGTGAATAATAAGAGTAAAGAAATAAGAGAAAAAAGAAGACAAAGTAAATAATATTAACAAATAACTATGTTAGGGAATGAAATGAAAGTTGTAGTCCTTGGGTTAGGATATTGGGGTCCAAATCTTGTAAGAAATTTTTTAGCAAATAAAGATGTTTCCGGGGTGATCGGATGCGATAAAAATCCGGCTCGCTTACAATTCATAAAAGATCGTTTTCCGGGAGTTGCCATATGTGATAATTTTGAGAACACATTAAAAGATCCCGAAGTAAAAATTGTTGCTATATCAACTCCCGTGGATACTCATTTCAAATTTGCCAAACAATCGTTAGAAGCGAACAAAAATATCTGGGTTGAAAAACCGTTTACCGCAACTTCTCACGAGGCAAAAGAATTAATTTCACTAGCTGAAAAAAACAATGTAAAGATTTTTGTTGATCATACTTTTATCTATACAGGTGCAGTAAGAAAAATAAAAGAATTAATTGAAGCTAATAAACTTGGGGACATCATATATTTTGATTCTGTTCGGGTAAACTTAGGGCTTTTTCAGCACGACGTTAATGTTATCTGGGATTTGGCTCCTCATGATCTTTCGATTATGGATTATCTAATAAATAAAAAAGTTAAAGCTGTTGCCGCAAACGGGATAGCAAATTATTATAAGCATGAAAACATCGCACATATTTCAGTGTACTTTGAGGATAATTGCTTTGCCCATTTTCATGTCAACTGGACTTCTCCCGTAAAAATAAGAAGAATGATCATCGGCGGAAAACAGAAAATGTTGGTTTTTGATGATATGGAAAATTCGGAAAAAGTTAAGATTTATGATAGTGGTATCGAGATTAATAATTTAGAAAAAATTTATGACGCTTTAGTCCAATACAGAATAGGCGATATGCATTCCCCAATAGTAAATCAAACCGAAGCTTTGGCATTAGGTGTAAAAGAATTTATTTCGGCGATAAAAGAAGATCGTAAACCTTTAACAAGCGGTGAAGAAGGTCTGAAAGTTGTAAAAATTTTAGAAGCTGCTGAGAGATCAATTAAAGCAAAGGGGATGTTGGTTGAGCTTGATTGAAAGAAGTGAATGGGGAATTGTGAATAGTGAAAAGTAACAAGTGACAAGTATCCACCAGAGGCGGATCAGCCTTTGGCTGAGAAAGTAAGAGAAATAATCAAGGGAGAAATAAAATGGAAAAGAAAAATATCAATAATGTTAAACTTGGGAAAGATGTAAAGATTTTTGATTTTGTTAATCTTTATGGCTGCTCTATTGATGATAACAGCAAAGTGGGAACTTTTGTTGAGATACAAAAAAATGCTTTTATTGGTAAGAACTGTAAAATTTCTTCACATACTTTTATCTGTGAAGGTGTTCACATTGAGGATAATGTTTTTATCGGACACAACGTAACATTCATTAATGATAAATATCCCCGCGCTACTGCAGAAGATGGCGGTTTACAAACCGAAGCAGATTGGAGAGTTGTTGAAACTTTTATTAAAAAGGGTGCTTCAGTCGGTTCATCCTCAACAATTTTATGCGGTGTAACGGTTGGAGAGAATGCTATTGTTGGCGCCGGTTCAGTGGTAACGAAAGATGTTCCAGCAAACTCAATTGTAGCTGGCGTTCCCGCTAGGGTCATTAAGAAAACAAAGTAGAAATTTTGGATAGAGTTTTTCTCAACATTAAATCCTGCTTTAGCAGGATTTTTTGTTTTAGGACAGGAAGAAAAACGATGGGACACAGATTAAACGGATTTTGTTATGATGGTTTATGATAGTGACACTCATTATATTTGTTTGTAAAAGAAAAAAATTAAAAAGTGAATTATGAAAAGTAAAGTAGTTTTAACTCTGATATTAATTTTAATACAAATTCCATCGTTAGGGCAGGCAGTGTTCGAGCCCGTAAAGCCGCACGGAGTTTATGAGTATTTGGAACGGATGAGTTTGAAGGGAGTAATTATAAGTAATGAGTTCCAGAAGCAATTGACGAGGAAGGAGATAGGGGAGTATCTGAAGGGGATTGAAGGATTGATGAATGAAGGATTGAAGAATGAAGGATTGAAGAATGAAAGGCAGGGAGCAGAGGGCAGTTGGCAGAGGGCAGTCAGCAGTCAGCAGTCAGCAGTCAGCAGTCGGCAGTCGGCAGTTGGCAGTCAGTTAAGTTTGACAACTTTAGAAAAAGAAGAGCTGGAGTGGTATAAAAAAGAGTACTACGATGAAATGAATCGGGGGAATGAAAATTATGTGAGTGATTTGCAGGATGGAGTGCTTAATAGATCGAACGAAAGAAGAATGAGACCATTCTATTACCACGATTCACTTTTCACTTTTTCGTTTTCGCCTTCTTTTCTTATAACAATGGGGAGTATAGCGAAGGAGAGTTATTATAAGCGTGCTTGGGGATTTAAGATGTATGGTGAAATAGATCAACATTTTGGATTCAGTCTCCGGTTTGAGGAGAATTTAGAAGAGGGGAAAACGGTTGACATTACTAAGCAATTTACTCCCGAAACCGGCTCTGTGCTTAGCCAGAATAAAAATAACAGCATAGAATTCAGCGAAACGACGGGTTCAATACTATACGGTAATAGCTGGATAACAACAGGACTAACAAAAGAATTTTTTACTTTAGGAAGCGGGTATAGATCGCAATTGGTTTTATCTACAAAAGCTCCATCCTTCCCCTCAATTTATTTTAGATTAACTCCTGCTAAATGGTTTACCTATTACTTCATGCATGGGTGGCTGCTTTCAAGGGTGACTGATAGTCTTGCAACATACAGGACGGAATTAAACGGCAATCCAAGAACCTTTGAGAGGGAAAAATATTTTGTGATGCATGCTTTGCAGATAAAGCCAATAGAAAATTTGTCAGTTACGGTAGGAGAAACAATTATTTACAGTGATAAATCGCCTTATATGGGATACTTTATTCCTTTCTTATTTTACCGCTCGGTAGATCATGCTATAACTTTTGGTGGAGCAGAAAGCGGCAATAATGGCTCCATCTTTATGGATTGGAATTATTATCATCCGCTAGGGTTTAAGCTTTACGGATCTGCTTTTCTAGATGAGTTCTCTTTAACAAGATTCCTCAAAGGGGAGTCGGACAGAAATCAATTTGGATATACCGTTGGTACAGCCGTTTATGATTTCGGCGTACATGGGTTGATGACGAGATTAGAATACACAAGAATTCTTCCTTGGGTTTATTCAAATTGGATTCCTACACAAACTTACACTAATGCAAATTATTTGTTGGGGCATTTTATTGGGCAGAATGCCGACCAGATTTTCCTTCAATTCGATTATCGATTTATCAGAGGATTGGAGACAAAGGTTTGGGGAGAGTATATTCGTCGCGGTGGAATGAGTGCGATTGCAAATCAATATGAAGATCCAGGTGAAGCTTTTCTCTATGGCTTAAGGAGGAATGAAACAAACATCGGCTTTGAAGTCAGTTACGAATACCTCCACGATCTCTTGGGCAAAGTTTATTATCAATATTCAAATGTTACCGATGAAGATAAGACAAGAACTCCGTCTTGGGAAATCGGTGCCAATCATTCGTTTGGAGTTAGTTTACTGTATGGGTTGTGAGGATTGAAGAATAAAGGAATTAAGAATGAAGGAATTAAGGAATTAAGAATGAAGGTTTTAGGATGGTGAGGAGACTTTGAGACCGTGAGACTATGGGATGGGAAAGAGTTGAGCAGTAAATAGTTGGCAATCGGCAGTAGGCATTTGAACCAGAACATCATTTATGATGTTTTTTTTGAGGAGCGTTACGCTTTAGCGTGATGCGGAGTTTGGGAGTTTTGGATTTTAGGATTTTCAGCCAGAGGCTGACGCAGCAGCCGGAGGCTGATCAGCTAAAGCTGAGAAGGGTTGATGACAGATGATTTTTTTATTCATCAACCTGTCCCGTGAATTCTTAGACTTTTACCCGCCTTTGGCGTGGATTATTTCACAGGATCGACACTTCCGCCAAAGGACTTTTAATTTTATTATTTATCTTTTATCTTTTATCTTTTATCTTCTGACTTCTGCTCACTGCCTACTGCCTACCGGCGACTGAATAAATGAATTGTTTTGTCTTTGAATTTATTTTATTTTGTAGCACAAATGTGAAACAAAATGGAGATACAAAATGGCAGTTAAAACAGCAACGGTTAGGGCAAGGTTGGAGCCGGCGTTAAAGAAAAAAGCAGAAAAAATTTTTGAAATTGTCGGGTTAACAGAATCCGAAGCGGTGAGATTATTTTATAAAAATGTTGTCTTAACCCGGGGATTACCTTTCACACTTTCTATTCCTAATCAAGAAACTAAATTAGCAATTGAAGAAGCGAGAAAAGGGGAGTTTTCAATAAGACATGATTCGATTGATAGTTTATTAGAGGATTTGAAATCTTGAAATTAAGCGTTGTCTTTACAAAGAGATTTAAGAAGGATTTTAAGAGAGTAGAGAAGTTGGAAAAGAAATTACTTCAATTAAAAGAGACTATTATTTCTCTTACCGAAGGGAAACCTTTAAATAAAAGACTTCTCGATCATCCGCTAAAAGGTGATTATAAAGATTGCAGGGAATGCCATTTAGCGCCTGATTTTTTGCTAATTTATAAGATTGAAGGTGAAACACTAATTCTTATCCGTTGCGGTTCTCATGCAGAATTTTTTGAATAAAACCGGTTGAAAAAAACTACAAAATTACGAGATTGATAAATTTGAGCCAGAGGCTCATCAGCTAAAGTTGAGAAGGATTGAAGAATGAAGAGCAGAGGGCAGTTGGCAGAGGGCAGTCGGCAGAGGGCAGTTGGCAATATGCAGTTGGCAGTTAAATGTAACATCATTTATGATGTTTTTTTGTGGAGCGTTACGCTTTAACGTGATGCGGAGTTTTGGATTTTAGGATTGGGGATTTTCAACCAGAGGCTGACGCAGCAGCCGGAGGCTGATCAGCTAAAGCTGAGAAAGGTTGTTTTTTTATTCGTCAATTCCGCCGGAGGACGGACGGGCATAAATCAACAATCGAAAATCCAAGGGTATCGACAATTCCGCCAAAGGACGGTCGGGAATAAATAAACAACTCAAATGGGATTGAAATGCTTCAATAAAAAGTATAAATTTGGAAAAAACAAAGGACGAAAATGACAATAATTGAAAAAGCGGCAAATGAATTTAATATTAGTCCCGATGTTCTTTTAAAAGAAAGTTTGGAATCTTATCTGAAACAGAAATCTTCTAAGATTGAATCGGAGATGTTTTTGATTTCGAAAAAATACGGCGTAAAGGATATTTTTGAAATGGAGCAAAAAATCTTAGAAGGGAGTATATCTGAGAACGTTGGATATGACGATTTCTTTTTATTTGACAATCTCCAGGCAGAAAAAGAAAAAACAGAAAATTTGCTTAAAGAATTTTGAATAAGAATTTACAAGCAGTTAAACACATTGCGGATGGAGAATATTCATCGGTTGTTGAATATTCGTTTTTCTTAGATTATAAATTACGAATAATTCTTGTTGATAAAAGTTTTATTGATGTTAATATCTCTACGCAATTAAAAGATAAATTTGGAATTCACTGGGAGACAAAAAATAAATTTAATGATATATACAGATACGATAATTTTCCCGATATTAAATGGCGCCAATTAGAATCGTTTCCTTTTCATTTTCACTTCAAAGAACAGAATAATGTTATAGAACCCCCCTTCTCAAAAGATTTATTCATGGGATTTAGAGAATTCATGGATTTCGTAAAAAATCAATTGTCTTTGGAAATATAATAAGACTCAAATACACAGGAAAAAAGCAGTAGGGAGTAGAGAGAAATGAGTAAGGAGAAACAGTGAGCAGTTGGCAGTTAAGTGTAACATCATTTATGATGTTTTTTTTGTGGAGCGTTACGCTTTAGCGTGATGCGGAGTTTGGGATTTTAGGATTGGGGATTTTCAGCCAGAGGCTGACGCAGCAGCCGGAGGCTGATCAGCTAAAGCTGAGAAGGAATGTAGATTTTCAGCCAGAGGCTGACGTAGCAGCCGGAGGCTGATCAGCTAAAGCTGAGAAGGAGTAATGATTTTCAGCCGGAGGCTGACGCAGCAGCCGGAGGCTCATCAGCCAAAGCTGAGAAGGATTGAAGATTTTTCATTCGTCAATCGACAATTCCGCCAGAGGACGGACATGAATATATCGACAATCCGACGGGAATGAATGGGTAATTATAGTATACAACTTTAATTTGATGTTTCCCAATATGGGAACTTTTCATATATTTGTTTATTAACTTATGCGAATTATTTCAAGAAAAACACTTATAAAATTTTGGGAAAAATATCCCGATTGTGAGCAGTCATTAAAAGCATGGTTTGATGAAATAGCTGATGCTTTATGGTCATCGCCAAATGAAGTTAAGAGGCAATATCATAATGCCTCAATAATAACAAAGAAAAGGGTTGTATTTAATATCAAAGGGAATAATTATCGTTTGGTGGTTGATATTGAATATAAAATTAAAATCGTTTTTGTAGTTTGGGTAGGTACTCATAAGGAATATGATAAAATAAATGTTAAGGAAATTAAGTATGGATAAAGATAATAACATGCGTGTTAAACCTGTCAGAACAAAGAAAGCGTATAAAGAAGCACTTTCAAGAATATATGAATTACTGCAAAAGGAATTAGCAACAAATTCCGACGAATATGACGAATTGGAATTACTCTCAATACTGGTTGAAGATTATGAAGAAAAAGTTTTCCCTATTAAATTACCTGATCCTATCGAAGCTATTAAGTTCAGGTTAGAACAACTCAATATGGATGCTGCCGCATTAGTCTCTATTATCGGGTCTAAAAGTAGAACTTCTGAAATCTTAAATAGAAAAAGGAAATTGAGTTTATCAATGATAAGAACGCTGAATAATAAACTCAATATTCCGGCTTCTTCACTAATTGCAAATTATGATAGATGGAAAGATTAAAAGATTAAAAGATTACAAGTTTGAAGACTGATCCGCCGCGGCGGACTGAAAACTAATAACTGAAAATTTCAACATCATTTATGATGTTTTTTTGTGGAGCGTTACGCTTTAGCGTGATGCCGAGTTTTGGATTGAAGGATTTTCAGCCGGAGGCTGACGCAGCAGCCGGAGGCTGACGCAGCAGCCAGAGGCTGATCAGCTAAAGCTGAGAAGGATTGTAGGATTTTAGTTAAACAATTAAACAATAAAAAATATGCTAAAAATAATATCAGTTGTAGGTGCGCGTCCTAATTTTATGAAGGTTGCACCGCTGCACAAAGCGTTTGAGAAGTTGTCAGAGGAAAGTGGAAAGTGGAAATCCGCCGAAGGCGGAGAAAGTAAAAAGGAAGAAGAAAAGAATTCATCCATCGCCCATCAACCATTAACCATCAACCATCTAATCTGTCATACGGGGCAGCATTATGATGAAAAGATGTCGAAGGTGTTCTTTGATGAATTGGAACTTCCGAAACCAGATTTTTATTTGGGTGTTGGTTCGGGTTCTCATGCAGAACAAACTGCTAAAGTGATGATCGAGTTTGAGAAAATCCTTTTACAAGAAAAACCTGATTTGGTTATAGTTGTGGGAGATGTGAATTCTACTATTGCATGCAGTCTAGCTGCGGTGAAGCTGCATATAAAGGTAGCGCATGTAGAAGCTGGTCTGCGGAGTTTTGATAAGGAAATGCCGGAAGAAATTAATAGAGTATTGACGGATACTATTTCAGATTTTCTGTTTATTACTGAAAAAAGCGGACTTGAAAATCTTAAGAACTCTGGCATAAGTGATGAGAAGGTATTCTTCGTTGGCAATTGCATGATAGATAGTCTGATACATTACCTGCCGAAAGTTGATAAGTCCACTATCCTTGAAACCTATTGCCTACTGCCTACTGCCTATTTACTCGTTACTCTCCATCGTCCAAGCAATGTTGATGAAGCAAAATCATTGAGAGAAGTGATTGAGATGTTGAATCATTTAAGTGAGAAAAGAAAAATAGTTTTCCCAATTCATCCGAGAACGAGAGCTAATATTAAGGCATTCGGCTTAGAATCATTTTTAAATGAAAATATTATTTTAACGGATCCGATAGGTTATCTTGATTTTATTTCGCTCGTAAAAAATTGTGAATTAGTTATTACTGATAGCGGCGGAATACAAGAGGAGAGCACTTATCTCGGTGTTCAATGTTTAACTTTGCGGGATAATACCGAGCGTCCAGTTACGGTGGAAGTCGGGACAAATCATTTAGTCGGAACTGATTTCAAAAAAGCGGAATTAGCAGCGGTAGAAATTTTATCCGGTAAAAAGAAAATTGGGAAAATTCCGGAGTTGTGGGATGGGAAAGCGGCGGAGAGGATTGTGAGAATTTTGGTTGAAAAGTTGAATTGTTGAGGGGTTGAATTGTTGAAAGGTAAAAATGGAATATCAATTTGTATTTGAAAAATTAAGAGTTTGGCAAAATTCTAGAGAGCTGGTCGGTTCTATTTATAAAATTACCAATACTTTTCCTAAGCAAGAACGCTATTGTTTGGTAGACCAAATAAGAAGGGCAGTCATATCAGTTGCCTCAAACCTTGCTGAAGGTTCATCAAGAATTTCATCAAAAGATCAGGCTCATTTTACCAATTTGGCATATAGCAGTCTCATGGAAGTTCTGAATCAACTTTATATCGCATATGATCTAAATTATATTTCCGGTGAAGTATTGGCTGAAGCGAAAACAAAAATAGCTGAAATATCTAATCAATTGAATGCTTTGAGAAAGTCTCAATTGGGGAATTGAATTGTTGAAGAGTTTATTCGCCTTCGGCGGAGTTGAAAGGTTGAGGAGTTGAATTGTTGAAGGGGCAATTAAACAGTTAAACAAATAAACAGCTTGTCCGCCCTTTGGCGGAATTCAACAATTTAATTTACACCGTAATTGCAAAGCCTTATAGGTCAATACCTGTAAGGCTTTTTTGCTTTATAGGGCAAATCAAAAATCTCCATAAAAATTTTTTTTCAGTTTTTATCAGGGAATCAAATCGAGTCCTTTTGATTAGGCTCTATTGTTGGACCGGGTGTCCCTTAGTTTCACATTCTGTGGTGACTTTACTTTCTGTATTTAACTTCACAATGAATTCCTCGATTGCAGCCCGTGTTAAAATTAAGCCGACTTCACAGTCGGCTTTTTAGTTACTACTTGCCAAAGAAGTCCGCCACTCGAAACAGATTTCACTTACTTTGCTGTCCTCATCTTGCAGCGTTGAACAATGGTAAGCTCAACCACGCTCATGTATGAGCGTTTGTTCAAGCACATTATAATCTTTTTTTATTATGTTGGAAATGCGGGTAACCATATTTGCACCTTAAATTGCAATAAAAAGTAAAGCGAAGGTAGAATGCTGTGAAAGATTAAGGTTTGTAGGAACGATTTTTTATTTTTTACTTGGGAATAAGCATAAGTAGTTTTAGTTTTGGCACATCAATTAAACAAAATACTCAAGCTAACGTGAAAACTCCTCCGATAGCTAATGCAGAAATAATTCGAGACACAGAAAAAACTTCTACTCTTTTTCTTCTTACAATAATAAATTTAATAAAAAAATAAAAGAAGGAATTATACAAGAAAAACAAACCGTGGTTATAAAGCAGGTAGATGAAATGAGTACACCACCATTTAAGAAATGTGAGGGACCTGTTTTATTAACAAGTGTGATAGGCATAGTGGGAAGGTAGTTGGCAAAGGAAGGCGTATAGGGAAACCGGCAGCGAAATAAAGAATACTAGTGAGACTTAACAAAGAAAAAGTGTCAGGTCAATTTAGAAGTCTAAAATGGCGAGCAGAAATTATGGAAAAAAGAATTTTTAAAATGAGCAAAGATTTTTTGACTCGAAAATCCTCCGTTGTTGTACTACTTATATTTATGCTAATTGCTATTTCAGGGGCAGTGTCCATACGTTATACATGGAATCGCGTTGTGAAGCAAAATTCAGAAGAAGCAATAAAGACAGCTAAGATTGCAGCGAATTCTCTAAATGGGGAAATGTTAAAAAAACTTAGCGGAGTGCAAGAAGATGCCGGAACTATAGCCTATGTGAGTATAAAAAAGAGACTGATCAATATTAAATCCATTCTTTCTGATGCACGCTTTGTTTACCTATTTACAAAAAGAGAAGGGAAGATTTTTTTTATCGCAGATTCCGAACCGGAAAATTCTAAAGACTATTCACCCCCCGGACAAGAGTATTCTGAAGTTGATACGAGTTTTATAAAGTTTTTTGATAGTGCAGAAGAATTAATTACTCCTCCTATTACCGATAGATGGGGAACGTGGGTAAGTGTACTTGTCCCAATGAAAGACGAATCAACGGGGAGAACAATAGCAGTATTTGGAATGGATTACGATGCAGACAGATGGAAGAGTTCAATAGTCTTCGATGTACTTAGAGCAAGTGTAGTAATAGTTATTGCGTTTCTTTTATTTCTCATTCTCTCTATAAAACTTGTTTTACAAAACAAAGTTCTTAAGAATGAAGCCATCGAACGCAAACATACAGAATCAGAATTGAAAGAATCCGAAGAGAAATTTAGAAGCTTATTGGAAGAATCTCCTAATATGATTTTCATTAATAAAGCAGGTCGTGTAGTTTATGTAAATAAAAAATGCGAAGAGATTCTTGGTTATACAAGAGATGAATTTTTAGATCCAAGATTTAACTTTCTTGATATAATTGCACCGGAACATATTGAAATGGTTAAAGAAAATTTTGCCAATCGTTACAAAGGCAAAGCGAAAGATTCTTACGACTTAACTTTGATAACAAAAGACAAAAGAAGAATAGAAACTTCTACCGCATTTAAAATAATTAACTATGAAGGTGAAAACGCGATATTAGGGATTGTCACAGACATTACCGAGCACAAATATGCAGAGGGAAGCTTACAAAAAGAGCGGTTATTATTGCGTACCGTAATTGATAATATTCCCGATTCAATTTATTGCAAAGACATAGCCGGTCGAAAGACACTTGCCAACGTGACCGAATTAAGTTATTCGGGAGTAAAGACAGAAAAAGAAATTTTAGGGAAGACCGACTTTGATTTTTATCCAAAAGAACTTGCGGAAGGATTTTTTTCAGACGATCAATTAGTTATACAATCAGGTCAACCGATACTTAACAGAGAAGAATATTTACTTGATGAGAAAGGGGAAAAGCAATGGTTGCTCACATCAAAAATTCCGTTAAAAGATGAGAAAGGAATTATCCTTGGTTTAGTTGGAATTGGCCGCAATATCACCACTCGTAAACGTGCGGAAGAAGCTCTTCGTGAAAATGAAATCAAGTTGAATGTTATTCTTCAATCTACTGCCGATGGTATATTGGCTGTTGACGGTAATGGTAAAGTGATAAAAACCAATGGGCGATTTGCTCAACTTTGGAATATCCCACAAAGTTTAATTGATTCCGGTGATGACAACGTATTGCTGGATTTTATTTTGGATCAGTTGGTCAACCCGGAAGATTTTATTTCGAAAGTGAAAAAACTCTACAACTCAACTGAAGAAGATTTGGATATGCTTCTTTTTAAGGATGGAAGAATTTTTGAAAGATATTCAGCGCCACTAATAATGAGTGATACTTCAATTGGACGTGTGTGGTCTTTCCGTGACATTACCGAGCACAAACATGCAGAGGGAAGCTTACAAAAAGAGCGGTTATTATTGCGTACCGTAATTGATAATATTCCCGATTCAATTTATTGCAAAGACATAGCCGGTCGAAAGACACTTGCCAACGTGACCGAATTAAGTTA
>JBBAAM010000047.1:0-29961 GCA_041658245.1 Melioribacteraceae bacterium
TATTCAAAGAACTTTTATTCTGCTCACCGCTCTTGTTGGTGTGCCATGAATATTTTTATCTAATTTTATTCTCTTCTTCTATATTGACTTTTTACTTATTAAAGATGTTATGTTTTGCTTTTTATGAACTTGGCGATTTTAGAACGTGAAAAAGAAATCACCTTGCTCTGAAATACAATAACAAAAGAACTCCACGCTGAACAACAGAACAATTTTACTTTGAGCTAACCGTAACATTGATAAAAATTTTTGCTTTGCAACAACACCTAAAGAACAAATTAACTTTTAGAACGAAAGAATATTTTTACAACTAACTTTTATTGGAAACCAATGCCAACAATGCCGGATTTACAAACCGGTGACCAACACAAAACCAGCGAGCCAACCACCTTAGCATTGAATAAACCTGTTAGCCGACTTTTACAAACCAACCTGGACAAACTGCTTAGCTTGGTTGCAAAAACCGAACTACACAACTGCAAAAACCAAAGAACAAAACCAGAACAGTAAACAAGCTTGGTTGACAACACTTGCACAAATACTACTTTGTTTTGAAACATAACGTCGTGGCTTTTCACCCGTCCGCCAAGAACAGCAATGACGAAATGAAAAGCTACTGCCAATAATTAGTAACAAATTTATTTAATAGAACTATATTACTTACAATGTTTACCTTTTTCACTCCATCCGAATATTAGAACAATGCTGCAATGAAAGCGCGGTCGGGTGGAAAAGCTGGTTATGTGGCATATTACTTATTGCTGTTTCCAATAAATTTTTTATAAAGTTCATTACTAGAGATTGCGTAAACAATTTCTTTTTTAACAGAATCAGCTGGCATCCCAAATGACATCAATCCAATTAACTTGTTAGTTCTTTTTGCTATTAAAGGACCGCCGGACATTCCAACTACAGCACCGAACGTTGGTTGAATTACTTCAACATCTACTATATTGACATCATTAGCGCGTATAGTTGCCTTTTTAATTTCTTTAACATTGCCATTTTTATCAGTTTCAAGATTTTTTAAGGAATAACTTTGTATTAAAAGCTTGCCGTTATTCCATTCAGCTTTAGTAACAGGCATTTTATCTCCAACGTGACCTAAACTATAAACTTCATCGCCAATCTTCACATCATTAGATTCTATTGAAAGAAAAGGAATACCATTTAGAGGTTTCTGCAAATGTATTATAGTGCATTCCATTTCTTTATAATCTTCAAATTGTTTTTGTTCAATTGGGATTATTAAACTACCATTTCTGTTTAACAACCAAAATTGGCAATATTTATAACCTTCGTTTGGTTTAACTTTACTGTTCAATACATGATGCGCAGTTATTACAGTTGAATCATTAATAAGAAATGCACTACCACATATTCCACCAATGACAGAAGATTCCCCATTTTCATTATATGATAGTTTAACAATAGCAAAAACCGAATTCACAACTTGAGCTGAAACTGTCATTGTAAAAATTCCCACAAAAATTATTAAGAATATTTTCTGCATAATACTTAGCCACATAACTATTACTTATACTGCATGAAATTATTAGTTAAAGAACATAGATGTGCATGCAGTTGCATATCTACGTTCCAATTTCTTACAAAACAATCTAAATTGCCATCATTTAAAAATAGAATGTGCATATCTATCATCCTCACTCTCAGTAATCTAAAGGACTCTTTACTCCAATCCCTCTATTCAATACATGTGTGTAAATCATTGTCGTCTTAACCGACTGATGCCCTAACAATTCTTGTATGGTCCGAATATCAGAGCCATTCTCTAAAAGATGAGTCGCAAAAGAATGACGGAATGTGTGTGGACTTCCCGGTTTATTTACTCCGGCATTTTTAATTGCTTCTTTAACAGCCCTTTGAATTGTTGTCTCATGTAAATGATATCTAAAAACTAAACCACTCTCCTTTTCCTTTATAAATTTATCTGCCGGAAATACATACTGCTTCACCACGTGAGATAATCTCCAAGTCTATTTTTTATATATCGTTTACCCCAGGCAATTTTCAAATATTTCTCTCGTCTTAGCGCATCTTCCTGACTCATACATCCTTCCTAATAAATTAAGGGTGGTTCTAAAAACTTCAATATTCTCTGCGGACTTTGCGTATTCTTTGCGTTCTCTGCGTTAAATTTTTACAAAAGATAGTTTTTGGAACTACCCTTAATTTAAATGGTATCCTATTTTTTGTTGATTCAACATGTCCGCTATTATGTTCTTCGATTCTTCTTTTAATATTGTTTGTGTAACCTACATAAAAATTTTTGTCCTTAGCTGATTGTAAAACATAAACATAATAAAACATAATTAACTCACTATCTCACGTGGCAAGCCCGAATTCTTTACCTGCATTTGGATATTTTCTCTTGAGTGCATATGGAAGAATTGTTTCACCTTTACCGTCTGCTAAATCTTTTTTGTGCTTTATATAAACTTCATTTAAATGTTTTTTCAATTCCGGCTGGATTGACATTGGAAGAATGGTATGACGGTCCTTTTCTCCTTTAGCCCGTGAGATAATATTTGATCCGATTCTTGATATATCGCTTACCCCAAGCTGTTTTAAGATATTTTTCTCTTTGAATAGCATAACTCTGATTTAGACATCCTTCCCAATAAATTAATTCTAACGGCATTCTATTACGAGTACTATCAACCTTACCCACATTATGTTCCGAAATTCTTCTCTTAAGGTTATTTGTGTATCCTGTATAAAACTTTCCATCTTTCTTACTTTTTAATACATATACGTAAAAATATTCTTTCATATCTCACGGGCTGAACCATCACGAACTACTATCTGCTTATAATCGAAATCAACATCTTTTATTCTAAGATTCAGACATTCTGCTAAACGCAATCCTCCACCATACAAAAGAGAAATAACTAATTTTGGCGTCCCTCCAAGATACTCAAATATTTTTATGACTTCTCTTTTCGAAAACACAACCGGTAAATGCTTCACTCTTGTTGCGTGCTTAATATCTTCGATCCAACCAACCTCTTTCCTTAAAACATTTTTATATAAATAAAGAATCCCCTGCAATGCCTGGTTCTGTGTTGATGACGATACATGTCTTTCTATTGCAAGATAACTCAAAAAATTTCTTATTTCATCTTTACCTAACTTCTCAGGGTGAACTTTGTTATTGAATATTATGAACCGCTTTATCCAGGAAGTGTAACTCTCTTCTGTTTTCTGGTTATAGTGGTTGGTGCGGAGTGAGATTCGGATTTGATCTAACAGCTTAACTTTATTTCTTCTTGCTTCCCTTTCCAAAGACATTTACGAACATCCCCACATTCTTAATTAAAAATAAAGAGATAAATGGAAGTAAGCAACAGTTGGCAGTAAGCAGTTGGCAGTTTGCGGTAGCTAAAAGCTAATAGCTAAACGCTGACAGCTATTTCATTTTCTCGCTAACCATACTTCCGGATTCTGGTAATTCCGTTCGTTCCAAATTTCGAAGTGTAATATTTTCCCCTCAAGACTTTCATTTACTTTTCCGATTGCACTGCCGCCTTTAACCTTCTCGCCTTCTTTAACAGAAATGTTGGATACGTGTCCGTACACAGTTCTGTAATCATCACGGTGAGTTACAATTACAATAGAGCCGTAACCCGGTATCCAGTCTATAGCCGAAACGATTCCTTCAGCAACAGATAAAACATTCTGTTCACCGTTCACTGCAATATCAATCCCGTAATTCAATGTAATTGTGTTAAGCCGTTCATTTTTATTTTCGCCGAATGCACGTACAACTTCTCCTTCATGTATCGGCCAGCCGAGCACGCCGCGCAGCTGTGCAAAATTTTCAAATGTATTGTAATCAAAGAATTGAATATTCTTTTTGTAAGCTAAACTTTTTTTGTCTGTTGCTTTTTTCTCATGCTGCTGTGCTTTTCTTTCACGATCTACTTCGATCAATTTAGCGATCAAATTTTTAATAACAATTTCCGCTCTTCTCTTTGATTCAATTTCCTGAGCAATAAGTTTTTGATCGCTTTTTAAGAGATTCAATAGATCTTTTTTCTCCTGTTCTTTCTTTTCTAAAGCGTCCTGTTCATTCATTTTCTGTTGAGCTAACTGGGCTTTTTCTCTCCGCTCTCCTTCCAGATCATTTTTAAGCTGACTGAGTTGAAATTTATTTGAGTTGAGCTGTTTCAAGGTTTTTTCATTCTGTTCCGAAATATATTTTAAGTAACGGTAACGTTTGATTGCCTGATTGAAGGAATCGGAATCAAGAATAAAACGCAACATGGAAAGACCGCGGTTTTTGTAAATCCATACTATGTAACGGGCATATTTTTCTTTTAAATCTTTTATACGGTTTTCAACTTTACCGATCTCATCTTCAATATCTTTAATAGCAATCTCTTTATCTTTCTCGTCAGCAAGAAGATTGTTAATCAGTTTGTTCAGCAGCAAATTTTGCTGATTGATATTTTCAAGTGCTTGAAGTGATTCTCTTTCCTTTTTGGTTTTTGCCTGAAGTTCTTTTTCCAGCGCAGTAATATCTTTTTTAATGCGGTCCAATTCTCGATTCTTTGCGCGGAGACTATCGGTAGTTTGCCCGGTTAGAATTGTTGAGAAGATTACAAACAATATTAATAGCGATTTACAGTTCAATGATTTTTGCATCGTCTGGTATATCAATTTTTAGCTTTCCAATTTCTTTGTTTACTTCAATTGTTCGATACTCAATTTTTATTTTTTGATTATTAAGCAGATCATTTAAGTTAATCTGGGAAGGAATGGGAGTATCCTCCATTTTCTTAAAACCGGAATATTTAGTATCAACCAAATTTTTCCCTTTCGAGTCGTTTTGCTGGTATTGGCGTATTTCAAGTTCTTCCGATCTAACCCAATACATACTTGATTTCCTGCTGACTGAATCTATGTAAGTAAGTTTATACAAATCATCAACAGCTTCAAACTTATTCGGTTCACTTCTTAATTTATCAGTTAAATTAACAGAGCCGGTTGCAACATCAATAAGTTCATCAAAAGAAATATTAACTTTTAAAATATCTTTCAGAACTCCGGGTTTTACTTTTCCTTTATAATAGATGTTGTTGATCGCATCGTAAAATTGAAAATTCTGCGGTGTTATCAATGCGAATGCTAGATCAATACCAAATGGACCATAGAAAGATACTTTAACAGAATCCGGTTTCTTAATTTCAACTTGAAAACTACTTGTTGCATCCATCTCGGCTGTTTTAATACTTATTGAACCTGTGCCTACAAAACTTTTTATTTTTCTTCTATTAGCTTCAAGTCGTTTGATCAACCGGTCAGAGGAGATCATTCTATCTACCTGCACAGGAGTTGAAGGCGCGCATCCGTTCAAATATAATTGTGAGATAAGTGCAGCAATCATAAAAAGGAATAAACTTTTTTTCACAATTCTCCTTTTTCAATTTTCGTTTTAATATCATTTTTTGTCGAATCTAACTCGAAAACTTTCTTCCAAAACTCAACAGCTTTTGATTTCTCGCCCAGCTTAAAATAAACATCACCTAAATGATCTAATAGTGTTCCGTTCTTGTTTTCTAATTTTACAGCTTCCTCAATATTTTTTTTTGCCTTTTTAAAATCTCCAAGTCGAAAATAGATCCAGCCGATCGTGTCAAGGTATGATGAATTCTTCGGCTCTGCTCCAATTGCTTTCTTTGACATAGTTAAGGCATCTTGCAGACGAATACCGCGCTCTGCAAGTGAATAAGCAAAGTTATTCATTATAAGAACATTTGACGAATCAATTTTTAATGCAGATGTGTAAAGCGAATCAGAAATTTGATATTCTTTTTGCGATTCATGTATTAAAGCTAAAACACTTATCACTTGTATATTATTCGGTTCAATAATTAACGCTTTATTTAAGTGTACTAATGCTTCTTTGTCATTTTTCAATTGATTAAGAGTATAACCAAGTGCAGAAAGAACCGTTACATCATTCGGATTTAATTTGTAAGCTTTCTCCAATGCATCTTTTGCTTTGATGTGCTCATTCTCAGTTGAAAGAGATAGACCGTAAATTAAATTAATTGCAAAATCATTCGGGAATTTTTCTGATGCTTTGCTCATGTACTCAATTGCATCTTTATATTTTTTAGTATCGAATAGTAATCCTCCGAGACGAACCCATATTTGAGCATTCCATTCAGCAAGTTTTGCTGCAGTCTTAAAATATTCTATCGCAGATTCATTTTTATGTTCCCGAAGTTCAATCTCGCCCAGATAAGCATTTACCTGCCAATCTAATGTATCACGATTTACTTCCAAAAAAATTTGTTTAGCAATATTTAAATTAGTTGAGTCTTTTTCTGATTGAAAATAAAATGATGTTCCAATTCTTAACTTATCCTCTATGCTAATCTTCCGGCTTTTTACCAATTTCATATACTCATTGGAAGCATCTTGCCACTTCCCTTGCTGAATAAATATTCTTCCTTTTAGATCAATGAGACTTTCGTCATCCGGAAAACTTGTGAGTGATTCATTCACTTTTGATAATGCCTTTTCATAATCTTTTGTTTTGAGATACGATTCTATTAATAATTTCTGTAGTAGAAGATCAGACGGATTTAATTTTAAAAGTTCTTCAACTGTTGAGATAGTTTCCTTAATATTTCCCATTCGTTCATTGATATCGGCAATTCGTACCAACACGCTCCATTCGGGGCCGATCATATCAAGGATTTTCTTGTAATGCAAAATAGCCACAGATGGTTTTTTTACTTCGTTCAATTGTGCAAGATTGTAATAAGCAGTTACATTGGTCGAATCAAGCTGAATAATTTTACTATAAACTGTAGCCGCTGAATCTTCCAAGTGTGAAGAAGAATAGATCGAAGCTTGAAGAGTTAAGTACTCAGTATTCTTTGGTTCATTTTCAACTGCTTTTTGAGAATAAGTTAAAGCAGAAGAAAATTTATTAAGCCGATAATAATTTTTTGCAATTGTATAGTTAATGCCCGGTTGAGGATCATACTTAAGTGCTTCAAGATATTCAATAACTGCTTCAGTAAACTGCCCCTTTAACTCTAAAATAGAGCCAGCAATAAATTTTTCCTGAGCAAGTTTTTTATTCTGCGGAGCATAAAAACTATGATCGTTTTTGCCATTTGAATTGTTTTCTTTAACAACATCCGAAGAACAACCCGCCAAAAGAAAAGCTGTATATATTAGAAGAATTTTGAACTTCATAAGCACCATTAATTTGAAACAAAAAATAGTTTTTAACAGTTTGAATCACAAGGGTAAAGATTGATGTCCGCAATTCATTTTTCTATCTTTGCAAAAATATTTTACGAGAATGCATACTTACGATCTGGCAATTGCATACAAATGGAAATATGATAAAGAATTTGTTGAACTGACCGAGCACAGTTTTCACCGCAATGGTTTGAAAACATTTGTCATCGGAAAATTCAACTTATCTGAAGTTATATATCTAACAAAAAAGAATAAAATATCCTTCAAAGCTTTGCTTGATAGAGCATCTGATGAAGACTTGGAGTTCATTCCTTTAACTAAACTCCTTAAGCGGAAAAAGTGCTACTTAATAAATCCTCATAATAAAGTTGTAAAATCCATAGATAAAGTTTTAATACATAAGAAATTGATCAAGAAGAAATTTCAACTACCAGAAACATTTCTTATTCAACCATATGATAAGCACAACGAACTTTTTATAACGGATAAGGAATTGAAGTTACTTGGCAATCCCTATATAATAAAACCGGCAACCTTTTCCGGCGGGGGCGAAGGTGTAATTCGAAATGCAACGTCGCTTGATCAAATCCAGAAAGAAAGAATTAAAAACCACAATGATAAATATATAGTTCAGGAAAAAATACTCCCAAGAATGCTGAACGAAAGACGCGCATGGTTTAGAGTTATTTACGCATTCGGCCAAGTTCTTCCAACATGGTGGGATGACAAAACACATATTTATCACAGAGTTACTAATAGTGAGACAAAAAAATATAATCTTCTCCCACTTAGTAGAATATCAAAAAAATTAGCGAGGATAACCCGGCTCGATTATTTCTCCACGGAAATTGCTCTTACAAAAGATCATAAATTTATTTTGATTGATTATGTTAATGATCAATGTGATATGCGCTTAAGATCAAATCATGTTGACGGGATTCCGGATGAAGTTGTATCAGAATTTGTTGAAGCAATGAAAAAGAAAATTATTTCTCTTTAAAAATTCATATCATCTTCTATAGTTGCACGCAAGTTTAGATAGCTCTGATATCTTTCATGACTGATCAATTTTTCTTCTACAGCTTTAATTACGGCACAGCCCGGTTCATGATCATGAGTACATGTATTGAACTTGCACTCATTTATGAACGGAACAAATTCTTTGAAGTAATGACCCAAATCCTCCTCGCGAATTCCGTACGGATCAATTTCCCGGATTCCGGGCGTGTCAATTACAGATGTGTCATTATCAAATCTTAAGAGTAAACTTGTTACGGTTGTATGTTTTCCTTTAGAGGTCGAATTACTAATCATACCGATTTTCAAATTTAAGCCGGGAAATATTTCATTCAATAATGATGATTTCCCCACACCTGATTGACCCCAAATCAAATTAACTTTTCCCGATAAGCTATGTTTTAATTCATCAATACCGTTTTTAGTGACCGTACTTGTAGCAATTATTTTATACCCAATGGAAGAATACAGTTTAATAATTTCTTCGTAATGCGAATCTAAATCCAGATCAGTTTTATTTAATACAACAATTGGATTTATATGAGAACTTTCCGCGCAGACAATTAATCTATCAATCAAACGATTATTGAATTTAGGCGATTTGCAACTGCTAACGATTATAAGGTTATCAACATTTGAAGCAATAATTTGTTCAAGCCGTTCACCTCGTGTGCCGGCTCCTTTTATGCGAGGGACTTTTCGTGAAATATGATTTTGTCTTGGAAGTATTTCATTAATAACGCCGGAGCCGTCATTGTTCATTTCGAATTTAACTCTATCACCAACAGCAGCAATATCTACGGTATAAAGTTTATTTCTTTTAAGTGCAAAATCTTTTTGAAATTTTCCTCTTAATGAACAACGAATTTGTTTTCCATTAGGATCGAATAAATAATAATCTTTACTCTCAATTTTGAAAATAATGCCGTGTATTGTAACCTCCGCTATTAATAAAAAAGCACCTTGAAAATAAGGTGCTTATTAAGGGTTGTCAATCGAGATGTTACTATGAATGATTAGAAATTATATTTCAACGAAGTAATAATGTTTTGATTTTTAATGTCCTGATAAGTGCGAGATACTCCGCTGCCGTAATTGTCGCCATAATCTTTCCACCAGCCATATGCATACGCACCATCAACTGAAACGGATTTTGTGAGACGGATACCAATGCCTGCAGTTAGAAATTTTTTATCATACTCCGGTGGATCATCTCTGAATGGTGAACGCATTAGAATAAATCCACCTCTTACTGTAAAATTAGTTGAAGGAAGAACATATTCAAATCCGGCATTTAAATTAATAACCGATCTGTACAACGATTTTATATCAGAATTTTTATTATCTAAACTAATTAAATCAAATCCGGATCTAAATTTTGAGTTGCTGTAATCAATCATAGTTGCACTAGCGCTAACAGTTATATTATTAATTATATAAGAAGCTCCAAAAGTGAATTCTGCAGGAGTAGTAATTTCGTAGTTACTTTTTGAATCAATAGCAGGATCTAAAAAATATTTTTTATTAAGTCCAAAATAGCTTTCCCCATTAACATAATAAGTCTCTTTTACAGTAAATGTTTTTGAGAACTTAATATTAGCGGCAAGATTTAAGTTATTATTAACTTTCATCAACGCACCAATGCTTAAACCTGAACCGGAAATATCCCAAGAAATTCTATCATGTAATGTAAATGATTTAAAATCGGCCGAAGCCGGTTCGCTTGGATCTAATAAAACCGATGCCGGATAAATATTATTTACGTCTTCTTCACTATAATCTTTATTCTTATTAAAGTTTCCAGAGTAAAGATTAATCGTCGCTCCAACAAAAATATCTTTCTCTACTTCTATGGCAGCTGAAAATGACCAGGCATTTAGTGAACCATCTTGCAAAATATTCCCGCGTTGATTCAATTTACCGTTGACAAGTGTTGTATCTCTTACATAAGTACCATTTTTAGTGTATAACGGATAGCTAAGCGCAAGGTTAAATGCAATGTCTCGATCTGCCATGTAAGGAGAATACGTGAGATCCTGGATATAAGAATTTGCACCGGAATTAAACGCACTGAACCCTAATGTTCCGTTAAAATCTTTTACTTGAGTATAACCAAAACCTAAAACAAAACTACCCTGTATAGTTGGCATCGGGAGTGCAACACCAAATTGTCCCAACTTTGAAATACTATTGGATAATTGAGAATTCCTGTTGAAGAATCCAACATTATTATCGTAGTTGTTATAATTAAGACCTGTATATAATTCAGCTTTTTTTATTAATGCCAAACCGGCCGGGTTGAACATCATTGCTGAGAAATCATTACCAGCAGCAGTGTATGCATTACCCATTCCTAATGATCTTGCACCAAAAACAATCCCCGATTCACTTAATCTGAATACATCATTGTAATTTTGTGCAATCGTAATATTCGTAATGAGAAGAACAGCAGAAAAAATAATTTTTAATATAGTTTTCATTTTTCTATCACTCCAGCTAATTCTTTGAAGATGTATTCATTAACGTCTCCTGCCGCTATCCGAACTTCCGCCTGAACGCGAACCACCGCTTGAGCTGCCTGAACTGCTAGATCTTGATCCTTCGCTAGATCGAAAAGATGGTGGCGGAGAATATGACGGTGCCTGTCTTTCGCTTCTTTCTCTTGTTGCCGGTTGTGCAGATTCACTTCTCCCGCGGGATGCATCTCTTTCTCTTGTTGCCGGTTGTGCAGAATTACTTTCTCTATTGCTGCTTCGTTCACGTGTTCGGGTGTTTACATCACGTTTTGATGGATTATCATTCCTTGGCGATGATACACGAGTTCCGTCATTTCTATTGTTTGCATCTCTTGAAACTCTAACTCTGCTAAGATCAACATCATTAGCGCGATCAGTTCTATCACGAGTAGAATAATTTGTACCCGTTCTACCGCGATCGCTTCCTCCGATTACGCCTCTACCGCGTTGACCGTCATTATCTCGAGTTCGTGTATTTACATTATTTCTGTACTTAACATTACTGCCGGCATAATTATTCCAATGTGAGTTATAATTATTCCAATAGTATGGATAACCATAGTTGTACCCGTAATATCCATAATTCCAAATGGAATTATATCTCCAATACCAATAAGGACTATCCCAGCCAAATAAACTGTAATAATAGGAATTGTATCCTAATCCGTATGAGAAACCGAGTGATGGATAATAACTACCAAGAAATCTTCTGTAACCAGGGACGTAAGAATCTTGATAGCGATAATCATAATCGTTTTCATTGTAATAATTGGAATCTGCTTGATCCTCATAAGCATATTCATCTTCTTGTGATTCATAGCGAGAGTCTTTGGGACTATAATCACGAAATGCAATTTGTGTGTAACATCCTCCAAGTGTAAGAAGAGGTAATACAATTAATAGTCGAATTAAAGTTTTCATAATAGCACCATTCTCAATTGATAATTTATATGTTCAAAAATTATACCTAATTAATGATGAAATGAAAGGCAAAAAGAAAGTATAAAATTGAAATGTGTCTATATCAGTAAACTGATATGTGTGATAATGAATACAATTTGATTTAAAAGATTGATTTTACATATTCTACAAAAATTCCGCGATCGGCTTTATTCCCGTCTATACGTTTATTGTTTAGAAAATCACGTAAATCGAGACCAAGTGTTAGTCCATCCCCAACTGACCAGCGAAGACCAAAATTCAAATATCCATTCCCTTTACCAAGAGAATTACCTGTATTATCATTTACGGCAAAATCATATTCACCAATAAAAGAAACTTTAGAACCAATTGTTTTTTCAAATCCAACACCTAAGTTTAGGTCTTTATCATCATCATCCCGTTCCATTGAAAAATTGATAACACCATGAATACTTAGATAACCAAATAATTCAAAATTCTTGGATGCCGCCGCAAAAAAACCTTGAGATTTGATTTGATATCTTGAGATATCTCTCTTATAAGGCCCTTTCCCTTGAGAATCAAAACCTATAGCTATTGCCGGCAATAATTGAGTTTCGTCAATAATTCTTGCTCTAACATTTACACCGGGCAATTTATTCCAATCTATGTCTCCGCTGCCAATTATATTTTTGCCACCGTACGAAATACCAAAACTAAAACCATCAACTACACCAACTTCTATTCTGTTGATTACAACACCTAACGGCATAATATCAAGAGTTACACCCGCAAAACCTTTTTCAAGAATGCCTGCAGTGGGAAGATCAATCAATCGGCGATATTCAAATTTAGCATTAGTACCGCCTGTCCCTTGTGAAAATATTTGAAGAGAAATAGCTAAAGAAAAAAGTAATATCAAGAAATATTTTTTCATTTTTACTTTCGAAGTTTTGTCAAAGTTAGAAATAATCTTTATCTATTTCAGATTTATTTTCTTAATAGTAGTTCCAGTTTTACTATCCTGAAGTATTATGCCTAAATTAATTAATTCTGCTCTTATCTGGTCTGCAAGAGCAAAATTTTTTTCTTTTTTAGCTATACCTCTTTTTTTGATTAACGATTCAATTTGATCGTTATCAATATCCGGATTTAATTCATTAGTCATATCATCAAAATAGATTATTCCTAGAACATTCTCTGCAGTATCTTTAAGAAATTTTTTAAGTCCATGAAAGAAAGTCGAATCAATATTATTATTCTCGGCAATTATTTTATTAGCTGCTCTGATAAAATCAAAAATAACTGCCGCAGCTTGAGGTGAATTAAAATCATCATCCATTACTTTTTCAAAATCAGAATAATATTTTTTAACGTCAAAGTTGGGAATTATTTCACTTTTAGTACTAAGATTTATTTCTCTTTCAATTTTTTCGGCAAGGTTAAATATTTTTTCATAACCTTTCTGGGCTGAATTCAATAATTCATCACTAAAATTGAGCGGTCCACCGTAATTTGTTTGAGCAAAAAATAAACGAATTGCTTCGGCGGAATATTTATCCAATACTTCACGTGCAGTAAAAAAATTTCCAAGAGATTTGGACATCTTTTCATTCTGAATATTTAAGAAACCAAAATGCAACCAGTATTTAACAAACTTTTGCTCGAAGCATGCTTCACTCTGAGCTATTTCATTTTCATGATGTGGAAATATTAAATCATTACCCCCAGCATGAATATCAATTGATTTACCAAGATGCTTTGTGCTCATAGCTGAACATTCAATATGCCAACCGGGTCTTCCTTTTCCCCAAGGACTATCCCAATTTGGTTCTCCTTCTTTTGCTTTTTTCCATAGCGCAAAATCAAGCGGATTTCTTTTCTCTTCATTTACATCTACGCGTGCACCGGATTCCAAATCCTCAGTATTCTTGCCGCTAAGTTTTCCATAATTAGAAAATTTTGAAACATCATAAAACACATTACCATCTACATTATATGCAAATCCTTTTTTCTCTAATTCTTTAATAACTTCTATCATTTCTGAAATGTGCAAAGTTGCTTTAGGATATACGCTGGCAGTTTTAATTTTAAGTCTTTTTACATCTTCGAAAAAAGCTTCTGTATAAAAATTGGCAACATCAGTTGTGGATTTTTTTTCTTCATTCGCTTTTTTGATAATATTATCATCAACGTCGGTAATATTCATTATGAACTTAACATTGAATCCTTTGAACTCGAGATATCTTCTAACAATATCAGCCATTACAAATGACCGTGCATTTCCTATATGGAAGTAATTATAAACAGTCGGCCCGCACATATACATCGTTACATTGGGGGGATGGATGGGCTGGAAGTATTCCTTAGATTTAGTAAAAGTATTATAAATCTTCATGTTTATTTCCAAATTATGAGAAAAAATATACGAATAGACCTTACTTTATACAAATTTATTGGAGGAACAATTTTTGCTTAAAATAAGGTAATAAGATATTATTACAAAAAATCTATTAGCGGACTTTGACATCTTTAGATTAATTTCTATATTTCAATTAAGGAAATAGAATAAAATAGAACTAAATCTTTTTATCTAGAAATGAGAGAATCACATCTACAAAAAATAACAAATAACTCTAATCACCGGAGGAAAATTATGTTCAGAAGATCAACAATTTTACTTTTTATCTCGATCCTTCTTACTGCATCACTTTGGGCTCAGACAACTACTGTAAGTCTTTCTATGGATGTCTTGGGTGTGTCACCAAGAGATGTAGCAAAATCAACAACTGACATTTATACTTATCCAGCAACAGGATTAAAAAATGTTGGTATTGGATCAATATTGTATTTCAAAGCGACAATCACCGGACAGAAATTTGTAACCCCCACTTGGACAGTTACAAGAAGACCGTCTGGTTCAACAGCCGCAATTGGCACAACAAAAGATATAATTGATGAGTACAACCAAGTAGTATTTTTAACTGCTGATAAACTTGGAGCTTATGAAGTAACCATCACTGATGGCTCATACACAAAGACAGTTACATTCAATGCTTCAAAATATTTAGGATACGAAAATACTGTAGTTAATGGTGTTGATACTAAATTAAGTTGTAATACTTGTCACTCTGGAAAAGTTACTGAATGGAAAGGAACTGGCCATGCAAGACATTTCACAGAAGGTGTAAATGGAGGACTAGGTACCAACTATTCGGTAAACTGCATTGGGTGCCACACAACAGGTTTCGATAAAAACTTAACAGCAATCAACGATGGATTCGACGATTTTACTTTTACATTTCCGACAGTTATTGGTGCTGGAGTATTTGATCAATTAAAGACACAATTTCCGGATGCAATCAAGAGAGCAAATATTCAATGTGAAAGTTGTCATGGACCTGCAGGCAGCCATTTAGGTGTTACATCTGATTCAAGAATGCAAGCAACTTATTCTGCTGCCGTTTGTGCCTATTGCCATGATGCTGGAACAAAACATATTTTCCCGGAACAATGGGATGCATCAATACATGCTGTTACAACTTCATACCCAACAGGTGCTGGTCGTGAATCTTGTGTAAGATGCCATACAGCTGCAGGTTTCAAACAATATGTAGAAGGTGTACCAACTACTGATCCTTATTTTGATGCTTCTTATTCACCAATTACATGCGCCGGATGCCACGATCCTCATGATGCAACTAATGTATTCCAATTAAGAAAAGTTACTGCACAGATTTTAGCGCCAAATTCAGTTGATCCAAAAACTCCTCTTACCAGAGAAGTTACCAATGCCGGTATGGGAACAATGTGCTTAAACTGCCATCAATCAAGAGCTGAAGCTAATGCTGCTTTAGTTGCATCCATTAGCAGCAGATTTGGTCCACACTATGGACCACAGGGTGACATGTTATTAGGCAGCAATATGCTTGAATTAGGCGGAGTTTCATTAAAGAAATCAAATCATTATGGATTTGCCCCGGATCTTTGTGTAACATGCCATATGTATAGTGGAAATGCCGTAACAGGTACTACTGTAAATCAGTGGGGCGGTCACTCATTCAGTATGAGTACATTTAAAAAAGATGCTAAAGGTAATTTCTTGCTTGGTCCTGATGGAAGAAGAATTACAGATAAAGATAATATGGAAGCATGTGCTCAATGCCATGGAACTACATTCGGAAATTCATTTGGAGAAGTAAAATTCTTCTATAATGGTAACGGAGATCATGATAACAACGGTGTTATAGAAGGATTGCAGGATGAAGTTTGGGGGATGGTTAATAAAATCATGAAAGAATTAGGAAAGATTCCTGGAACTACTTTCAGCACAGGATATGGACAATATGATAAAGCAGGAACATTTATTGCTTTCCCGGTTCCAAAATCTACATGGACAAAAACTCAGTTAAGCGCTTATTGGAATGCCAACACTGCACACAATGATAAGAGCGGTGGTATTCATAATCCGAAATATATTGTTACAGCATTAAAAGGAGCTATGGCTTCAATAGGAATTCCTACTTCTGTTAAATATGAAGAAACAATTCCTTCTGAATATGTTGTTTATCAAAATTATCCGAACCCATTCAACCCGACAACAAATATTAAATTTGCTTTACCAATAAGTGGACATGTTAAGTTGACAATCTATGATGCACTTGGTAGAGAAGTTGAAACCTTGATAAATAATGAATTAGTTTCCGGTACACATACAATTGAATGGACAGCTAAAAACATGGCTTCCGGAATTTATCTCTACAGAATCGAAGCTAATAACTTTGTAAAAGTAAACAAGATGCTTCTTGTAAAATAATTCATCTTGATATATTTCTTTAAGAACCCCGACATTCGTCGGGGTTTTTTATTTTAATAAGAGCAAACCAAATTTTCATTTTTGGTATATTTCAACTGTAAATAAAATTATTTGTCGAAATTATTATGAGAATTGAAAAAGATTCATTGGGCGAGATACAAATTCCGGATGATGCTGTGTACGGTATCCATTCATTAAGAAGTGTGAATAATTTTCCCAAATCCGGAGAAAAGATTAATCCTTACTTGATTAAAGCTTATCTCCAAGTTAAAATGGCAGCTTCCGAGACAAATTATAAGTGTGGAATTCTTTTCAAGGAAAAATATGATGCGATTGATGAAGCTATTCGTTTACTAATCAATGAAACTGATGATTGCATTAACGGTTCTTCAGAAAGTATCTACGATAAAATAATTGTTGATCCGTATCAAGGAGGAGCCGGTACTTCATTAAATATGAATGTGAATGAAATTATCTCAAATACTGCATTGAAGATTCTGCGAAAACAGTACGGAGATTATTCTGCAGTTCATCCACTTGATGATGTAAATTTAAGTCAATCAACAAACGATACATACCCTACTTCACTGAGGATTGCTTCCATTTATTTGTTAAGAGAACTTGCGGATTCTTTTTCGCATTTGCAAAACGTACTGCAGAAAAAGGAAAAAGAATTCAGAAATGTTTTAAAGTTAGGCAGAACTCAATTTCAAGACGCTGTTCCAATAACTTTGGGTCAAGAGTTTGGCGCTTATGCACAAGCAATTGCCCGTGATAGATGACGTATTTATAATGCTGAAGAACGTCTGCGTTCTGTTAATCTCGGCGGGACTGCAGTTGGAAACTCTGTTTCTGCAATTAAAGAATATGTTTTGAACGTAAACAATATTCTTAAAAAGATTACAAAACTTCCGATTGCTAAGTGTGAAGATCTTATTGACGGGACACAAAATTTAGATGTTTTTGTGGAAGTACACGGAATTGTAAAAGCAGGTGCAACATCTATACAAAAGTTTTGTAATGACCTACGTTTTTTATCAAGCGGACCCACAGGCGGAATTGGAGAAATAAATCTTCCGCCCAAACAATCCGGTTCCAGTATCATGCCTGGAAAAGTTAATCCTGTAATTTTAGAAAATGCAATTCAAGTTTGCGAACTCGTTAAAGGTAATGATGTAATGATTTCAAATTTAGTCTCTTCAGGAAATCTTGAATTGAATGCATTCTCTCCTTTAATAGCTCATTTGTTTTTGAAATCACTTTCTTTTCTAAGAGATTCCAATTTTAATTTGGCTAAAAATTGTATCGAAGGAATAACTGCAAATATCGAGAGATGTAAGTTGAATCTCATTAACTCATCTGCTATTGCTGCTTCTTTGATTACTACTTTTGGTTATGATACCATCCAAGAATTAGTAAAATATTCTTTCGAAAATAAAATACCTTTCGTGAAAGCTTTAATGAAAAGTAAACTGTTAGATGAGAATGAACTGTTTAACATAATATCTAAAGACTTAGGAATAGACATTGAGTAAAGTTGCCCAATCTGAAAGAATACACATTGCGTTTATAGGAAAACGTAATGTCGGGAAATCTTCTCTTGTAAATAAATTCATAGGACAAGATCTAGTCATAGTTAGCGAAACTCCAGGCACGACTACTGATCCAGTAAAAAAAGCTATGGAATTATTACCGTTCGGACCGGTTGTATTGATAGATACTGCAGGCATCGATGATGAAGGAGAACTTGGAGAAAAAAGAATTGATAAAACTATCAAAGTTATTTCCGAATCCGATTTTGCAATTTTAGTTTTAGACCCACAGCAAAATCTTTCTGAATTTGAAAAGCAACTCATAGAACAATTAAGAAATTTTGAACTCCCCTTTTTTGCTGTTATAAATAAGTCTGAATTGGGTATTAACTATGAACTAATTGAAGAATTAAAGTCTTATAAGATCAACTATCACACTGTCTCTTGTTTTACTGATGACGGCGTCTATGAATTAAAAGAGAAAGTGATAAAATTGCTTCCTACCGAAGATGAGTTGGCATTAGTCGGCGATCTGATCAAACAACACGATGTAATTGTTTTAGTTGTTCCAATTGATCTTGGCGCACCAAAAGGCAGATTGATCATGCCTCAAGTACAAGCAATTCGAGAATCCTTAGATGAAGATGCGATAGTAGTAGTTGTAAAAGATAAAGAGCTTCGGGCAGCACTTTCCAAACTGGCAAATAAACCAAGATTAGTTGTTACAGATAGTCAGGCAATTATGCGAGTTGCAGCAGATGTTCCCGACGATGTTATACTTACAACATTCTCAATTCTTATGGCTAGATATAAAGGTGATCTACCTGAATATGTGCGCGGTTTAAAAAGAATCGAAGAATTGCAAAATGGCGACAAAGTATTAATTGCTGAAGCTTGTTCACATAATGCGTATGAAGATGATATTGGGAAAATAAAAATTCTACGATGGCTTCGTCTTCATACAAAAAAGAATTTAGAAATCAATATTGTTAACGGACATGATTTCCCTTCTAATCTTGCCGACTACAGACTAATTGTTCATTGCGGCGGTTGTATGCTTACAAGAAGAACTATGCAAATGAGAATCAAACAAGCTAAGATGGTTGGTGTACCAATTGTAAATTACGGAGTCGCAATTTCTTATATGCACGGCGCTATTCCGCGTGCGTTAAAGCCGTTCAGCGAAGCGATTGCAGCTTGGGAAGGAATTAATCGTAGCGCAGATTCGTAATCTGCGCCGCACAGAATACGATTCTGTGCTACAAGCGTAATTTTTTTAAAAGTATTTCGAAATCCTCCGGTAATTCCGAATCTAAAAAAAAATTTTCTTTTGTTTGTGGATGAATAAACCCAAGCGTTTTAGCATGAAGAGCTTGACGTTTCATGATCTCCAATAAATTCTCAACTCTCGCTTTTATTTTTGGCAAAGCAGATCCGTAAACTATTACTCTTCCTCCGTATGTAGGATCGCCAAAAATTGGATGTTTGATATGCAACATATGAACACGAATCTGATGAGTTCTTCCGGTTTTCAATTTTAATTTTATTAGAGATGCAAATTCAAATTCTTCTATTACTTCATAAAAAGTATGAGCATGTTTGCCTTCGGTTTCACTAACAGTAAAAATTTTTCGATCCTTTGTTGAGCGGAAAATGTTTCCTATAACTTCACCCTTCTTGTTCTTAAATAAGCCCCAGCATACAGCCCAGTATTCACGATCAATAGAATGATCATAAAATTGTTTTGCAAGCTGTGCGTGTGTCCATTCATCTTTAGCAATCAGAAGAAGCCCGCTTGTATCCTTATCAATCCTGTGAACAATTCCCGGGCGGCCGGGTTCATTAAGTGTACTTAGCTTTTTTGTATGGTGAAGAAGTGCATTAACAAGTGTGCCGGTATAATTTCCCAAAGAAGGATGTGCAACCATCCCAGCTGCTTTATTGACTACTAAAAGATTTTCATCTTCATAAATAATATCGAGTGGAATATCTTCGGCTTCATTTACATCAGGACGCGGTGATGTGGGGATTGTAACTTCTACTTTGTCTTTTGGGCAAATGAGATAGTTAGCTTTAATAACTTTTCCATTTACTAAAACACAATTTGCTTTAATTAGTCTTTGGATTCGCGAGCGGGTGGCATTCTCAATCGAATTGGCGAGAAAAACATCAATGCGTTCTTTTTTCTTACCATCAGGAACATCAATTTTGAATTTCTTCTCGTTTATAATTTTCGACATTACTCTTATCGTCTTCGCTCAAAGAAGAATTTTTAATTTCTGAATTGTTAATCTCTTTACTCTCTTCCGAAATGATCAAATTATTATTCAATGTTGTATCAATTGTCTCTGATTCTCCTTCCTTAGTCTCGGCAACAGGCGTTCGATGAAAGATCAAAAGTAGCGTTACACCAATCGTTACTGATGAATCTGCAATATTAAATATCGGGAACCGATCATAAGTTCGTCCGAAAATTGTAAAATCAAAAAAATCCATATTGAAAAAATCAACAACCTTCCCGTAAAATAATGGGGCATACCCGTAAAATAGCCCGTAAAAAGTTCTATCAATCAAATTACCGATCGCACCACCCAGAATAAAAGCAAGTGCAAGGCGGATAATTAATTTTTGTTCTTTTGATTTCCACAAGTAATAAAAAACACCGATGCTTGCAAGAAGGGTAAAAAGTGATAATAATAATTTTGATACTCCATCAACATCAATCCCAAATGCAATACCGGGATTTTCTACAAAAGTTAATTTGAAAAAATCTCCAATTACGTTAATGCTTTCTCCATAACTCATCCCGGTTACGTGAAGATTAATCAAAGGAATCGTTCCCCCTTTAATAAAATATTTTGATAATTGATCGGCTATTACAATGAACAACGAAACGAATAATACTCTCAAGACAATTCCTATTTTCTGAAAAGTGATTTTACATTGATTTCATTCTTTGTTTTACTTGCAAACAGTGCTGAGTATGCGGTACTGCTGCAAGTCTGTCTTTCGGAACAAGCGGACATGTCGGGCATAGATTCTGTGGTTCATCAATACATTCAATGCAGATCCCATATGTTCCATTATCAATGCGTTGGAGAGCGTCATCAAGATAACCAAGAAATTTATTTTCTCTCTGCGCCCATAAATAAAGTTTTTCACGTTCCATCGCGTCAGTTCCTTGTTCAGCCATGTGCAGCGAGTAAGGTGAACTTTCATTTACATATTGACCGGTGGTCGGATCCATCATTTGATCTTTCATTGACTGGAGCTGTTCAATGATCTCATTTCGTTTATCAAAAATAATTTTCTTAAATTCATCTAATTCTTTTTTTGAATAGCCCTTGATTTTTTTAACTTTTTTTGTTGGAGAAATAACTTCCACATGTTTACGAGATTTGGAAACTTTCTGAACTTTTGATTTCTTTTTTAGAGTTGTTTTTGGTTTAGCAGATTTCACCTTAATTATTTTCTTTGGTTTTCTCACCGGCTTTTTAATTGATTTCTTTTTAGCGGTGGATTTTTTTGCGGTTTTTTTATTAGTCTTTTTAGCCATTAGTGCCTCCGTTTACCTATTTAATTCTTTACTTTAACGATCATGATCGTACAATCATAATCGCCTATTTTAAATTCTTGTTTGAAACCTTCAATATTATTTTTTGATTCGAGAGAATCAGCCAGTACTTCACTTGAAATATAATCAGAAAATTTGGATACATAATCAACCATTTTTTGTCCACTTTGAAATGACACACAGATACGATCAATCACATCAAAGCCGGCATCTTTTCTCATGTTCTGAACACGATTAACAAATTCTCTTGCATATCCTTCAGCTATTAATTCTTCATTCACATGGGTATCAATAGCAACCGTGATATTACCTTCACTTTCCACTATCCATCCTTCTATACCGCTTGCAAATATTTCAACATCTTCGCGACCCAATAATAATCCTTGAACCGGTGTATCTATTTGTTTGTTTTGTTCAAGATCATCAATTTGTTTATTCGAAAGTGTCTTAACAAACTCCTGCAAAGTTTTAACATGCTCTTTATATTTTTTACCGACTACCTTAAAATTCAGCTTAACGAATTTCTGGACAAAATTGGCATCTTCATCTACAAATTTTAATTTTTTAATGTTTACTTCTTCAAGAATAATATCTTTCATTTCAAGAACATGATCCATTTCATCTTGCTGAACGTGAACCATCATCAAACTTAACGGTTGACGAACCTTTAACTCATTTTTAGCTCTGATTGACCTTGTTAAAGATACGATTCTTTGAGCAACATCCATTTTTTCTTCAAGCTTTGGTTCTGAATAAGTTATCTCCGGATAAACAGTTAAATGTACTGATTCGTACTCCTCTTTTTTGGTTGCCTTGTTTAAGTTTTGATACAATTCTTCTGCAATGAAAGGTGCAAACGGTGAAGTTAATTTTGCTACCGTTACTAAACATTCATAAAGAGTTTGATACGCAGAGAATTTATTTTTATTCATTTCAGATTTCCAAAAACGTCTTCTGCTTCTGCGTACATACCAATTCGAAAGCTGATCAATAGTAAAATTGGAAACTAATCTTGCCGCTTTTGTAACATCGTAATTACTCATTAACACATCATACTCTTTTACAACAGAATTAAGTTTGGAAATAATCCAGCGGTCTATTTCCGATCTTTCTTTATAAGGAATATTCTTTTCAGAAAAATTAAATTTATCAACGTTTGCATAAAGTACAAAGAAATTGTATGTGTTGATTAAAGTTCCGAAATATTTTCTCTGGACTTCAACAATTCCTTCTTCATCAAACAAAGTTGGTTTCCACGGAGGACTGGTAGTAACTAAATACCATCTTGTTGCGTCGGCACCATATTTTTCAAACAGAGAAAACGGATCAACAGTATTGCCCCGCGATTTCGACATCTTAAGTCCTTTTTTATCAAGGACTAATTCATTTACGATCAAATTTTTGTAAGAAATGCTGTCGAATAACATTGTTCCGATAGCATGAAGAGTATAAAACCAGCCTCGCGTTTGATCAATTCCTTCACATATAAAATCGGCCGGATAATTTTCCTTAAAATATTCTTGATTCTCAAAAGGGTAATGATATTGTGCAAACGGCATCGCACCGCTATCGAACCAAACATCAATCAGTTCAGGAGTCCGTTTATAAATCTTTCCGTTCCGTTCAAATTTTACTTCATCAACAAACGGTTTGTGCAGATCAATCTCTTCAGCCTGTAAATCTTTAACTGAAATTCGTTTCCCGTCCCGTTCAACAAATCCTTCTTTCAATTCTGCTATTGAACCAACAACAATCATTTCGCTATCATCATTCAACCAAATTGGAAGTGGAGTTCCCCAATATCTATCACGGGATAACGACCAATCTTTATTTTCTTCCAGCCAATTACCAAAACGGCCGGAACCAACTTCCGGAGGATACCAGTTGATAGTATTATTTAATTCCATCATTCGTTTTGCAACATCAGTTGTTCTAATGTACCAGCTATCGCGCGCATAATAGATCAACGGATTATCACAACGCCAGCAGTGAGGATATGAGTGCTTATAATCATTGCCTGCTTTATAAATTAATCCGCGTTCTTTTAAATTGCGGATGATATCCGGATCAACACCTTTTTCTTCATGGGTTTCAAATTGAATTGTCTTAACAAGCCGTCCCGCAAAATCAGTAACTTCATCAGTAAATCTTCCGCCCTTAGTAACAGGTTGGACAAACGGTAAATTATATTTTTTAGAAATTTCATAATCATCAGCACCAAAAGCCGGAGCTATATGAACAACACCTGTTCCATCTTCGGTACTAACAAAATCTCCCGCGATAACATACCAAGCTCTTTGTTCAACCGGGACATAAGAATAGAGCGGTTCATAATCTTTATCTAATAGATCTTTTCCCTTTAACTTAGAAATTAATTGATACTCTTCTTTTATTACCGGTAAGCGAGCTTCTGCTAAATACAAAAACCCATGCTTCTTGGTTTTAATTTTAACGTAATCAATATCTTTTCCGACAGCTAATGCTACATTAGAAATTAAAGTCCAAGGTGTAGTGGTCCAAACAAGAATTGATGCATCTTCATTCTTCAATCTAAATTTAACGTAAACGTTCGGATCTTGAACTTCATCGTAACCAAGAGCAAGTTCATGTGATGATAAAGGCGTTTCGCAATGAGGGCATTGAGGAACAATTTTAAATCCTTTATAGATCAATCCCTTCTTAAAATATTCTGATAAAGCCCACCATACTGATTCAATATAATCGTTTGTACAAGTGATATAGGGATCATCAAGATTAACCCAATAACCCATACGCTCTGTTAAAGTACGCCATCCCTCTTTCGTTTCAATATGATGATATACAAGATCTTTTGCTTTTTTATTGAAAGCGGCAACGCCATATTTTTCTATATCAGATTTCTGAGTGAAGTTGAGTTCTTTTTCAAGAGCTATTTCAATTGGAAGACCGTGTGTATCCCATCCGGCTTTACGGTGAACTTGAAAACCTTTCAAAGTTTTATAACGACAGACTAAATCTTTTAATGCTCTTGCCATTACATGATGAATTCCCGGTTTACCGTTTACGGTTGGAGGTCCTTCATAAAAAGTAAATGGTTTTGATTTGGGACGTGATGAAATGCTTTTTTCGAAAATTTGATTCTCTTGCCAAAACTTTAGTACCTCTTCTTCGATCTTTGGATAGTTTATTTTTTCATCAAACTGTTTGAACATTTGTTAACTCTATATTTGAATTGTGTGGAGGTAATTTATTCTTCTTCTGATTCGTATTTCTTGATTAATTCTTTCTCGGCAGAAAGAAATTCTTTTAGTCTTCTTTCAATTTGTGTTTTTCTCTCAACTATATCATCAACACTCTGTTGAGCGTGATAAAGCAATTTATCTGCTTTCAATTTTGATTCTTCAACAATTAACTGCGCTTCGCGCTGAGCAGCAATTAATATTTTTTTTGCATCATCTTCTTTTGATTTTCCTCTGTTCCCTTCTTTCTGCAGAAGTATAACTTCTGACAAAGCCATACCAAAAAATGCGATTGCTCCAAGCATAATGTTACGAAGAACATATAAAATCATGTTCTCAACAAGAAGGTTACTTAATCCAAAATACTCGCTAAATATTGAAACGAGTATAACACTTACAAATACCGAAGCAACAATAACTGCAAATACAACTTTGCCGCCATGATTGTAACTAAGTGTTTTGTTTATCAGCCAGCCGCACGCAAATGAAAAAACAGAAAGAACAAACCAGACGGAAAAATTTTGATAGCCGGCTTTAAACAAATCTGTGCTTAAAAAGTTGGATGCAAAAATAATAACGGCAAGTAATCCGGGTGTTGCATAATAAATAGATTTTTTCTCTATCACAGTTTTTTTATAACCTCTTTCATTATCAAAGTCATCTTTGGTTCTGCAGCCATTGCTGCAGCAATAATCTCTTCAACCTTTGCTGGTTTTAAAGCATCCGGAAAACATTCATCCGTAATAATGCTTAATCCTAAAACTTTCATTCCCATATGATTAGCAACAATATTTTCCGGAACGGTTGACATTCCAACAACATCTGCTCCAATAGCACGTAAAAATCTGTATTCGGCTTTTGTCTCAAGGTTTGGTCCGGGCACAGCAACATAAACACCTTTCTGAACTTTAATTTTATTTTCGAGAGCAACTTGTTCGGCAAGTTTTATCAACTCCAAATTATACGGTTCGCTCATATCCGGAAATCTTGGACCAAATGCATCTTCATTCTTTCCAATAAGCGGATTATCACCCAATAAATTAATATGGTCAACCATCAGCATAATATCTCCGCGTTGATAGATCGGATTCATACCGCCGCAGGCATTTGAGACAAGTAAAGTTTTAACACCAAGAAATTTCATAACACGTACAGGATATGTAATTTGCTGCATCGTGTATCCTTCGTAGAAATGAAATCTACCTTGCATTGCAACAACATTCTTCCCGCCGATCTTCCCAAAGATTAATTTACCATGATGTGATTCAACAGTAGAGAGAGGGAAATGCGGTAAATCGGAATAATCAATTTCATGTTCTACAGAAATGTCTTTAACTAATCCGCCAAGACCGGTACCAAGTATAATTCCAACTTCATAATTTTTATCTGTTTCCTTTCTGATTACTTCTAATGTTTCATTGATCATTTCAATAAGAGAACTCATAAAAGTTTCTCCAAAATATCATCAACATTTATATCGCTTTGTTCTTCTTGATTCGTCTGCTCTTTAGCAATTACTTTTTTCTTGGGGCGTGTATCAATGTTCTGAACATTCATCTCAAGTAAACTTGATTGAGAATCAATCAATGCTTTGATTCGGGCAATTAATAATTTTCTTTCTTCGCGGAGTTTCAAAACAGAATCGCGGACAGAATTAGCACTTTCTTTAGCTTTCTCAACTATTTGTGCTGATTTGAGTTCCGCTTCTTTTACCATCAGAGCAGTTTGTTTCTTCGCAGAATCAACTGTTCTAGATGTTGATTCTGTTTGATTCAACATTGCCTGCTGAAGATTTTTCTCAATTCTTTTGAACTCTTTTAATTGTTCTTCCTGGCGGTCAAGTTCATTCTTCAGCTTTTCATTTTCATTTTGCAGATGTTCAAATTCATCCGATAACCGTTCAAGGAATGCATTTACCTCGTCACGATCAAAACCACGGACACTTTTATTGAACTCTTGATTTTTTATACCAAACGGGGTGAATTTCATTTTGTTCCCGCTTTATTTATAAATTCTGTATGCCTGCCGGTTGACCGGTCACCAAAGATTGCAGTTCCAATTCTCAACATGGTAGCTCCTTCTTCAATTGCAATTGTGTAATCGTTGGTCATTCCCATTGATAGTTCAGAAAGAGTAAATCCATTTTTATTTAATTTTTCTTTTAGTCTGCGCAATTGAATAAAACAATTTCTGATCACACTTTCATCATCGGAATATGGCGCCATAGTCATTAATCCAACTAAATCTAAATTAGAGTTTTTTTTACAAAAATGAGCTACTTCAAAAATTTCTTTTTCGTTTACAAGTCCAAATTTTGTTGCTTCATCAGAAGTTTTAATTTCAAGAAGAACTTTCTGATTTTTATTTATCTCTTTGGATTTTCTATTTATCTCTTCAGCTAACTTTATCGAATCAACAGCATGAATAAATTCTGCCGCTTTAATAACATATTTAACTTTATTTGTTTGAAGATGCCCGATAAAGTGCCAGTTAATAATTCCGGAAATCAAATCAGATTTATCGCGAAGTTCTTGAGCTTTATTCTCACCAAAATCTTTTATTCCGGTGTTAATAGCTTCTCTAATAACTTCTTTCGGCTGAGTTTTACTCACCGCAATCAGTCTTATTTCAGAACGATTTCTTTCACATTTAATGCAAGATTCTGCAATCTTGTCTTCAACTTTTTTAAGATTTTCTGCAATCATTGCTCAAAAATGAGGTGAAAATGTATCCCTTTGAGTTATAAAAGTCAACGAATAACAATTCCAATATAATGAAAAAGGGGTTAAGCTTTAGCCCCTTTCTCAAATAGAAAATCAAAGTAAGATTATGATATAATCTTTACTTAATAGTTCATTTACCTTTGTAAACATCATGCCTATGAGCGATTCGCTGAATGATTATTATTTTTTCCGTCAGATTAACTTCATAGATGATTCTATAATCACCAACTCTCAAACGATAACCCTCTCTATTGTGAAGCTTCTTAGAATTTTGAGGAAAGGGATTACCTGATAAAATTTTTAGATGAGGCAGTATCTTGTCTATTACAGAATCGGGGAAATGGGATAGTTTTCTTTCAACTTTTTTAGGAATTTGAACAATGAAAGGCATACTAAGCTTTAATTTTACGCTTTATTTTTCGTGCTTTTCTTTTCGATATAAATTCTTCTAAGGTAATAGAATTACCGGATATCAAATCCAACTCATTTTCTTTTTTAGCCTGGTCGTAACCTAATGCACAATTTAGTTCATCAATTTCATCTATCAATTTCTCATATATTTTCATATCTAAGATTACTGCTGTTTTATTACCATTAGTGTCTACTACATATTTCTTTTTTATTGGTTCCGTCATTGGTTTGCCTTATAAATTTTATTACCTCACTGTTAAAAGATAAGAAATTTTTTACTGTATTCCTCAGAGTTATTAAAGTCAACAAATTCTCAATTCATATATAATGAAAAAGGGACTATGCTTTAGTCCCTTTCTGTTAAGTAGAAACGTATAGATCATAGTTAATTCAACTACATCCTGTAGTTGCGCCGCAAGTCGTACACTTCAAACAAGTACCGTTACGAACCATGGTCATACTCTGGCATTCGGGACAAATATCGCCAGTGTACCCGCGTTCCCGAGCTTTCATAACACTTTGATGAAGAGTAATAGCATGAGCTTTTTGTTCCGAAGGTGTATCACCCGGATAACGATCTACAAGATCTTTAGCATTATCTAATTCGATCATTCTTTCACTAACAATCTCTTCACTTTCAAAATCCGGTTCTGCAACGGACCGGTGATCTGGTTTTTTTATTATTTCAGATTCATCAACATGAGAAAGATCATTTCTACCAAGATATGTAACAGCAAGTTCTCTAAATATGAAATCAATAACCGAGGTCGCCATTTTTATTCTGCTGTGACCGGCTACAACACCACTCGGTTCAAATCTTGTGAAAACAAATGCATCAATAAATTCGTCAAGGGGAACACCGTGCTGTAAACCGAGAGAAATTGAAATAGCAAAACAGTTCAACAAACTTCGGAATGCTGCGCCTTCTTTGTGCATATCTATAAATACTTCACCAAGTTGACCATTCTCATACTCACCAGTTCTAATGTAAACGGTTTGACCGCTAATTTTTACTTTTTGTGTGTAGCCGGTTCTTCTATCGGGTAATCTTCTTCTCTTTGCAATATATCTGTGAATAATTCTTTCGGCAATCTTGATTATATCATTTTCTTCTTTCTTCTCCATCAAGTCTTCTACTTCTTCATCGGTCATGCTGTTTAGAGGTTGAGAAAGTTTTGAACCGTCTCTATAAAGTGCATTAGCTTTTGTTCCAAGTTTCCATGATTGCAAGTAAGCGTATTTGATATCATCAATACTAGCATTATTAGGCAGATTAATAGTTTTGGATATTGCGCCGGAGATGAATGGCTGAGCAGCCGCCATCATATTAATATGTGCATCGGTTTTAATAAAGCGTGTTCCCTTCTTGCCGCATTTATTAGCGCAATCAAATACAGGATAATGTTCATGTTTAAAGAAAGGTGCGCCTTCAACAGTCATTGTTCCGCAAACGTAATCGTTTGCCGATGCAATTTCTTCTTTTGTAAATCCGAGTTCTGTAAGAAGATCAAAATTGAAATTGTTTATTTGTTCATCGGTAAAATTGAGATTAGTTTTCAAAAACTTTTCACCAAGCGTATACTTATTGAATGCAAAACTTAATTCAAATACGGAAGGTAAAATAGTTTCGATCTTATTCAGCACATCATCGCTGAATCCTTTTGCCTTGAGCGATTCATGATTAATATGAGGACATCCAATAAGTGTCCCGGAACCTTTTGCATATTTAATTATTTCACGGCTTTGATCTTCATTATAACCTAATCTCTTAAGAGAAGGAGGAATTGATTGATTAATAATTTTGAAATAACCTCCGCCGGCAAGTTTCTTAAATTTCACTAAAGCAAAATCGGGTTCGATTCCAGTAGTATCGCAATCCATCACTAATCCGATCGTTCCGGTTGGAGCTATTACCGTTACCTGTGCATTTCTGAAACCGTACTTTTCTCCTAACTCTAAAGCAAGATCAGAATCTTCTCTTGCAGCATTTAATAGATCGGAAGGAC
>JBBAAM010000048.1:0-28235 GCA_041658245.1 Melioribacteraceae bacterium
TTTAGTTACATGGAAAATGAATCCGATTCCGGCTCCAGACTTGAAAGGTTTTTTTGTTGCTCGATCAGATAAAAATGAAGGAGAGTTTAAAGTACTGCACAGCGCAATGCTTATGAAGGATGCCAGAACATTTACAGATACTACCTTCATCACAGGTCAACCAAATTACTATGTCGTTCAGGCAATTGATACTGCAAAAAATGTTAGCTCTTCATATCCAGTCTCTGTTACTTTAATTGATTCAATACCTCCGGTTAAACCGGTTTTTATTTCCGGCAAAATAGATTCACTCGGTGTAGTGACACTTACAGTTCAGAAAAACAAAGAAAAAGATTTGATGGGATATAGACTTTTTAAATCAAATAGTGCTGAACATGAGTTTTCAGTTATTCATGAGAATTTTATGAATAACGACTCTTTAATACAAGAGATAAAAACTGTATTTAAAGATACAGTCACATTGAATTCTTTAACGCCTTTCATCTATTACAAAATAAAAGCGTTAGATTTCAACTACAATCAATCAGAGTTTTCTAATGTGCTGAAAGTAGCGCGCCCTGATACAATACCTCCCGTAACTCCAATTTTTAATGATGTGATTGTAGGAGAAAAAAAGATTGAATTACACTTTGTACCTAGCAGCAGCGAGGATGTTAAAGAGCATATCATTTATAGAAAAACCGATATGGAAGCTAAATGGGAAAATCTTAAAACTACAGAATCAACTACAACTAAATTTATTGATACGACTGTAACAACAGGTGTCACTTACTTTTATTCAATTAGAGCTAAGGACTTAGGCGGACTGTATTCTAAATATGCTTCAGTAGTATATGGTAAGCCGTATGATACAGGCGTAAGACCTCCAATTGAAAAGTTCAGCGCGATGGTTGAAAAGAAAAATATTATTCTAAAATGGGAATACCCTACCTCAAAGACAGAAAACACTTTTGTGATTTACAAGAAAGATAGTAAGGGTCAATTAAAACAATATGACACCACAAAAGAAAAATCATATACCGATAAGAATACGAATAAAGAAAATTACTATGCAGTAAAGGTTATTACAGGAGATGGCGGTCAATCAAAAATTAGCAATGTGCTTGGTAAAATTATTGAATAGATAAAATAAAGATCAATCGGTTTGTCTGGATAAATATTTCAATGTGGGATTAGAATATTATTAAGGACATTACTACTAATTAAGGAAAAAAAATGAAAGTATATAACACAATATTACTATTCATCATAGTAACAACAAGCTCTTATGCTCAAGTGACTGTTCATCTTCAACAACCACCGCCATACCAATTTAAAGTTGAGAATTTCTGGAAAATTGTTTTAACGAATAACAGTGATAAACCTATAAATGTTTTTCTAAAAGGAACTGCTACTGAATCTATACAAGGAAAAATTATAGAAGCAACCTCATCGGTTATCACACTTCAAAGAGGTGCAAAAGTTATATCCGGAAGAGAGCTAGGTCCGTTTACTATAAGTGAATCTAACAACCGCTATAAAAATATTATTTTGAATACAGGTGGTCTTCCTTCAGGAAATTATGAAATATGTGTGGCCGTATTCGCAGCGCTTGATGGAAGGCAAATTGCAACAGACTGTATTTCGGTTACTGTAGAAAACTTTAACCGTATGGAACTGATAAGCCCGTTTGACGGCGAAACTATCGGCAATATTTCTGATGAAGCAAAAGAAAATCTTAAATTAAAAAATAATAAGACTCCGGTAATTATCTTTTCCTGGCTGCCGCCGGTTCCGGTTCCACCGGGCTCAAGAATTAGTTACAAATTAAAAATTGTAGAAATTTTTGGATATCAGTCGGTGCATTCTGCAATGTCATCCAATCCACTTTATTATCAATCGTCAAAAATTTCAGCAACTGTATTGCGCTATCCCATAGCTGCTCGGCAGTTGTTGCCGGGGAAAAAATACGCGTGGGCGGTTGAGGCATTTATTGATGATTTCAAAACACAGGAAAGTGAAATAAGATTTTTTGAAATAGCAGGCGGCGAAGAGAAGAAGGAAGATTATTCAGCGGGTTATGGTGACAGCTCTAATCAATACGGTGAAACTTATATTAATGAAAAATCCGGATTACCATCCGGTTTATCATCTTACAAAAGTAGAAATTATGGAGCATCAGCTCTAAACTTCTTCAGAGCTCCGGCACCCATAGATCTATTTGGCAGCCCGAGCAATTTTAAATTCTATGGTGATGCGAAATTTACCCAAATATCAAACAGCAAACCGGCGCAATTCTCACAGCTTCCATTAAACTATTGGACATTCGAAATTAATCCGAGACTTTCAGTGTACGATATTCCATTTGGATTGAATATTTATCTCTCTTCATTAAACAATTCGAATAGGCAGAGTTTGAATAGTGTTTCATTTTTTCTGGATATTGATCGACTGAAATCAAAAATAAAAGAGCGTATTTCTGAAAAGGTTAAGGAGATTGTATCTTCTGCCGATTCATCTTTTGGAAAACTAGATTTAGAATCATTGACCGATCCGAATAAACTTACAGAGAACGCAGAAAAACTTGGACTGATCTCTCCAGCGGAAAAACTCTTCTTAAATATTAAAACACTTGGAATCGGAAGAACATACCCGGAATATTCAGAGTTAACTGTTAGCGGGGTTCCGGTTAATGGATTGAATTTGGAATTCAATCCGGGAATCTTATACCTTGCCGTTGCTGCCGGAAATAATACAGAAGGTATCGCTGAGGTTTCTTTTAAGAGATCATTTATGGCTGGTCGAATTGGATTGGGGAAGAAAGAAAATGCTCATCTATTTTTTACATTATTAAAAATGAAGGACGATGATCAATCCATACTACCTCCAGTGAATTTATTTCTAACACCTCAAGAGAATCAGGTATTCGGTACTGAAGGAAAAATTTTCCTCTTTAATAATTTACTTTCACTAAAGGGTGAGGGAGCGGTTTCATTGTTTACAAGAGACTTAAGAGATGCGGATATTCAGGATGGTTCTTTACCAAGTTTTGTTAAAAGCATATACAATCCCAAAATCAGTACTTCATACGATTATGCCTTACGTGTTAGTGCGGTCTTCGATCAGCCAAAAAATGATACATACGGATCATTCGCAATTAGTAGAATAGGGCCAGGATATATTTCTTTAGCAGCACCAAACATTCGGTCTGATCAATTAATGTTAGAAGCGAAGATCAATAAGAAATTTCCTGGAAAAAAAATCGGGATGAAAATGTATGTAAAGTTTTATCAAGACAATGTTGTAAATTGGAAAACTTCAACAACTACAACTGCATCTTTTGGGTTAAGTTTCGATTTTAATTTTCCCAAATTACCTTACTTTTCAATTGGTTACTCTCCTTATTTTCAGAATAATGATGCTGTGCCTGCTAATCAATTAATGAAGAACGATAATCACATAGTCAATTTCATGACCGGATATTCTTATCAAATATCAGGAATTTATGCTTCAACCTTGTTTTCTTTTAACGGTCAATGGCAAAATGCCAAAATTGGAATCATTGAAAACAAATTTTCGAATACAACATACATGCTAAACCAGAGTTTCAACTTTGAATTTCCACTGACATTGAGTTCGACATTCAGTTTGACTCAATCCAAAATTCTTTCTATCTCAAGTAATATAACGGAATTTGATTTGAATGGGAATTATCAAATCAGTGAAATGATTTCTGTAAATCTAGGCGGAACGATCTCTAAAGAGGAGAATTTCACAAAGAAAAAAATGATTTATATGGGTTCAAATATAATTCTTTCTGAATGGTTGAGATTCGAACTGCAAGGGAATATATCAAACTATGAAGATCTTTCAGGTGCAGGAATTAATTATAACGACAGCATGCTTCAAGCTTCGGTATTGATTCATTTGTAATAATAGCAATTAAAAATGAAGCAATTATTCATTGTCTAAAAAGAAAATCCCGATATTTGTCGGGATTTTCTTTTTAAAGAATTTCGGCAGCATTTCTGAAATTTACTTACTTTTTACTTTGTTAGAATATCTATATTTTTAGATATACAATTTCATCTTATTCATCATATCGAAGAAACATATCAAAGATCAACATAAGGAAAAAAATATGAACGTTACAAAAGAAGAGGCACTGAGGTATCATAGTGAGGGAAGAAAAGGTAAGATTGAAGTCGTTCCGACTAAACCATGTTATACTGCCAGAGAATTATCACTTGCCTACACACCGGGAGTAGCTGAACCGTGTAGAGAAATCGAAAAAAATGATGATGACGTTTACAAGTACACTGCTAAAGGAAATTTGGTAGCAGTTGTTTCGAATGGAACTGCAGTATTAGGATTAGGTGATATCGGTCCGCATGCCAGCAAACCCGTAATGGAAGGTAAAGGTGTTTTGTTCAAACGATTTGCCGATATAGATGTATTCGACATTGAATTGAAAACTCACGATCCAAAAGAAGTCATTCGTGCAGTTCAATTAATGGAACCGACATTTGGCGGAATCAATTTGGAAGACATCAAAGCGCCGGAATGTTTTGAGATAGAAGAAGAACTAATTAAGACTATGAACATACCGGTATTCCATGATGATCAGCATGGTACGGCAATAATTTCTTGCGCCGCTTTGATTAATGCTGTGGAAATTGCCGGAAAAAAATTAGATAAGATTCGTCTTGTTGTTAACGGTGCTGGAGCGGCTGCCATCTCTTGCTGTAAATTATATGTTGCCGCGGGTGTTAAGAGAGAAAACATTTCAATGTTTGATACAAAAGGGCACGTCAACAAAAAAAGAACTGATCTAAATAAATACAAAGAATTATTTGCCCAAGATAACCAGTATGCAGATTTAGCCGATGGAATGAAAGGTGCAGATGTGTTCGTTGGATTGTCAAAAGGAAATGTTGTTTCGAAAGAAATGGTTAAGAGTATGGCAAAGAATCCGATTGTATTTGCAATGGCTAATCCAGATCCTGAAATAAAATATGAGGATGCAATTGATGCACGCAAAGACATTATTATGGCAACCGGAAGAAGTGATTATCCCAACCAAGTTAATAATGTTTTGGGTTTCCCATTTATCTTCCGTGGTGCACTTGATGTTCGAGCAAGTAAGATAAATGAAGAAATGAAAATGGCCGCGACAAAAGCCCTTGCTCAACTCGCAAGAGAAAAAGTTCCTGAAGTTGTACTAAACGCATACGGCGGAAAAGAATTTTCATTTGGCCCCGAATACATTATACCAAAACCGTTTGATCCTCGAGTTCTTTGGAATGTTGCACCTGCTGTAGCAAAAGCTGCAATGGATACCGGTGTTGCCAAAAATCCTATTACAGATTGGGATGCATATAATGTTCAATTACAGGAAAGATTAGGTTACTCAACCGAGATTGCGCGCGTTATGGTTCATAAAGCACAACAGAACCCGAAGAAAGTAGTTTATCCCGAAGGTGAAGAAGAAAAAATTATCCGTGCTGCAAATGCTGCTGTTGATGAAAATATTGCCAAACCAATTTTACTCGGCAACGAACAAGTTATAAAAACAAGAATCGAAGATTTAGGTTACGATCTTAATAATTTTGAAATTGTTGATCCCACAACTACTAAAAAAATTGATGAATATTCAGATGCATTTTACAAAAAACGTCAGCGCAAAGGAATTACACCCCGCGATGTAAAAGTACTGATGCGAGATCCAAATTACTTTGGAGCTATGATGGTTGAGTGCGGTGATGCAGATGCAATGGTTGGCGGATTGACTTATCACTATCCGCAAACAATCAAGCCTGCATTACAATGCATTGGCGTAAAGGAAGGATTAAAAGTTGTCTCGGGAATGTACATTGTAATTATCAAACGCAAAGTTTTTTTCTTTGCTGATTGTACTGTAAATGTTGATCCAACTGCTGAACAACTTGCTGAAATAACTATTAGTACTGCTGAAACCGTTAAAGATTTTGATATTATTCCTAAGATAGCCATGCTTTCTTTCAGCAATTTTGGAAGCACTCCTTATCCGCAGTCAATTAAAGTTGCAAATGCTGTTAAGATAGTTAAACAAAAAAGACCGGATTTGATTGTTGATGGTGAAATGCAAGCTGATACCGCGGTAGTAGCGGAGAGATTAGAAAAAGATTTTCCATTTTCATCGCTTAAAGGTGGTGCTAATGTACTTATTTTTCCAACCCTCGAAGCTGGAAATATTGCTTATAAACTATTGCAGCGTTTGACAGATGCTACGGTGATTGGTCCAATCCTAATGGGAATGAAAAAACCTGTTCATGTTATTCAGCGCGGCGATACTGTTAATGATATTATTAATATGACTGCAATTGCAGTTGTAGGAGCTAAGAACCACAAATAATCGAATGTTTATTTAATCGGATATTTGGAAAGAGGCTGTCTCAAAAGTCATTTTTACTGAAAAGTTGCGATTTTAAAATGAAATTAAATCCAACTCATTCAATTTTGCCACTTTTGATACAGCCTCTTCGTTATTTATATTGCAAATAGATAATTTTATCTTAGCCATAGACTAATCGGCAAGATTCAATGTGTTAAAAAATATTTTATATATCTCCGGAAGTGTAGTGATATTTTTTGCCGGATTAATTCTTTACGGGGTTATTCTCAATCTGCGGGAAGTTACCTTAAAAGAAGCTATGATAGAAAAAGGATTGATAAGACTTGAAAATGTTCATCTTCTAATAGATAAAACAGATTATCGAATTTCACTTTATTCAAACAAAATTTTAGTTAAAACATACAAAGCCGTATTTGGTAAAAGTTCAGGTACAATAAAATCTTCTGCAGATGATAATATTACACCTATCGGCGATTATAAAATTTGTGCAATTGATACATTAAATAAATACCATAAATTTTTTCATTTAGATTATCCTAATGAACGGGATGCTGCGGAAGCGCTAAAACAAAGATATATTTTCGACGATGAGTTTAATACAATAGTACTTGCTGCTAAGAAAAATGAATGTCCGCCTAAAGAAACAAAACTTGGCTCAAAAATAGGAATACATGGTATTGGAACATATAATATTATATTTAAAAATCTTCCGTTCGCTTTTAATTGGACTAACGGATCAATCGCGATTAGCAACGAAAATATGGATGAACTGTTTTCATTAATTAAAGTTGGAACTCCTGTAAAAATAATTAATTGAAGGATTACTGTTGAGATTTAAGCTTTTATACATTTTCCTATTTCTATTTGCAGCAGGGATATTTGCACAATCAAATAAAAAATATGAACTTGCTCAAATTAACTTTGATGGTAATAGTAATTTTTCCTCATCTACTCTTAGGGAAATAATATTTTCTAAAGAATCACCCAATTGGCTATCGCAGCTCTTAAATAAGATTTCATCACTAGGAGGCAAAGCTGTTTATTTTGATTCTCTACTAATTCAATCAGACATAAATGCACTTACAGATTTTTATCAAGCAAAAGGGTTTTTCAAAATAAAAATTAATTCTAATTATGAACTGAATACATCGAATAACGAAGCACGATTGAATTACACGATCTTTGAATCTCAACCGGTTTATTTTAATTCTTTGACATTGAAAGGTTTGGAATGGATCGCACCCGAATTTCAAGAATTACTTGCCGATTATTGCAGAGTAGATACGAACAAAATCTACGAAGATGCTATTGTTGATGAGAAAAAAAATTATACTTTATCCTTCCTTCGAGATCATGGTTTTATGCTCATTAGTGCAGATAGACCTACAGTTGTTATTGATACGATCAAAAATAAAGTTGATGTAGAATTAAAATTTACACCCGGCAGCCGATATAAAATTAGCAATTTGTTTACGCAACGAACCGGCAAAGGATTTGATTTAGTCGATGATGCTCTGTTAAAAGAAATTGTAGGAATACAAATCGGAAGCTGGTACAGCAATTATAATATCCAGCGGGGACAAGTAAGATTGTTTAGGACAAATCTTTTTACTTCAGCAGCTGTAATGAGTGTTATCTCCGATACATCAGGCAACAATGTTCCGTTAAACATTAGTGCGGATATCGGTTTAATGCATGAGCTATCACCTGAAATAATAATGAACAATGAGGACAATACTTTTAACCTTGGTTTGGCTCTGAACTTTATCAAGAAGAATTTTCTCGGCGATGCAAGAAAGTTTTCAATTAGTACTTCTGCAGCAGTTCAAAACATTTCTGAATTCTTTCAGCACCCCACTTTTGCAGATTCCGCATTTTACGGTTACTTCGATGCGCGTATTTCGATTGAGCAGCCGTTTCTTTTCGGTGAGCCGATAACAACAAAACTTGAAACTTATTTCACTGCTCAAAAAAGAAAAAATGAATATAACTCTACAATAATAGGCGGCAGGTTAAGTTTTGATTTCGAACTTCCACAGTTTACTTACTTCAATTCATTTAATGCTTATTTAAATGTTGAGCGGTCGGAATATGATTATAAACCGGCTTATTTAAAAAATTTATTTAGTCAATATTTTCAAATTAAAAATGGCTATCAAAAAGATTATGCAGATTCTTTAGCCGGTAATTATGTAGACAAAGACCTTGGCGGCAGATATATTTCCCAGAGTACTAATGCTGCTATCGGTATTAATTTTGGAGCTAACAAAACAAACGATACTTTTTTCCCTTCAAACGGTTATGCTCTTTCTTTTTTATTAGAAGATGCAAACTCTATTCCATATCTGATCAGCAGATTATTTAAAAGTGATTTTGTACGCCCGCTGTTTTTTAAAAGCGTTATTACTTCATCATTATACTTGCCGGTTTATAATTCCAAAGTTGATGCATTAGGAATAAAATTTAAGATCGGACAAATTTTTACTTACCGTGGTGAGCAATCTGCCATTCCTTTAAATCAAAGATTATACGCAGGCGGAAGTAATTCTGTACGAGGATGGGGAACACGCCAGCTTGTTCCTAAAAAAGTTGAGTTTGATTTAGCTGCTAATCCTACTCAAGATGATCTTGAATCATTTCTTGGTAAAGGTGCTGCAACAGGCGGATTCTTTTTGATGGAAGGTTCGGTTGAAACGAGAAATAGAATTTTCGGTAGAGTAGGTACCGCACTTTTTATTGATTACGGCAATACATGGAACGGTTACAAAGAATTTCGTTACGATGAAATTGCCGTTGCTGCCGGATTTGGTTTAAGATACTACTCGGATTTTGTTCCCTTAAGAATTGATTTCGGTTTTAAAATTTACGACCCAAATGACCGCCGCCCTATGGTTAGCAAAGAATTCTGGAAAGAGATTCTTCAGTTTCATATCGGAATAGGCGAAGCGTTTTGATTCATTATTTTTTTGAAACCACACAATAAACCAACTTTGTTTACCAACGCATTTTTAACTAAATTTGCCATCACTTTTTAGGAACCCCTGATGATTTCAAGCATGACCGGATATGGTAAAGCTATCGTTCAGAGAGACGATATTACTGTAGAAGCCGAATTAAAAAGTCTTAACAGCCGATATCTTGATCTTTCGCTTCGAATTCCGAAGTTTCTTATGAACAAAGAATTTGAGATTCGCGAAAAAGTTAAGAACCGGATTAAAAGAGGAAAAGTTTATCTGGCAGTTTCAATCCGTAAAGGTGAAGTTGAAGAACGGTTTAATGAGATTGACCCAGCCGGCGTTAAGTATACACTTAGTATGTTAAAGGATATTAAAAAGTACGCAAAGTTAAAAGGCAATCTTAAACTTAGCGATGTTCTTCTTTTTCAGAATATGCTGTTCAAAGATGATTACGAACAAGCCGGAGAAGAATTTGAAATTGTTGTTGAAGCAATTGATTCGGCTATTAACGAATTAAACAAAATGCGCGAAGCTGAAGGAAAAGAACTTGAAAAAGATTTACGCAAAAGAGTTCAAATAATAGATAACGCTCTATCAAAAATAGAAAACTTATCTGAAGAAAGTATTAAAGCTTATTTTGAAAAGATCAAAGAGAAAGCAAAGCAATTGATTGCTGATCTATCTAACAATCAAGACCGACTGAATATGGAACTGGCATTAATTGCCGAACGTGCCGATGTAACAGAAGAGTGCGTTCGCTTACGCAGTCACATTAAAATGTTTTTAGATACAGTTTCAAAATCAGATGATGCCGGAAGAAAACTCAATTTTATAGTTCAGGAAATGAATCGCGAAGCAAATACAATAAATAGCAAATCTGTATCATCGGAAATTTCTCACAATGGAATTTCGATAAAGGAAGAGATAGAAAAGATTCGTGAACAAATTCAGAACATTGAGTAAACCGTGTCAAATCATAAGGCAAAATTATATGTATTTTCTGCGCCAAGCGGTTCCGGTAAAACAACCATAGTTCGCGATGTGCTAAGAAAATTTCCCGAGTTTGTTTTTTCAGTTTCGGCTACTACAAGAAAAAGAAGAAGTTCTGAAAAAGAAGGCGTTGATTATTTTTTTATATCGGAAGAAGAATTTAATAAGAAGATTGATACCGGCGAATTTGTTGAGTGGGAAAAATTTTACGATTATTGTTACGGCACATTAAAAAATTTTGTTGACGGCAATCTTGCAAAAAGTTTATCAACCGTTTTTGAAGTAGATGTTAAAGGTGCTTTAAGTATCAAGAAAGCTTACAAAAATTCTGTTCTAATATTTATTGCTCCTCCAAGTATTGATGTTCTAAAAGACAGATTGATAAAACGGAATACTGAAACAAATGAAGATCTTACGAAACGTATTGAGAGAGCGGAAATGGAATTGAGCTTTAAGGATCAATTTGATTACGTGGTTTCTAATGTGAATCTTGAAGAAGCAAAAAAAGAAGTAAAAAAAATTATAGAAAAAGAAATATAACAGGAGAAGTAAAATGGCAATAAAACCAATTAACCTAACCAAAATAAAAGCAAGCATACCGAATCTTTATGAAGCCGTTATTGTTGCAGCAAGACGTGCTCGGAAAATTAACGATGACAATAAGCTCGAATTCAATTCGCTGTTAAGCACTATGACAACCGGACACGAAGATGAATTTGAAGACCGGGAGAATCCCGAACAGATGAAGCTTTCACTAGAATTCGAAAAGCGTGAGAAAGCTCATATCAAGGCTGTTAAAGAATTAGTTGATGCAAAAATCGAATACAGATACAAATCAGAAAAAGATAAATAATATTTAGGTTTACTTTTAAAAAGCGGAAATCAGCAAATGATCTCCGCTTTTCTTTTTTGTGCTAAAGTTAGTGCTAAATTTTCAGTAAAGATTTTGCTAATTTCCTACTGCCAATCGTGTTAAGTCCTTAATAGGATTTGAAAATGCTAGATAAAAAATTATTGATAGAAGTAATTAAAGATCAGCAGGAAATCTTTGGCGATTTTTTGTTTGAAAATGTGGATACTACAATTGAGGAATCAATGAAGAAAAAAAATACTGTTGCTAAAGAAATCCCAGAAAGTAAAATATCTGTTGCAGAGAATCTCTTTCTTGAAGATTTTCAAAAGACAGAATCAATAGAAGAGCTGAACTCTAAAATTTGTAATTGCCAGAATTGTGCACTTGGAAAAACCAGAACAAAATTTGTATTTGGGGTCGGAAATCCTAATGCAGATGCAATGCTTATCGGCGAAGCTCCTGGACGTGATGAGGATCTGCAAGGTGAACCTTTTGTTGGACGGGCAGGTAAATTACTTAATGATATATTGAAAGCAGTAAATTTTAAAAGAGAGGAAGTTTATATTGCAAACATCTTAAAATGCCGCCCGCCAAATAACCGCGATCCGCTTCCTGTGGAAATGGAAACTTGTATTCCATATCTTCATAAGCAAATAGAATTGATACAACCAAAAGTTATTTTATGCCTTGGCAGAGTAGCTGCAAACGGATTACTGAATAAAAAACTTTCATTGGGACAATTGCGTGAAAGTAATTATGAATTTAACGGAATAAAAGTAATGGCAACATATCATCCCGCGGCACTTTTAAGAAATCCTAATTGGAAACGCGGATGCTGGGAAGACGTACAAAAATTTAGAAAACTGTATGATGAATTAACGGCAAAATAAAATGGCAAAGCGAACGACTAACCGCAAAAGCGGAAAAAGAAATATTGATATTGAAAAATTAATGGCATCGGCTAATCAACCACCGTCTGCAACTGAAGTTGAGATGGCAGTACTTGGCGCAATGTTAATTGATGAGGATGCAGTTCCAAAAGCAATCGAAATTCTAAAACCGGAATCTTTTTTCGATAAAAGAAATAGAGTTGTATTTGAATCGATGGCTTCTTTGTATGAAGCTAACGAACCGATAGACACTGTTTCTGTTTATGAAGAATTGAAAAAATCCGGTAAGACAGATGAAGCAGGCGGCGCAGCGTATATCAGCAAATTATCTCAAGATATTTCTTCTGCTGCAAATATAGATTATCATGCACGTGTTGTTATGGAAAAATGGATTCTCCGCCAATTGATTTCTTCATCCATGGAAATTGCCAGTTCTGCTTATGCAGGTAATGAAGATGTTTTCGATCTGCTTGATGCCGCTGAATCAAAGATCTTTCAAATTTCTGAAAAGGGAATTAAAGAATCTTTTAAGTCAATGGATAAAGCAGTTAAAGAAGCGCTTGAATTGATCGAAGCAATTCACTCAAAAAATATTTCTACATTTTCGGTTCCTTCGGGATTTTTTGAATTAGATGATCTGCTCGGCGGATTTCAAAAATCCGATTTGATTATTGTTGCCTCCCGTCCTTCTATGGGTAAAACTGCATTCGCTATGTCTGCCGCACGCAATGCCGCAATAGATCATAACGTACCTGTAGGTGTATTCAGTTTAGAAATGGCTACAATTCAATTAGCTACAAGATTAATTTCTGCCGAGGCACGTATCAATGCACATAACGTACGAACAGGAAAGTTTAAAGCCGAAGAGGGAGCGAAGATCAGCCGTACCGTACACAAACTTAGTAAAGCACCGATTTATATTGATGATACTCCTGCTATTTCAATTCTTGAACTTCGTGCAAAAGCAAGAAGACTTAAGAATGAGAAAAAAATAGGATTGATAATTATTGATTACTTACAGCTTCTTAGTTCTTCTGTTCATATGGAAAGCCGTGAACGAGAAATTTCAACAATATCTCGTTCGTTAAAATCTCTTGCTAAGGAATTGAATATTCCAGTTGTTGCACTTTCTCAGTTAAACCGTCAGCTGGAATCACGCTCGGATAAAAAGCCAATGCTTTCGGATTTGCGCGAGTCCGGTTCGATCGAGCAGGATGCAGATGTTGTGTTGTTCTTATACCGTCCCGAAGTTTACGGCATAACTCAATACTCTTACGGTGAAATGAACGGAGAATCAACCGAAGGAATTGCCGAAGTAATTGTTGGTAAACAAAGAAACGGTCCTATCGGAGAAGTTAAGTTACGTTTCATAAAAGATTATGCAAAATTTGAAAATCTTGACCGGTTCAGACAGCAACAACTACCGGCCGGCGTAGATCAAGCGGCTATTGCTCAAGGTGCGGAGGACTTTCCTATATGAAAAAATCTTTGTTATTTCTATTTCTTCTAATTGTAGTGTGTAATTCTAATGCACAGACAATTTACACACAGAAAGATGTTGATGTTTGCAATTCTAAATTCAATCTTGCCGTTGATCAAAAACTCTCATCGTTACCAATCAATCAAGTTATTATTGAAATAGGAAAAAGCTTTCTCGGAACAGATTACGTTGCCAACACTCTAGAGAAAGGTGATAAGGAAAATCTTGTTATTAATCTTACCGGATTAGATTGCTACACTTTTCTTGAAACTTCACTTGTGTTTGCGCGATGTATCAAAAAAGGGAAGACTTCGTTTGAAGATTATCAGAAAGAATTAACCAACATCCGTTACCGCGATGGAAAGTTGAACGAATATCCATCACGACTTCATTACTTCTCCGATTGGATCTATGATATGAACAAACGTGGAATTGGAAAAGACATCACTAAAGAAATCGGCGGTAAACGTTACGTAAAGAAAATTAATTTTATGAGCACTCATGTTGATTCTTATAAACAATTGAAAGAAAATCAAAAGTTTGTAAAAGAGATTTCAAATATTGAACGACAGATCAGCACTCGAAAATATTTTTATCTTCCGCAAGAAGAGATTGCTTCCGTTGAAGATAAAATTCAGAGCGGGGATATTATCGGAATTACAACCAACGTTGAAGGACTCGATATTGCACATACGGGAATTGCAATCCGTTTGGATGATGGAAGAATACATTTAATGCACGCACCGAATGTAGGGTACAAAGTTCAAATTACGGAAAAGCCGCTTGCAGATTATATCAAAGGGAATAAGAAACAAACAGGAATAATGGTTTTAAGAGCTATTTAGGATTTTGGATTTACGATTTTAGAATTAGAATAAATCGTAAATCTTAATTCGTAAATCATTTTATTTTTTCACTAATCCCAGCAATACCTTAATGTTTTCCAAATCTTCTTTCTGATCTTTCTCTTTCGGTGTTTCTAAAACTTTTGGTACTTTCTCAAGTTTTTTATCGTTCATGATATTTGTAAAACCTTCCTTGCCGATAAATCCTTTCCCGATATGTTCATGGCGATCAGCTCTGCTTCCCAAATCTTTTTTGCTGTCATTCATATGTATGCACTGCAAACGGTCTAATCCGATTATGTCATTAAACTCTTTAATAACTTTTTTGTACTCTTTAGGGTCTTTTATATTGTAACCGGCTGCAAAAATATGGCATGTATCAATGCAGACAGTCATCCGATCTTTTTCATCAACCAGATCAATTATTTTTCTAAGCTGTTCAAATTTATATCCGAGAGCGGTTCCTTGTCCTGCAGTAGCTTCGAGCATACTTTTGGTTTTGTATCCTTTGGTTTTTTCATGCGCATAGTTAAGAGATTCGGCGATAATCTTTATTCCTTCTTCTTCACCTTGTCCGGTATGAGCGCCGGGATGAAAATTTAATTGAGGAATTCCAAGCTGTTCACATCTTTCTAATTCCTTGATGAATGATGTGCGTGATTTTTGCAGACTCTCCGGATCTTTTGCACAAAGATTGATCAAATAAGAATCATGAGAGACAACAAATTTTACGCTTGATTGACTTAATTTATTTTTGAAATCAGTTATTTCCTTTTCGTTAAGATCTCTTGCAAAATATTGATTATTATTTTTAGTGAAGATTTGAATTGCAGTAAAGCCGAGTTTTTCTGCTGTTTCAATAGCAGAAGCCGGTCCGCCCGAAACAAATGTATGTGCACCAAGTAAGTGTTTCATAATATTTCCTTTCTAAGATCTTACTCTTAATCATAATCTTAATCTAATTAGCTGAGAGTAAGATTAAGAGAAAGATTATGAGCAAGATACGTTTCGTATTTTATTTCTGGTTGAAACATAATATTATTGTTTCAAATAATTAATGGAAAGTGAATCATTTATGAAAATATTCATAACAGGCGGAAGCGGATTGTTAGGACAGTATCTGAACCTAGAACTGAGTAAGAAACACAATATTCTTACCCAGTATCAGACCAACATTGGCAACTGTAAAGATTTTAATTCCATTCAATTATCAATTACAAATCATATTAAGCTCGCCGAAATATATAATTCATTTAATCCTGATGTTATAATTCACACAGCCTCAGTTCCTAATCCGGAAAAAGCTGATAAGCTTTCTGCCGATGTTGTTTATGATATTAATGTGAACACTACAAAAAAACTTGCCGAACTTTGTGCAAAGAACAATTCGAAATTAATCTATCTTTCAACTGATTTGGTTTATGCCGGTTACCGCGGTTCAATGTTGAAAGAAGATGCAAAACTAATTCCATTATCACTTTATGCTGAAACAAAACTCATGGGGGAAATAAAAATTCAAGAAACTTTTAACAATTATATTATTCTTCGTGAAGCATTGTTAATCGGATTCGGATTAAATCACTCAAGAAATAATTTTCATTTGATGTATGATAATTTAAGAAATGGTAAAGAGGTAATATTATTTACGGATCAATACCGTACACCGCTTGCTTTACATGATGCAGCCCGTATGATCGGTGAATTACTTGAGAGGGATATTCATGGAGAAGTGTTAAACTTCGGGGGTAAAGAAAGACTTTCCAGATACGAATTGGGTGAAATTTTGTGTGAAGAATGTGGGTTCGATAAAAAACTACTAATAAAAAAAACCATGGAAGAAGCCGGTCTTACTTACAAAGTTGCAGATGTTTCGTTGAAAACTAATAAATTAATCTCATTCGGTATTCAACAAAAATCTTGTCGAGATTCAATAACAGAAATCCTATCAACAGTGAAAAGATGAATAACATAGATGATTATAAATTCATAAGAAAATGTTTTGAGCTCGCAGTGCAAGGTGAAGGATTTGTCACCCCTAATCCTCTTGTTGGATCTGTAATTGTGAAAGATGCTAAAATTATTTCGGATGGCTTTCACAAAAAATATGGCGGTCCACATGCTGAAGCGCAAGCCATAGCTGCTGCAAAACAAAATTTATTTGGGGCAACTCTTTATTGTAATTTAGAACCTTGCTGTCATAACAATAAACAAACTCCTCCTTGTGTTCCTCAAATTATTGAAAGCGGAATAAAGAGAGTGGTTATAAGTAATCCGGATCCTAATCCTTTTGTAAGCGGAAAAGGGATGCAGCAATTAATAGATTCCGGTATTGATGTAAAACTTGGTGTTCTTGCCGAAGAGGGAGAAGAAATTAACCGTTTTTATTTCAAATCAGTCCGGCAGAAAAATCCATACATCACAATTAAAATTGCCCAATCAAAGGACGGAATGATTAATTCACTTAAAGCCGAGCAGACAAGAATTACTTCTGAAGAAGCGGAGATTTTTGTACATAAACAACGTGCAATTTTCGACGCTGTGTTGGTCGGTGCAAATACTATTAATATTGATAATCCCGGATTGAGCGTAAGAAGAATTGAAGGAAGAAACCCCATCAGAGTAATTGTAGATGGAATGATTGATTCGGATCTGAGTTCGAATGTGTATAACGACGAGTTAATAAATCTCACTTGGGTTTTCACTTCCAAAATTGCCGACCGCTCGAAGAAAGAAATTCTCATGAAAAAAGGAATTCGCATTTTCGAATTGGATTCTGATCCGCAAGGATATCTGAATCTTGAGCCGATTTTATCAACTTTAAATCATAATAAAATTACATCACTTTTTGTCGAAGGGGGCGCAGAAATATTCAATCAATTTATTAGTAAGAGACTTTTTGATGAATTGATAATTCTTGAAGCGCCCGTAACTCTTGGTGAAGGAATCAAGGCATTCAAAACTATATGGCCGGAAGAACTTAAATTGAAGTCAATTGAACAACTTGGACCGGACGAAAAAAGGGTCTTTAGAAAATTTGATTAGTATGAAAAAACAAAGGGAGTTAATATCTTTACTATATGTTTACAGGGATAATTGAAGAGACAGGGAAAATACTTTTAGCGGAAAACATCGCCGGAGGAAAACGGCTTAAGATTTCGGCAGCAAGAATATTTGATGATCTGAATGTGGACGATTCGGTTTCTGTTAACGGTGTATGTTTAACAGTGACTCGTCTTGATGGAAATTCTTTTTGGTGCGATGCCGTTGGCGAAACACTCAACAAGACAACTCTCGCGAATGTTAAGCAAAATGATGAAGTGAATCTTGAAAGGGCATTGTGTCTTACTGATCGGCTTGGCGGTCATTTAGTACAAGGTCACATAAACGGTATCGGAGTTATTACGCGGCTTACAAAATTGGGAGAGAATTTTTCCCTTGAGATTGAGATTCCAATAGAATTAGTTAAATACGTCGTCGATGAGGGATCAATTACCATTGACGGAATAAGTTTAACGGTCGCCAAAATTATAGATAGAAAAATTAAGATCTCAATAATTCCTCATACTTGGAGTAAAACAAATCTTAAACAGAGAAAAATGGGGGACAGAGTAAACATCGAAACAGATATATTTGCTAAGTATGTTGAAAAGATTCTGCAAAGTTCAAAGAATGAGGGCAACAAATTCACGGATAACTGGTTTAAGAATTTAGGGTATTAAGATGGCTGATGATTTAGTTTCAAGAATGAATACGATCGAAGAAGCAATTGATGAATTCCGAAAAGGGAAAATGATAATTGTAGTAGACGATGCGGATCGCGAGAATGAAGGCGATTTAATAATGGCTGCTGAGCTTGTTAAACCGGAAGATGTAAATTTCATTACTCGTGAGGCGCGTGGAATTTTATGTCTCGCGGTTACCGAACAGCGTGCAAAAGATTTGAATTTGGAATTGATGGTTGAAGAAAATACTGCTCGCCATCAAACACCTTTCACAGTTTCAATAGATTACATTCATGATACGACCACCGGAATCTCGACTCATGATAGAACAAAAACGATTAAAGCAGTTGTGAATAAAGAATCGAAACCGAATGACTTTGCCCGCCCCGGCCACATCTTTCCGTTGATAGCAAAGGAAGGAGGTGTGCTAAACCGTGCAGGGCATACAGAAGCTGCGGTTGATCTCGCTCGTCTTTCCGGATTGAATCCGGCAGGTATTCTATGTGAAATTTTGGATTCTGATGGTACTATGGCGCGCACTCCTAGTCTTATAGAATTTGCCGACAATCATAATCTTAAAATTATTACTATCGCGGATCTTATCGAATACCGTAGGAAAAAAGAAAAACTTGTTAAATGTCGTGTTGTAGTTGATTTGCCTTCCCGGTTTGGAAATTTCAAATTGCATCTCTATGAAAGTCTTCTTGATGCAACTGATAATCCGATTGCTCTTGTTAAAGGAAATATTGATGATGGCGAACCGGTGCTTGTTCGTGTGCATTCGGAATGTTTAACAGGTGATGTCTTTGGTTCAATGCGCTGCGATTGTGGCGATCAACTTACTACTGCCTTAATGATGATTGAAAAAGAGGGGAGAGGTGTTCTTCTTTATATGAGGCAGGAAGGAAGAGGTATTGGTTTGGTGAACAAACTTTTAGCATACGAAATTCAAGAAGAAGGAAACGACACAGTTGAAGCTAATGAAATGCTTGGGTTCAAAGCCGACTTAAGAGATTACGGAATAGGTGCACAAATTCTAAAAGATCTCGGTCTGAAGAAAATTCGTTTGATGACTAACAATCCAAAAAAAATCATTGGTCTTAGAGGATATGATCTTGAAATTGTTGAGCGTATCCCGATTGAAATTAAACCGAACGAAAAAAATGAAAAGTATTTGAAGACAAAGCATGAAAAACTTGGTCACATTTTAAGCTTTATCCCTCCCAAATAAAAATTATAATTAATGGAGTATATATGGCAAGAATGATTGAAGGTCAGCTTAATGCTGAAGGTAAAAAATTTGGAATTGTTGTATCCAGATTTAATGAAATGATCTCTAAGAGTTTACTTTCCGGTGCGTTTGATTGTCTGTCACGTCATGGTGCAAACGAAGACGAAATCACAGTTGCATTCGTTCCCGGTTCATTCGAAATTCCTTTGGCTGCCAAGAAAATGGCTGAATCTAAAAAATATGATGCTATTATTTGTCTTGGAGCTGTCATTCGCGGCGCTACTCCTCATTTTGATTACGTTGCAGCAGAAGTATCAAAAGGAATTGCAAGCGTTTCCATGGATAGCGGTGTGCCTGTAATTTTTGGAATTATTACTTCCGATACAATTGAACAAGCATTAGAACGTGCCGGAACTAAATCCGGTAACAAAGGTTGGGATGCGGCGCTTAGCGCAATTGAAATGGCTGATTTGATTAAAAAGATTTAACAAAGAATGGAACGCAGATTGTTATGTTCGAAGGACACCTATGGAGATTGTTTATGATGCTTTATGATTTATCTTAAAAAATCATAACTATCATAAGAATCTGCGTTCTATTTTCCTCTTCGACTTTCCAATTTGCTTTTCAACAACTCATTCACAATCCGGGGATTAGCTTTACCTTTCGTTTCTTTCATTATCTTTCCGACAAAGAATCCAATCACTTTATCTTTACCGTTTAAGAATTCTTCAATTTGTTTTGGATTTGCGGTGAGAATTTTATCAATCGCGCTTTCAATTTCCGAAGAATCGGTGATCTGAACAAGATTATTCTCTTTCACAATTTCATTCGGATCTTGGTTAGTCTTAAGCATTTCCGGAAAAATTTCTTTGGCAATCTTTCCACTGATAATATTTTCATTAATCATCTTAATCAATTTGCCAAGATTTTCTGCTGAAACCGGAAATTGACCAACAGTGATTTTTTGTTCGTTCACAATTTTTAGAACTTCGGTCATCACCCAGTTACTGGCGGATTTATAATCATTCGTAACACTCAATATATTTTCGTAATAATTCGCCAGACCGCGTGATGAAGTGAGAATTTCCGCGTCATACTTTGGCAGCGAATATTGCTCAACAAAACGGTCTCTTCTTCTTTCGGGAAGTTCAGGCATAGATGATGCTATTTCATTTTTCCAATCTGCATGAACAACAATCGGCATAAGATCAGGATCTGGAAAGTAGCGGTAATCGTGAGCTTCTTCTTTGCTGCGCATCGGTTTAACAAGATTAGCATCGGCATCCCAAAGAAGAGTCTGCTGAATAATCTTTCCACCATCTTCAAGAATCTCAATTTGTCTTTCGATCTCGTACTCAATTGCTTTTTCAACATTGCGGAATGAATTCATATTCTTTACTTCAGCTTTAGTCCCAAATCTTTCTTCGCCTTTCAGACGGACCGAAATATTTGCATCGCAGCGCAAAGATCCTTCTTCCATATTGCCGTCGCAAATCTCAAGATACGTAACAATTTGTTTTAGTTTTGTTAAATAGAGATATGCTTCTTCTGGTGTTCGCAAATCAGGCTCGCTTACAATTTCCATTAAGGGTGTGCCGCATCTGTTTACATCAATTAGTGTGGAATCGCCTTGGTCGTGAATTGATTTTCCGGCATCTTCTTCCATGTGGATTCTTGTAATACCAATATTTTTTCTTGCACCGTCTTTCAGCTCAATAGAAATATTCCCATGTTCGCAAATCGGTTTTTCATATTGTGAGATTTGATATCCTTTCGGCAGATCGGGGTAGAAATAATTTTTGCGGGCAAAGATTGATCTTTCGTTTATTGTGCAATCAGTTGCAAGTCCCATCAATACGGTAAATTCAACAACCGTTTTATTCAAAACAGGAAGTACACCCGGATGACCGAGACAAACCGGACAGACATTTGTATTTGGCGGAACACCAAATTTGGTAGAACATCCGCAAAAAATTTTTGTGTCTGTTAAAAGTTGAGCATGTACTTCAAGACCAATTACTGCTTCGTATTTTGAATTCATATAGTTGAGATCGAATTTACAGTGGCGAATATAATTATTTTCAAACTATAGGTTAGTATTTTACTTTCAAAAAATTATTCTTCATATTGAAACAGAATAATTGAATCACTTCTTGAGGTTATTATGATTCTTGATGTTTTGATTTTTGCCGCTCATCCCGATGATGCAGAACTTTCTATGGGAGGTACGATTGCAAAATTAACGTCCGCTGGATTAAAGATCGGCATTATAGATTTAAGTAAAGGTGAATTAGGAACACGCGGTTCAGCCGAAATAAGAAAAAAAGAAGCACAGGAGGCAGGTGAAATATTAAAAATTGCTTTGAGAGAAAATCTCGAGTTGAAGGATGGAAGTCTGAAATTCAACGATGAATACTTAAAAAAAATTATCTCGCGCATCCGGAAATTTCAGCCTAAAATTATTTTTGCCCCGTACTTTAACGATAGACACCCTGATCACATCGGCACTTCTCAATTAGTTAAGGAAGCAATGTTCTTTTCCGGACTGGCTAAAATAAATACCGAAGACAATGAAAGAATTCAAACGCCGTACCGTCCGCAAAAACTTTTTTATTATATGCAGACATACGAATTCAAGCCGGCATTTATTGTAGATATTACTAATTACTTTGAAACAAAAATGAAAGCTGTAAAAGCATACGACACACAATTTCATAATCCGGAAAGTAAAGAGTCGGAAACATTTATAAGTCAGCCGATCTTTTTGAAATATCTTGAAGCACGGGCAGTGAGTTATGGTTTTAAGATAGGTAAAGAATATGGCGAAGCTTTTTACTGCGAAGAAGAGTTGGAGTTCGATCTAATCAGTTTATTAAAATCTGCTGAGAAGAGATGAATTTTTCAAAAAGATTAAATCTTCATCCGTTTTATGTAAAGAGTATTGGTTTTTTTCTCGGCATTTTTCTTTTCCTAATTGTTTGGTTCTTTGTTGATTTCGGTGCAGAATTCTATAAAGCAAAATTAGTTGCAGCAGTTGCTTCGCTGATGGCTACATGGTGGGTCTTCGAAGCAGTTCCGCTTGCCGCAACCTCTTTAGTCCCTTTGATTTTTTTCCCTTCGCTCGGAATCCTTTCTTCTTCCGATACTGCCACACAATTTATGAATTCAACCATTTTTCTATTTGTCGGAGGATTTGTAATTGCAATCGCAATGGAAAAATGGAATCTGCACAAGCGTATTGCTTTGAGTGTAATTCTTTTTTTCGGCAGCAGTCCTTCGAAAATTATTTTAGGATTTATGACCGCCGCCGGATTCATTTCAATGTGGATTTCGAACACAGCAACATGTTTAATGGTTTTACCGATCGGACTATCAATAATTTATAAGGTTGAAAAAGAATTTGGAAAAGAGAAAAGTTCAAATTTTGCCAAGTCTTTAATGATCGCCATTGCCTATTCCAGTACTATAGGAGGAATTGCTACACTTATTGGTACTCCGCCCAATTTAATTTTTCTTAGAATGTACAAGATCAACTTTCCAAATAATCCAATGATAAAATTTGGCGAGTGGATGGTCTTTGGTGTACCTCTTGCCATAGTTATGATGATGATTGCTTGGTTTGTTCTTACAAAAATAATTTTTAAGTCAGATAAGAATCTTGTGCTGAATAAAGCTATTGTGAATGATGAAAAAATAAAGCTCGGAAAAATGACTGCAGAAGAAAAATCCGTTCTGGTTGTTTTTGCATTAACATCATTTCTCTGGGTCTTTAGAAGCGATATAGATCTTGGTTCGCTAAAAATTCCCGGTTGGTCTAATTTATTTGCCTCAGCATCTTTTATTGATGACAGCACAGTTGCTGTCACAATGGCATTGATTCTATTTTTAATTCCTTGCAGTTCGGCAGAACACAAATATAAATTCGTGTTGGACCATCACGACATTCCTAAAATCCCATGGGATATAGTTCTTCTTTTCGGCGGAGGGTTTGCTCTTGCAGAAGGATTTGTTCAAAGCGGACTCTCAAAATTAATTGGACAAGGATTTATCGGACTTAAAGAAATACCTTATACTTCACTAATATTTATCATATGTACCATCGTTGTTTTTTCGAGCGAGCTTACATCAAACTCCGCACAAACAACAATAATTCTTCCTTTGCTCGCTGCTTTATCAAAAGAGATCGGTATTGATCCGCTGGCAATAATGATTCCCGTTACTTTTTCTGTTTCGCTTGCTTTTATGCTTCCGGTTGGAACTCCGCCGAATGCTATCGTATTTGGAAGCCAGCGTTTACAAGTCTGGGATATGGTTAAAGCCGGATTTATCTTAAATATAATAGGAATAATTGCGGTTACAATTCTTGCCAGAATTTTCTTTTTGTAGAATCGTTTTTCGAATTTCATCATCTTATTAAATAAAAGTGAGAGAAATATGTCATATCACAATTCAAAAAGTGTTCAGTATTCATTTGATGAAGCAATTACAAAAGTAACGGAAGAATTAAAGAAAGAAGGTTTTGGTATTCTTACAGAGATTGATGTTAAAGAAACTCTAAAGAAAAAATTAGATGTTGATTTCCGTAAATACAAAATCCTTGGCGCCTGCAATCCGCCGTTTGCTTACAAAGCACTGCAAGCAGAAGAAACGCTTGGGGTTTTACTTCCTTGCAATGTTGTAGTTCAAGAAAAAGAAAACGGGAAAGTACAAGTTAGTTTTGTTAATCCGTTGGAATCTATGCAAGCTGTACAGAATCCGGCTCTTGAAGAAATTGCTGCTGAGGTTTCGTCTAAATTACAGAAGGTTTTGGAGAGTCTTTGAGTATCTAAGTGCCTGAGTTCCTTAGTGCCTAAGTTCCTGAGTACCTTAGCGCCTGAGGAATAGATATTTACTTTAACTTTCTGATTAGAGATGCAAGCATTGCTTCTATCTCTCGGGTTACATCAAAAATTATTTTATAATTTTCTTCAGAGAGAAATTGAAGATTTTTAGATATTTCTAATTGTGTCTGAACTTCAAAAACTGATCCGATCGAAATCCGCAAAAATCTTTTAAAATCATTTCTCGAATTCCTACCGAATCCTTCTGCAATATTGCTTGGGATTGAAACTGCAGCTCTTCGAATTTGATTGGTCAATCCATATATCTCTTCTTTAGGAAATATTTTTGTGCTGTTATAAATCATTGAAACCAGATTGATAGCTTTCTGCCAGACAATTAATTCTTTGTAGGTCTTCATTTTTCACCCCATTTTATTTATTTACTCAGGTACTTAGGCACTTAGGCACTCAATTACTCAGACACTATCTCGTAAGCTTCTTATACTTCACTCTATGAGGAACATCAGCTTCCTTACCAAGTCGTTCTCTTCGGTTCTCTTGATAATCTGAAAAGTTTCCTTCGAACCAAACAGCTTTACTATCGCCTTCGAATGATAAAATGTGAGTACAGATTCTATCTAAGAACCATCTATCGTGACTGATTACCACTGCACACCCGGCAAAGTTGAGCAGACCTTCTTCCAGCGCACGCATTGTGTTTACATCGAGATCGTTCGTCGGTTCATCAAGCAAGAGGACATTTGCGCTTTCCTTTAATGCAATTGCAAGATGTACTCTGTTTCTTTCACCGCCGGAAAGCATTCCAACTTTTTTCTGTTGATCGGCTCCGGTAAAATTAAATTGTCCTACATAAGCGCGTGAGTTTTGTTCTCTGCTTCCAAGCTGGATTATATCATCGCCGCCGCTTATCATTTGCCAAACCGATTTTTCCGGATCGAGTATGTCTCTGCTTTGATCTACGTAAGCAAGCGTTACGGTATCGCCTATTCTGAACGAACCGCTATCCGGTTTTTCCTGTTCGACAATCATTCTGAACAAAGTTGTTTTACCTGCACCGTTCGGACCGATAACACCGACAATTCCGCCGGGAGGAAGTTTGAAATTCAAATTCTCGAACAGCACTTTATCGCCGTAACCTTTCGAAACATTTTCCGCTTCAATTACAACATTACCGAGGCGCGGTCCGGGCGGAATGTAGATTTCCAAATCTTTCTGCCGCTTCTCGCTTTCTTCTTTCAACATCTCTTCGTAGGATGAAATTCTTGCTTTGGATTTTGCCTGCCGAGCACGAGGCGACATTTTAATCCATTCAAATTCCCGCGCTAAAGTTTTTTGACGTTCCGTTTCTTTCTTTTCTTCTTGAAATAAACGCTGCTGTTTCTGCTCAAGCCATGATGAATAATTTCCTTTCCACGGAATACCTTCGCCTTTGTCAAGTTCAAGAATCCATCCGGCAACGTTATCTAAAAAATATCTGTCGTGAGTTACTGCAATTACAGTTCCGGCATAACGGTTAAGTTCAGCTTCCAACCACAGAACAGTTTCAGCGTCAAGATGGTTAGTCGGTTCATCAAGAAGGAGAATATCCGGTTTCTTCAGAAGCAAACGGCACAATGCAACTCTTCTCCGTTCGCCGCCGGATAAAACTTTTACAAGTGTATCGGGCGGGGGACAGTTGAGCACATCCATCGCAAGATCAAGTTTTGAATCGAGATCCCACGCCTCAAGGTGATCGAGTTTTTCTTGAACTTTGCCTTGACGTTCGAGAAGATTATTCATCTCGTCGTCGCTCATCGGTTCTGAAAATTTTGCGTTGATCTCATCATACTCACGCAGAACATCAACAATTTCCTGAACACCTTCTTGAACTATTTCTTTTACAGTTTTTGTGTCATCAAGTTTTGGTTCTTGTTCAAGCAAGCCGATTGTGAATCCCGGTGAAAGAGCGATCTCACCGTTGAAATCTTTATCAACTCCGCCGAGTATTTTTAGAAGAGTACTTTTACCCGAACCGTTAAGTCCGAGTACACCGATCTTAGCTCCGTAGAAATATGAAAGGTAGATATTTTTTATGATTGTTTTTGTATCGTAATACTTGCTTACGCCGATCATAGAGTAAATAATTTTGTTTGGTTCTGTGGACATTATAATCCTTATCAAATTATTAATGTAAAATTATAAAATAACAATATTTGAAAAACAGTATATTAGATACAAAACTTTAAGGAAACAAAAAATTTATGTCTAAAATTAAGAAGAAAAGCAAAACTATCTACTCAGAAGAAAATAACAAAAATTTAATATCTGAACCTGCGAATAAATTAAGATATGAATACTTACGACATAAAAATATTATCCTTTTTCAAGGTGATTCTTTAAATGAAAATCTTTTTGAAAAGGAGTTTATAGATTTAATCGTTACTTCTCCACCTTATAATGTTGGAATAGAATATAAATCTAATAATGATGAGCTTACTTATAGAGAATATTTAAATTTCTCTGAGAGATGGATTTCAAATTGTTTTAAGTGGAGTAAGACTCAATCAAGATTCCTATTAAATATTCCGTTGGATAAGAATAAAGGTGGGCAAAAAAGTGTTGGGGCAGATTTAACAAATATAGCTCAGAAAGTAGGGTGGAAATATCATTCGACTATAATTTGGAATGAAGGGAACATTTCTCGTAGAACGGCATGGGGATCATGGTTATCGGCTTCAGCGCCCTTTGTTATAGCTCCTGTAGAATTAATTGTAGTCTTATATAAAGATGATTGGAAAAAAACAACTGGCACAAAGATTTCTGATATAAGCAAAGAAGAATTCATGGAATGGACTAATGGATTATGGACTTTTAATGGAGAAAGTAAGAAGAGAATTGGACATCCTGCACCATTTCCTCGTGAATTACCAAGACGTGCAATAAAACTATTTAGCTATGTAAAAGATGTAGTATTTGATCCATTTGCTGGAAGTGGTACAACACTTATTGAAGCACAAAATAATCAACGCATTGGAATTGGTGTCGAAATTGATAAACATTATTGTGATACAGCAAGTAATAGGATAATAAAAGAAACAGGAGCTTTAGACTTCAATGAAGAAACAAATTACCCAAAAAAAATTGCTCGAAGAGTTCTTTCTCAAGCATCCAAATAGGAATATTGAACATCCTGAAGTTGTAGACTGGGTGACAACGGAGTATAAAAAACGAACAGGTAATGTATTTCGAGATCCTGACAGAGGAATAAGACAATTATTTCAAAGTGGCTTTCTAATGAAAATGGCTAAGGGTGTTTATAGATATGAAACTAGCTATGTTAATAAAAATAAATTGGAAGACTTTTCTGAAAAACTTAAGAAACAAATACTTGAAAGAGATGATTACAAATGTGTCATATGTGGTCGTGGTATTAATGATGGAGTTGAACTTCATGTTGATCATATTAAGCCAAAAGATTTAGGAGGCAAAGCAACTATTGAAAATGGCCAGACATTATGTTCACAGCATAATTTTCTGAAGAAAAACTTTAAGCAAACCGAGACGGGCAAAAAAATGTTTATCCGTTTATATGAACTCGCCAAGAAAGAAAGTAATCGAGAATTATTAAATTTTTGTTTACAAATTCTTGAGGTGTATGAGGCAAACGATGTTAATGGACATATTGTTTGGATAAAATAATTCTAAGTCTTTACAATAATTTATTTATTAAAAAACGTAATCAAGCCCTTCAATATTAGTATTAATCCGGCGATGAATGTTACTTCCTCAGCGTATTTCCACTTAACCGGAGGATTTTTATCTCTGCCAAAACTGCGATAATAATTTGCTAACTGTTGATGAAAAACTATGAGAAGAAATCCGAACACAATTAGAATTAGATTAAACATTTATCCCTCAGTGATACTGCCTAAACTTACCACAAATCTGAAACTATGTAAACACCCTGTTGCTAATCAGTTTTTGTTAACCCACCCCTTTAATTCCCCTTCTTAGTTTAGATAAGAGAATAGGGTAGAGAAAATGGTTTAGCAAATAAATTAGTATGGATGA
>JBBAAM010000049.1:0-27716 GCA_041658245.1 Melioribacteraceae bacterium
TTTACAGAAATCGTCAGTCAATTGAAGAGTTCTTCAAAATTCTAAAATCCGAGTTAAGATTAGAAGGTTGTCCTTCAAGACAAGCTATCGTTCAGATCAATCACATTTACCTTGTAATGATTGCTTTCTGTCAGCTTGAAACCTTCAGAATCATGATGAACATTCCTACCATTTATAAACTTCGTCTTGTTTTCTTCGATTGTGTTATTCCTAAGAATTTCAACTGGAATTTACAAATTATGGCACATGCGTAACTTCAGTAACTCATTTACACTATTAAGATGGCACAATATTATTGAAGATTTTGTATGACTTAGATATGCTATAGAAATGATGTGAAAAATTTTTACTAGCTCATAAACTTGCAAGTAATTAATGTTAGAGTAAAATATATCAGTTAAGATAGGATTGAGTCTATTGGAAAATGTTTTACCCGCCATACATTTCGCTATGGTTAAATTTTAATAACGTTTCTTTCTAAATATAAAGTAAGGGTTGGTGTATAAAGAAACAATAAGAATTATTAAAAAAAAGGACGCAACTCCCTTGCTTGTTCTCGTTTGTTTGAAAATTACCAGTTTTCGGTTAAGAACTCAGCAGAAGCTGCGTTAAAAAATTATGTTAAAACTTTTTTGTAGTTCTCCTTTTATTTGTAAATATCTTTTCTATGGCTAATCTATATTTTTAACTTGGTTACACTTCTGCTATTATATTCTTCTCTCGACTATTTGATCAAATTAAAAAGCGTAGCTCAAAATTTCTAATTCAACATTTTTCCCAATTTTGCTCAATCGCTTATCAACTATTTCCATAACATTGTCTTCTAAAAGATATTCCCTGCAATTGATACATTGTAAAACAGGAAGTTTTTTGATAATGGCAATAGAATCCTGGTGTAATTTGAAAGGCAAATCCGTGATAACTTTTTCAAGTTTACCACCGCAATTGTAACATTTCATTTTCGTCTCCTTGTTTTAAAATCATTTTCCCATTTATCTCTGTCTGGTTTATATGCCGTAATTATTGTAACAGTATTGTTCTCTTGATCTGCTGCAAATAATATATGGAATATTTGACTCCCATACATCGCATAGATCAGATAACTTGGCAAATACTTATCTTGAGGATAGCTTTCAATAACTTCATATGAACCGATAGAAGATAAAATAAAGTCTCTTGGTATAAATCTATCTTTTAGCCGCATATTGATATGGTAAGTCCAATGAATCCTTTTATGATGCACACAATCTTTAATAAATTCTAAAATTTCTTTCGACATTTTAAATTAATCCAAGAGTACGTTTAGATATTTTCCATTCCTTCAATAAAAATTTTTCTCTTTGGTTTTTAGTTCAAACATCTTTATTCCTCCGTAACTATTTGTCATCCTCTATATTCCATTTGTCAAGTTGTTAAAAAACTACTTTATTTGCCAAACAGAATCAAATCTTTTAACTTGGCAATTAATTCTTATCAAAACTTACCGTAACAAATTAGCGGGTGAGCAGTAACCAATTATACCGTTCACACGGCAGAAGCTGCGTTAAAAAATTATGTTAAAACTTTTTTGTAGTTTTCCTTTTATTTGTAAATATCTTTTCTATTACCAATGCGAATTATAAGCAGCAACAATAAATATTTCTTGGATGTTTAGAAGCCGGTTAGAGGAATTGAAGATTTGTGGATTAAGATAGGTATTTAACATTATCAAAAACGATCCCTCTAGATCTTTGATTAGAACACAAATAAAAATACTTACCGTATCAAGAAAAATTTGAGTTTATGTGGGAATGAATTGTCCCCATAACTTTTCGTTTTGGTTATTATTTCAAATTGTACATCATCTAACAGAGAAACTAATGGTTGGATGGGTAAGATGCAATAAGAATTATTAAAAAAAGAGAGAAAAGAGTTCCGCAAAGCTATCAGGTTAAGAAGAGAAACCGTTCTGCTAATTAAAGAATACACAAATGCGTCCCGATGTTTCGTTTTATGTTCATAAGTTATTTCAATTTTTTAATACTTGGGTTATTTAACAAAGTTTTTATTTGTTGAATTGCCATTTGATTCAATTGCATAAGTCGTTCAGGCTGCTTTTTCCCTTGCTGTATTAAGAGGGCATTAAGACTCTCTAAGTTTGAAAGTACAACTAACTGCTCTAAAGTAGCCGTATCGCGTATATTCCCAACTTCGTTTGGGTTTTGTAACCGCCATTGTTGTGCGGTTTTTCCAAATAAAGCTACGTTTAATAAATCAGCTTCGTTGGCATAAACAAAGTTAATTTGCTGTTTAGTTAACTCTTTTGGTATAAGGTTTTCTTTAATAGCATCGGTATGGATTTTATAATTAATTTTTGCAAGAGTACGGCATACGCTCCATTCCAGCGATTTATTTTTTGTTTCTTCTTCCTTTAACCGCTGAAATTCTTTAATTAAATAAATTTTGAATTCAGCACTAATCCACATTCCGAATTCGAAAGCAATATCTTTATGCGCAAACGTCCCCCCATATCTTCCGGCTGTAGCTTTCAAACCTATTGCATTTGTTTTTGCCACCCATTCTTTAGCACTTATCTTGTAATTATTTAACCCGACTTGACTTTTAATTATGGCAAATTCGCCATAATTAAATTGAGGATTATAAATACTCTCCCAAATACCAAGAAATTCTACAGTATTTCTATTCCTGAGCCAGTCAGAAATAAAAAAATCACCATCTTTTGCTTTAAGCATATCGGTTAATGAGATAAAATCTTTCCCCTCAAAAGTCGATACAGTAATTTCAGTTCCTTTAACGATGATTTTTTATTTTTTCATAATGAAAATTCCATAAAACTATTGAATGAAAAACCTTCGAGGTTTTTGGCATAGCCACTACTATGTGGCAAAACCTCGGAGGTTTTATTTCCTTAAAAAGTTTTTCTTTATTCTACTAAAAAGTTTTTCTGTATAACTCTTATAGTTATCTTGAATTTCCTCCATCGAGTCTCCGCTGAATTTTTGTAAGAAGAAATTTGCAAGCGTCCAGGCAACCATAGATTCAGCAATTACTGCGCAAGCAGGAACAGCAACAAAATCGCTTCTCTCTCTTCTTGATTCTATTTTCTTCATTGTTGATAGATCAATTGTATTTAGTGGACTCATCAAAGTAGAAATTGGTTTCATTGCTCCGCGAATTATTATCGGCATTCCGGTAGATATACTTCCTTCAATTCCACCTGCGCGATTAGTTCTTCTCGTAAACTGTTTTCCCTTTAAGGAAATTTCATCATGAACTTCTGAACCGAATCGTAGTGCTGATTCAAAACCTAATCCAATTTCAACTCCTTTCACTGCTTGAATTGACATTATTGATTTAGATAATTCTGCATCAAGACGTGAATCGTAATCAACAAAACTTCCAAGTCCTGTGGGAACTCCGGTTGCAACAACGACAAATGTTCCGCCTAATGTGTCTCCCCTTTTCTTAGCCAGCTTAATTTTATTTATGATCTTTTTCTCTTGTGAGTCCTCTAAAACTCGAACACTGCTCTTATCAGAAAGTTTATTTAACTTTTCCGCAGTGAAAGTTTCTGAAATCTTATGTCCGAATAATTTATTCGCAAAACTATCTTTAGGATAAATTCCGCCAATGCTTTCAACAAAACTTCCAACCTCAATTCCAAATTGACTTAACAATCTACGTGCAACTGAACAAGCAGCAACTCTTGCAGCAGTTTCTCTTGCGCTTGATCTTTCTATGGAATTCCTGATATCATCATAATTATACTTAAGCGTTCCTACCAGATCTGCATGACCGGGGCGAGGAACAGAAATTTTTTCCATCTCACTATTATTTTTAGAAACATTCATTATATCGGTCCAATTCTCCCAATCATTATTTTTAATAAACATAGAGATTGGAGAACCAAGTGTTTTATTAAATCGCACTCCGGAAATTATTTCTGCTTTATCAGATTCAATTTTCATACGAAGACCGCGTCCGTATCCTGCTTGTCTTCTTTTTAATTGTTCATTTATGTATTCTTCCGAGATATTTAGATTGGAAGGAAATCCAGAAACAACAGAAATCAATCCTTTACCGTGTGATTCACCTGCAGTTACATATTTTGTCATATTAATCTTCTTTGATGAATTATGTGCAAATATAAAAAAAGCGCTCATCATTCGAGCGCTTTTATTTTGGAAAATACACTGTTTACTTATCTTGGTATATCAATCCCGACTAAACGTGAATTGCCTTTACCATCTACAACTTTAAGAAGTACTGCGTCACCTTTCTTTTTGTCATAGATCTCTTTTAGTTCTGAAACAGAATTAACTTCTTTTTTATCGGCAGAAACTATTACTGCTCCTGCGATCAGACCTTGATTAAATGCTTTACCATAATTTTTAACACTTGTGATCATAAGCCCGCTTTTAACTTTATATTCTTCGCGTTCATCACCGGTTAAATTTCTTACAGTAAGACCGATATTATCAAACGACATTTCTTTTGCATCAATATCTTTCCCTTTTTTGAGTTTATTGGATGCAGTAACGGGCTTAGATTCATCATCATCGCGGGCTTTCAAAGTAACATCCCGCTCGATCTGCTTTCCATCACGGAAGATTGTTAACTTAACAACCGTTCCTGATCTCTTAGATGCAACATAAGATTGCAGTTCGTTTGCCTGGTTAGTTTCTTTTTGATCAACTTTAAGAATTATATCGCCTTCTTTAATATCAGCTTTTGAAGCAGCACCGCCTTCTACAATATTTTGAACAAGAACACCACGCGGTTCACCTAAGCCGACAGCTTTTGCAGTAGCTGCGTCAACTTCAGAAATTTGTACGCCAATATATCCACGGCTTACTTTTCCATTTGCGATCAAATCGTTTGCAACAGATTTTGCAAGATTCACCGGAATTGCAAATCCATAACCAATGTAACTTTGAGTCATTCCATTTGTTGCAATTGCAGAGTTGATTCCTATGACTGCACCGTTCAAATCAACTAAAGCTCCGCCGCTGTTACCTGGATTTATAGCTGCGTCTGTTTGAATATAATCTTCGACAGCATAGCGGTCTTTATTAATATTTATGTTTCTGCTTGTTGCACTAATAATTCCGGCAGTTACTGTTGAAGCTAAAGAAAGCGGATTTCCGATAGCCATTACCCATTGTCCAACTTTTATTTTTTCAGAGTCACCTAAAAATGCAGCCGGCAATTCTTTTGCATCAACTTTAATTACTGCAAGGTCTGTTAACGGATCTGTTCCAATAACGGTTGCATTCAATTCTCTTTTATCGTGCAGTTTAACTGTAACGTCTTTTGCTTCATCAACAACGTGATTATTAGTTAAGATATATCCATCTTCAGAAATAATTATGCCGCTTCCGCCGCCCTGCTGTTCTTGCGGCTGATTGTTATCACCAAACGGAAATTGAAAAAAGAAATGCGGATTGTTAGAATTTATTTTAACTGAAGAGACAACTGTAATTTGAACGATAGATGGAGTTACTTTTTCTGCCACTTGAACGAAAGCATTATTGAATGCTGAAGCATCAACATTTAATTGTTCTACCGGCGGTTTATCCGCACCGATCTTTACATCACCGTAACTCGGACGTACCCAACCGAATCCGGAAACGAGTACGGCGCCGAAAACAATGCCGATCAAAATAAGTGAGACTGTTCCTATAAGATTTTTCTTACGCATATATATTTTTCCTCCTAAATATTTAATTCAGATTAAAAGTTCTCAATCCTTTGAATTCATGTAATTGATACATCAAAAATTTTTCAAGCATTCTCATAATTAGATCTAGATCTTTTTCTGAATATTTAATGTTATTTCTTTTGCTGTTTAGACATATTAGCAATTCAAAAAGTTCCTCAGTAAAATTAAAATTTGTTAATCTATCTACGCAGCATTCCGAACACATCAATCCGGTTTCATAATTGTATGATGCCTGGTCTCCCGAATTAATTTTCTTTCCGCAAACATTACAATGTTCAATCTGGAATTCATATCCGATCTCTTTTAAGAAAAAGAAAAAATATTTTACGAATAAGAGCTGCGGATTTTCATCTGTGCTGTCCATTAATGTTAAAATACGGACAGTACCATCAAAGAGTTTAATGTTGTGTTCATTCTCGGATGTCATAGTTGTGAGAAGTTCGATTATAGCTGTAGCATATTTTAATTTTTGAAAATCGTCTTTTATATGAGAATAATGTTCGATCAGATCAACTTCGCTGATAAGCTGAATTTCTCTTGTATCTTTTTTATAGAGAATAAGCTGCAGCAGATTAATCGTATCAACCATAGAACCGATTTTAGATTTGGAAGAACGCGCTCCCTTAATTATTCCCGAAATTTTCCCAAAGTTTTTTGTGTAAAATAGTGCAATGCGACTGCTATCGCCAAAATTTATTTTACGCAGTACAATTGCTTCTGTTTTAATTATATCAGACATTTTTAAATTCAAACGGCGGATAGTGAATGGATTTTTCAGTGATGATTGCAGTGATCAATTTATTTGGTGTAATATCAAATGCCGGAGTGAAAGCCGGATAATCTTCCATTGTAATTTGCATCTCATTAAAATAACTCAGTTCATTTTTGTTTCGTAATTCTATCTTGATCTCATCACCACTTTGACAATTCTTATCTATCGTTGTTGTTGGGGCTGCAATATAGAAAGGAATTTTATGATAATGGCAGATCACTGCAAGATTATACGTCCCAATTTTGTTCGCCGTATCTCCATTAGCCGCTATTCTATCTGCGCCAACAATTACAAGGTCAACTTTATTTTGCTGCATAAGAAAAGCAGAAGCTGAATCTGTATTGATTGAGAATGGAATTCCAAGTTTGTTTAATTCCCATGCAGTCAAACGAGATCCTTGTAAAAGCGGACGAGTTTCATCAACATGAACATGTTCTATCAATCTATTTTCATAAGCTTTGCGAATTACGTTCAGCGCAGTCCCGTCTCCGCCAGTTGCTAATGCACCTGTATTGCAGTGTGTCAGTACTCTGCTTTTCTTAGAAAAAATTTTCAATCCATTATTTGCTATTCCTTCACACAAATCAATATCATTTTTGTGAATTGTAATAGCTTTAAAAATCAGCCGGTTATAAAGATCAGTTTCATTCTTGTTCTGTTCAAACACTTTTTTAATTTCATTAAGAGCAAAAAAAAGATTCACTGCTGTTGGTCGTGTTGAAGCTAATCTATGATATGCCTTTTCAAAAATATCAGAATAATTTTCTTTAGGAATTTTCTTTAAGGAAAGTGCTAATCCGTAAGCAGCAGTAACACCAATTGCAGGCGCACCGCGTACTTCTAACCGCTCTATCGCTGTAGCAATTCTTTCGTAATCATCGGTAATGATAAATTCTTCAAACAGAGGAAGTTTTGTTTGGTCAATGATGTGAAGTTGTTCATTCTTAAATTCAACTGCGCGTTGAGTTTTCATCTTAGCTAAAACTTGATAACTCTCTGAATTCAATAAAGCGATTTCTAATTTCTAAAGGACTTAGATTTTCCAAACCTTTAGTGCTAAATTTTTCAACACAGAAAGATGCCATTATACTTCCATAAACAACAGCACGTTTTAAATTATCAAAAGAAAAATCTCTATTCTTATGCAGATAGCCGGTAAATCCACCTGCAAAAGCATCGCCTGCACCGGTTGGATCAAAAATATTTTCCATCGGGTAAGCCGGTGCTGAGAAAACAGTTTCTGCTCCAAATAGAAGCGCACCGTGTTCACCTTTTTTAATAATTAAATACTCGGGACCCATCTTAGAAATTTTGTGAGCGGCTTTAACTAAATTCGGCTCGTTAGATAATAATCTGGCTTCCGAATCATTAATGATCAAAACATTAACGCGTTTTAGTACTTTAAGTAAATCCTCTTTCGCTCCGTTGATCCAAAAATTCATCGTATCGCAAACAACAAACTTTGGATTTTGTAATTGGTCTAAAACATTTAATTGAAGTTTTGGTGCTATATTACCAAGAATTACATAACTGCTCTTTTTGCTTTTATCAGGCAATTGAGGATTGAATTTTTCAAAAACATTTAGGTGAGTAAAAAGTGAATCACGTACATTTAGATCGTAATGATATTTACATCCGTAACGAAAAGTTTTAGCTCCTTCAACAATTTCCAATCCTTCAAGGTCAACATTATGATCTTCCAGCATTTTCATATGCTCTTTCGGAAAATCATCGCCGACTATTCCAACTATCTCAATTGGACCGGAAAAATAACTTGCTGCCAATGCTATATAAGTTGTTGAACCGCCAAGTGCATTTTGTACTTTATCAAAAGGTGTTTCGATATCATCAAGCCCAATTGAACCAACGATTAATAGTCCCAACTAAAAATTCCTTTTGTTTCTGATAATTAAATATAAGAAAAATATTGTAGATCAAATCTTGTCTGCCGGCAGACAATTCGTTGATTTGATCAGTTTGTACAATTAATTTATTTGAACGAGCACACTGCTCGTTCTATATATCTCTAATTACTTTATTGTAGAGCGAATAGTTATTCGCTCACGTATTTGAGCTTAATTTCTATTCTACTCAGCTTTGAGCGAGCAACCTGCTCGCTTTACAAATATTTACTGTAGTTCCATTTCCAATCTTCACGCGTTTCAACTAAACCAGCTTTTAGAGGATTGTTTAGAACGTATTCTATAATTCTATTTAATTCCTCTTCATTTCTAATCACATGATCATAACTTTCATGCTGCCAAAACTGACCAGTGCGATTAAGAATTTTGTTGCATTCTTTTGCTGTATACCACTTTAAGGATTGCATTATTTTATAGAGCGAACTGTCTGTTCGCTCAGATGTAGGCAAACTTATTGTTTGTTCTGTTTGAGAAGGCGTGTTTGTTGTTTGGATTTGAAACGACAAGTCTGTTTGCTTTTTATCAACCATACTATCCATATTATCAAGTCTGAGCGAGCAGTCTGCTCGCTCTACAAGACTAAAAACTATATGTACATGATTGGGCATTATTGTAAAACTAATTAATTCATATTCTTTATTATCACGGTATAGAATTGAATCGTAAACAAGTTTTGCTAAACGTTCATCGTTTAACCAATTATTATTTGAATATTTATCTAAATAAGAATCAAACTTTTCAAAATAATCCCACTTTCCTTCCGAATATGTATTCTGTTGCTCTTTCTTCGACTTATAAGCCGAAATTGTTTTTATGTGAGCTTTGTAGTCATCCTTTAATTTTTCAATAACATGAATTGGTAAAGAGTTGTGTAAACGAAAAGTGACAAAAAATGTGTAACCGATAGGTTGATAATGAGGAAGGTTACGACGGTAGTAAATTTTTGTATTCATATAATTATAAATTGTAGAGCGAACAGTCTGTTCGCTCTGTGTTAAGCAAACAACTCGCGTACTAAGTTATGAACGAGCAATCTGCTCGTTCTACATCTATTTACATTGCTTTGTTGTAGAGCGAATAGTTTATTCGCTCACACATAAGAACTTAATACCTCTTCTACTCAGCTTTGAACGAGCAAACTGCTCGTTCTACAATTCTATTTCTACAAACTTTAGAAAACTATGCTGGTTTGTAAAATACTCATATATTATTTCAACAGATTTTCTCTGACCGGGCCATGCAAGTAGTTTTATTGCTTCTTCTTTTTTTACCCATTTATATTCTGAATGCTCTTCAGAAATAATTACTTTTTGGTTCTTATCAACTAAGACTGCAAAAACCGGTATCATAATAATTACATCTTTTTCCTGAGAATAGAATGAGTTAATATTTGGAACGACCCAAAATTTTATTGGAGTTAAACCTGTCTCTTCTTTTATTTCTCTTAAAGCAGTTTGATATGCACTTTCACTTTCGATTGAACCGGTTACCATTTGCCAAACATCGGCATATTTTTCATTCGAGGCTCTTTTTAAAAGTAAAAACTCTAAATCATTTCCAATCTTTCGAAAAATATGTGCTTCTATTAAAGTTGATGATACATTCATAGTTTTCTCACTGTGAGCTGATTGCTGACCGCTGATAGCTAATTTCTAAAAATATGCTCTTGCTTCAGCCCGCATTGTTTGAATTACTCTGCTGCTGCCTTGAAGTCTGGCATCGTAACTTAATGATGTTTGAATAAAGCCGGACAAACGGTAATCGAAAAAGACTCTCCAAAAATAATTCTTTCCGATTGCATTTCCCCTAGTTATCTCATAAGGAATATTAAAATTGCTTGAAGAAGAAGTTAGTTCGGTTCGCTCTGCTTCAATTCGTAATCGTCCTATGTTTTCAAATGACAAATTTACACGAAGCGTGATTGAATTTTGATCTACAATTGTAGGAGATTTCGGAAAATCGTCTTGACTTCTTCCGGTTGCTATCTTAAAACCAACTTCAACATCTCTGACGGGTCTATAAGAAAAGTCCGATGTAAGATCATTTCGTGTAACTGTTCTAGCACGGTTAGATGTTGGAGGAGATATTAAATCATCCGTCTGATTGATGAACTCAGTTTGGTTATTAATCTCTTCGATCATTTTGAATCTAATTCGCAATCCTCTTTCTCGAAAATATCCGCGTTCGATTCCACCGCTAAATTGATTTAGTGATTTTCTTTGTAGAAATCTTAGTCGGAATGACAATTCACTACTGTTTTGAAAAAGATTTATATCATGCTGAAAAAGTTGTGTCCCGCGAATAGTAGTTGAATCATTTAGGAAGTGGGAAAGATTCATTAAATATATTTTTTTTGTATCCGGTTCTTTACTGTTTTCTTCAATCCGCCACGAAGTTTCGGTTGCAATTGGTTTCAAAAAGTTCGTTAAAAAATTATCATCACTAAACATGCGGGAAAAATCAATTCGTAAACGTGTGTTTGCTTTAAAATCCATTACCGGAAATAATTTATCTGTGGGAATTGTAATTAAAATAAAATCACCTTCGTAAGAAGTAATTTGAAATTCATTCTCTTCCGGTATACCGTTATTATTAAGATCGCCAATATAAACGTAGTTACCCGTTCCTTTGGGAACTCGTAAAAATACTTTTTCATATTTTGCCGATTGTTCTGTTGCAGCTTGGTAATAAATATCACCCTGAACTGAGCCGTTCCATAAATTCAATCTGCTCTGCGAAAGCAGCAACACTGTTTCGTTATCTGAAAATCCTTGTCTTTTAAAATCTTCTGTATATTTTTTATTTCTGAATGTAACGGAAAGCGATGTTGAAAATTCTTTTAATCCTTTGTAGTTCAACTGATAATTCTGAGCAACTGCATTCGATTGCTTGATCATACTTCCTTTTAACGGAAAAGATTCCTCACGAAATGAATAACTAATTCTTCCATCGAATCCGGATATTCCAATCAATTCTATAGATGGTGCTAATTCCAAATATTTTAAACTTGTTAAAAGGAGACTATCTTTGCCTGAATTTGTTTCTTTCTTGTCTTCTGCTAAAAAATCAATTCCCGTTTTGATATCACCAAAAGAATAAAATGCTTTCCCGTTTTGTCTTAACCAATTAGAATTAATTGTATTGTTTTTTGAATTAACATAATCTATATCATAATTAAGTTCATACAATTTCGGTTCTGATATTTTTAATCTAGAAAATATTCTATCAGAAGAGAATTGATCTCCCTGCTTAAGAAAACCATACTTTGTATTGAGAAAAATATTTTGGGAAGGCAAATAATTTAAAGCAGCTTCTCTTAAAGTTTGATCCTTCGATAATTGTGAAGGCAGATTATAGTAGCGGTTAAATTCTATCTCATCAATTCTATCAAGAGATGTAAACTGGCTTTGAATAAATCTATCCTTAAAACTTATTCCAATTTTTCCCAACGATAAATTCCCAATCGTCATTTCTCTTGGAATTACATTGATCAATATTTTTCTGGCGTAACCGTAATTATCGTTATCATCAAGTGTCGATAATTTATTTTTGTCCCAACTGCTTCCGGAAAGATCTATATCAATCTTAATCCCTTCCAAAATGTTTGCTGATAATGAAATATTACCAAGTTGCTTTAATTGCGGTAGTGGTAGAAATATTATCGGCAAATATGAACCGTTGTTCCTTCCGGCGAATTTATAATTTCCTAAACTTTCTTTTATGTAATCTCCGCTTCCATCACCAACATAAGTGAACGATACATTATATATGGAAGAAATATTTCCGGGTGTATATTTATAATAAGAAAACTGCTGTGCTGAAATTACAGTATCTACTTTTGTATAAACGCCTTGAACTTTTCCTGTAGAATCCGGTAATGCTAAACTTACTCCGGATCGTGCTGCGTTATAACGATTATCCCCCGCAGATTTTAGAATATTTAGATCATCATCAGTAAATGAAAAATCTATCGGACTGTTTTCATCGTCACCTTCTCTGAAATAACCAATCCCGACTTTCAGTTTATCGTTCAATAGTTTAGTAGAAAAATCAGCACCAAAAAAATTTCGGCGATAGTTTAGATCGGTGTATTCAAAATCAACAGATATTCTGCTTACCGAAGTAATTAAGCGTTTAGGAGTAAAAGTTATTTCCGAATTGGAATAATCAATTATGTAATCATTATTCTCACCGCGTTTAAGCTGCTCTCCGTCTAAGTATATTCGTTCACTTCCCGCAATAATTATAATTGCTCTTTCATTATTAATTCCATACAAACGATACGGACCTTGATTTCCGTCAGAACCATTAAATTGGTTTGTATTAAATTTTCCGCGTGAGCCGGCAATAGCTAATGTACCTTTTGTATCCCCAAATAAAAATTCGCCTTTGAGACCTTGAAGTTTTCTAGTTATCTGTGAGAATTCATTATCCCGAAGATTTAATTCATAATCACCAAATATACCGACAGCATTTTTATGCCTGAGTTCAATGAAAACTTTATCAAGCTCATCAAGTTTTTCCGTATTGCCTTCAGGTTGAATCGGAGTGTTTTCATCGGTTAACGCTGCGACTAAATCAATTTCATCCGAAAGTTTCCCGGAAAGTTGTAATCGTAATCCGCTGTTTAAAGTAAAATCTCTATTTGTCCCTATTGTAAAACCTCTTACAATTGCGCCGCTCTTCTGCATATCTCTTCCAAAAATTGATTCGCTTGTAAAGGGAATTTCCTTTTTCACAATACGAATTGTATCTAAGTTTTTATCATCGTAACGAACTGTTAAACTTCTCCGTTTGTATTCTTTATTCAGATTTAATTTAATTGTTTTATAAGAAATGAAAAGTGTATCTAATAAAGAGTATTTAGAATTTTCTGTAAGGGATATTATTCCTTTGGAGTAATCAATTTTATATTCTGAAGTAGTGAGTAAACGAGAAGATATTCTAATCTTTTCTGTGGATGGAAGAATATTAAGAGATCGAATTCTGTAAGAATTACTTAAGTTGATTAAAAGAGTATCTGTTATAATAACAGATGAAGATATTCCTTGCGCTGAAATTTGCGAAGCAAAAAAAGAGATATAAAGAAAAAGGATTAGATTATTTTTCAAGAGTTTGTTTCTATTAATTCCGTAAAATAAATCTAAACCTATACTCCTTCTAATTCAAGATGATTTGAAATTACTCGTAACGGAGAGCTTCTATCGGATCAAGATTGGATGCTTTCATTGCAGGATAAACACCGAATACCACTCCAACAAATGTTGTTACAATCAGACCAATAAATATCCATTCGATAGGTATGATAACAGAGACGCCTAATTGCAATGCAACCATATTACCGCCAAGAACACCAAAAAATATTCCGATTGAACCGCCGAACCAGCTAAGTGAAACCGCTTCGACTACAAATTGAGTTAGTATTGTTTTCTTTCGTGCGCCAATAGCTTTACGAATGCCAATTTCTCGTGTTCGTTCGGTAACACTGACGAGCATAATATTCATAATTCCAATTCCGGCAGCAAGCAAAGCTATGAATGCAATGACTGCGGCGCCAAGCTTAAAATATTTTGTGAGATCATTGAACTGCTGAATCATTTGTTCATTCGTAATAAGCTCAAAATCATTTTCCTGTCCGCTTTCTACTTTACGTAGCTTTCTCATAACTCCAATTACTTCGTCCATCGTTTTCTCAACCGTACTTTTGTCTGTGCACATTACAATAAAAGAAGCGGTTCTTTCGCTTCCGAAATATTTTTCAAAAGTCTTAAGCGGAATAGCAATAAAGTTATCTTGAGATTGACCGAATATTGATCCGCGTTTTTCAAAAACACCGGCAACTTCAAAATTAAAATTATCAATTTTGATCTGTTGACCTACCGGCGGAATACTCTTAAATAATTTTGCTACTATGTCTGTTCCAATAACTGCAGTAGGTCGTGCATAATCGTAATCTGATATTGATAAATTTCTTCCTTCACTTATCTTCAAATCTCTAGCAATAAAAATATCTTGATTAAGACCAACTACGGGCACATCAGGATTTGTCTTTGCACCGTTAAATTTTACAGTTCTTCCCCCTCTACTTATTTGAATTCCTACTGCAACCGGAAGCTGAGAAAGTTCTTTTAATTTTTCACCTTCATCTATTGTTAGATTTTTACGGTTGTGGTTTCTTCCTCGATCATGCGGGCCAATTTGCAAAGCAGGCCATTTTGAAACAATAAAGTTATTTGTACCTATCGAGTTGAATATATCTTCGAAGCTATGCTGAATAGCAGTAATCGCAGTCATTACAATGATGATCGAAAATAAGCCAACGGCAATACCAAGCAATGTAAGAAATGATCTTAGCTTATTTGCAATAATAGAACTAAATGCGAGTTTTATGCTTTCAAATATTTGCATATCAATTACTCATAACGTAATGAATCAACCGGATTAAGTTTTGAAGCTTTCCAAGCCGGTAAAAATCCAGATATTACACCAACTAAAGCAGAAATTAACAATGATATAAAAACAATATCTAATGGCATTGCAGTCGGTAAAAATTGATTAATTACTAAACTCAAAGGGAAAGAAATAATTAATCCAATAATTCCACCCATTATACAAAGTATAGCAGCTTCAGTTAAAAATTGAAATAGAATTGACCAAGTTTTAGCACCGATAGCTTTTCTTATTCCTATTTCTCTGGTTCGTTCAGTTACGGAAACAAACATGATGTTCATAATACCAATCGCTCCAACAAAAAGCGAAAGAGCTGTAATTACTATTCCCGCTACAGCAACAATTCCAATTGTTTTATCATACATATCTTTTAATGCTTCTTGTTGATTTATTGCAAAGTCATCAGGTTTATCTACAGGAACTTTTCTAATTACACGCATAGCAGAAATAATTTCTTCTTTTGCATCTTCAAGTTGAGTAACATCTCCTATTTTTATATCAATTCTCAATCTTTGTTGTCTGCTGCTAATAACAGTTTCAAAAGTTTTTAACGGCATAATTACCTGTCCGTCCATGCTGAAAGCACCCATCATACCGCTTCCTTGTTTTTCAAGAACTCCAATAACTTGCATCGGAACATTATTAATTTTTATGTATTGATTAAGCGGACTTTCAGTAGGAAATAATTCATCGGCAATATCTTTCCCAATGATACAAACTCTTCTTCCGGCTTTAACATCCAAATCATTTAAGAATCTTCCCTCGGCTGGATTAACATTGCCGGTTTTTTGATAATCTTCTGTAGTACCATAAACTAAAGTTGCTTGAACAGATTTATCTTTTCTTTTTACACCGGCACCAAAGGTACTTTTACTCGGTGCCATTGCTTCATAATTTTTAAGCATAGACCGGAGCTTTTCATACTGTTCATAAGTAATATCTTTTCTGTTTCTGTACTGGCTCCAGTTTCCCATTGCAAACCAAGGAAATTTGTCAACATAAAGTACATCACTGCCAAAGGATGATATTGAACTAATGAAAGCTTCTCGAAGACCAACAATTGCTGTAGACATTGTTGTTACGGCAACAATTCCAATTATGATTCCCAAAGTTGTTAAAACCGAACGGAGTTTGTTTGCACGCATTGCTCGTAGAGCGATGAGCAAGATTTCTTGAAATTCGATAAGGAATATTCTCATGTGTCAAAAATATTCATTTAAAACTGCAATATGCAATGTTAAAAAAAGAAAACTTTCTTAAGCTCTAATTGTTCGATATTTCTAAACTCACATTATACAAGTTTGATTTTTTAATAACACCGACATTTATGTCGGGGAGAAAAATGCCGCCAAGTAATATGGGCTTTAGCCCAAAACAAATTATTATTGTGGCTAAAGCCAATGTATTATTTCATTATTCTCTCCACGGCGTAAACATGCCTGCGGTAGGCAGGCGTCGTGGCTATTCATCTTTTATATTTTGTGTAAGGTAACTTACTTAAGAAACATTCTGTATTTTTTTGTTTTTGAAGACTATTTCATCATTATAGCACATTGACTAAATTGGAATTGAAATTATTCCCTAAAGCTGGAACAATGAATGGCTCTAAACTGGAATGAAATAAAAAAGCGCTCGATAGAATTCGTTAAAGAATGGGAAAATGAAACACGTGAGCAAGCTGAAGCAAAAACTTTCTGGGATAGTTTCTTTAATATATTCGGAATAACACGCAGACGTATTGCTTCATTTGAAGAACCGGTAAAGCAGTTTGGTAAAGATTATGGTTTTATTGATCTCTTCTGGAAAAGCAATCTTATAGTAGAGCACAAATCAAAAGGTAAAAGTCTTGATAAAGCTTACAGTCAAGCACTATCTTATTTCAATGGATTAGAAGAAGAACAATTACCAAAATATGTAATCGTTTCAGATTTTGCACGTTTCCGGCTTTACGATATAGAAGAAGAGACACATCACGATTTCGAACTCAAAGACTTGCCTAAAAACATTCACCGTTTCGGTTTCATCCTTGGTTATCAAAAGAAAACTTTTAAGGAAGAAGACCCGGTAAATATTAAAGCCGCCGAGATGATGGGTAAACTTCACGATGCTCTTCTTGAAACCGGTTATACCGGACATCAGCTTGAGATTTTTCTTGTTAGGATTTTATTTTGTCTCTTTGCCGATGATACCGGTATCTTCACTAAAGATCACTTTACTTTCTATATTGAAAACAAAACCAAAATTGACGGTTCCGATCTTGGAATGCATCTCGCAGTTATTTTTCAAACGCTTAATACAGATGAAATCGCGAGACAAAAAAATATTGATGAAGACCTTGCATTATTTCCGTATGTGAATGGAAAACTTTTTGAAGAACAATTCCCCGTTCCTTCTTTTGATAGTACTATGAGAAAAATTTTGTTGGATTGTTCTTCATTCAACTGGAGTAAAATCTCACCGGCAATTTTCGGTTCATTGTTTCAGTCTGCAATTGATATAGAGAGGCGGAGAAATCTTGGCGCACATTATACATCAGAAAAAAATATTTTGAAGGTTGTGAAAGGTTTGTTCCTTGACGAACTTTATAAAGAATTTGAAGAATGCAAAAACAATCTTAAAAAATTAGAAGCGTTTCACAAGAAAATTTCTAAACTAAAATTTCTCGATCCTGCCTGCGGTTGTGGTAATTTTTTAATTATAACTTACCGCGAAATCCGTTTGCTTGAAATTGAAATTCTAAAACAAATTTATAAAATTAAAAAGGTTTCTCAACTTGAATTAGATGTTCAACTGCTTTCTAAGATTGATGTTGATCAAATGTATGGAATTGAGTTAGAAGAATTTCCGGCACGTATAGCCGAAGTAGCGCTTTGGTTGACCGATCATCAATGCAATACAAGATTATCTGAAGAATTCGGTCAGTACTTCCGCCGATTGCCTCTTAAAAAATCACCAAACATAATTCATGGAAATGCTCTAAGGTTGGATTGGAATAAATTATCTGAAGCATCTTTTGATTTCATACTTGGCAATCCTCCGTTTGTTTCCAAGAAGAATAGAACAAAAGGACAAAACGAAGACATGGATTTGGTTTGTGCATTAGTTAAGAATTACGGATTGCTTGATTATGTTAGTGCGTGGTATATAAAAGCTGCCGAATATATAACCGTACAAAATCAACATACCCCTAAATCCCCTCTTGAGAGGGGACAAAGGGGTGTGTCCGTTGCATTTGTATCTACCAACTCAATTACACAAGGCGAGCAAGTTGGTGTTTTGTGGAATTACCTCTTACAACAAAATATTAATATTCACTTTGCACACCGCACTTTTAAATGGTCTAACGAAGCGCGTGGACAGGCAAGCGTTTATTGTGTAATTATTGGCTTCGCCGCATTCGAAACAACAGAAAAGTTTATTTATGATTACGAGACGCCCAAATCCGAACCACATTTGATAAAAGCTAAAAACATTAATCCTTATTTGGTTGATACTGAAAACATAATTATAGATAATAGAGAGGAACCGATCTGCAATGTTCCGGAAATCTTTTTCGGCAGTATGCCCAACGATGATGGTAATTTTCTTTTTGATGATAAAGGGAAAAAAGAATTTCTTAAAAAAGAACCAAATGCAAAAATGTTTATTAAACCACTTATCAGTGCAAAAGAATTTTTGAAAGGTGAAAACCGCTGGTGCATATGGTTGGAAAATGTAACTCCATCTGAAATTAGAGGTATGTCTGAAATCAATGCAATAGTTGAAAAAGTAAAACAATACCGTTTGAACAGCACAAGAGAAGCAACGATAAAACTTGCACGGTACCCTTATTTATTTGGTGAAATTCGGCAACCAAAAAGTGACTATATTTTAATTCCGCGTCATTCATCGGAAAACAGAAAGTATATTCCTATCGGTTTCTTCAATAAAAATTCTATTGCTTCTGATAGTTGCGTGATTATTCCTAATGGCGACCTTTTCATTTTTGGCATTCTCACTTCAATCATGCACAATGCTTGGATGAGACAAGTCTGCGGAAGAATAAAAAATGATTATAGATATTCCAACAAACTTGTTTACAACAACTATCCATTTCCGGAAAGCCCTTCAGAAAAACAAACGCTCAGGGTTGAAGAAGCTGTTAAGAAAATGCTTGCAGTGCGGGAAAAATATTTTAAGAAAGGTTCATCACTTGCAGATTTGTACGACCATGTTGCAATGCCAAAAGATTTAACGGACGCTCACAAAGAAATTGATGACGCAGTTGATCAATGTTACCGAAAAGAAAAATTTACAACAGAATTAAACCGTTTAGAATATCTTTTTGAACTTTACAAAAAATATACACAACCGCTAATCGGTTTAGAGAAGAAGAAAAAGAAAAAATAAGAACTTCGTTATTCGTATCTAAGAGCTTCAATCGGATCAAGATTGGCGGCTTTATAGGCGGGATAAGTACCGAATGTAACACCGATAATAACACACAATAAAACTCCGATCACTACCCAATCAATTGGAATTACAGCAGATGCTTTTAACAATAAACCGGCTAAATTTCCGATAGCCACCCCAAGAACAATTCCAATTATACCGCCCATCAAACTTAATGCTACAGATTCGATAAGAAACTGAGTTAGTATGTTAAACTTTTTTGCACCAATCGCTTTTCTAATTCCTATCTCTCTTGTTCTCTCAGTAACAGATACTAACATAATATTCATAATACCAATACCGGCAGCAAGAAGTGCAATTGCGGCTATAACAATTGAACCGATTCGAACACCATTTGTTATACCATTTATCTGAGTAAGAAGTGATTCATTAGAAAAGAAATCAAAATTATTTTCTTGTCCTGCTTTTAATCCTCTTATAACTCTAAAATATCCTTCTGCAAACTCAATCACATCATTATAGGATTCTTTATTGTGAGTCATTACAGTAATGTTAATACTATTGCTTCGTCTTCCATAAAAATTTTGAAACGTTGTAATTGGAACGATCGCAATATTATCCTGACTGTTACCAAAGACAGCGCCTTGAGACTCAAGAACACCAATTACTTTTAATTTATGTCCATCCAACGTAACAATATTATCTATAGCATTCTTATTAGAGAATAATTTCTTAGCAACATCAGCTCCTAGAACTATAAAATTTTCATACCGTTGAATATCGCGGTCGTTAAATGCACGTCCCTCTTCAATATTCCATTTGTTATTAGGAAATGCTTCAATAGTAGAACCAGATACTTGAATATTAGGATTTGTTTCTACGTTACCAATTTTTATCTGCTTGCCGAAATTCCATTGTTCAGCCCCTACAGATTTAGCTTCAACAAGTTTTTCTTTTAATTTATAATATTCTTCCAGAGTAATATCCGGTCTGTTGCGGAATTTTGCTCTTTCAGATGGACCGCCGGTATTGAACGCCGGGAATTTCTGAATTTGAAAAGTATTTTGTCCTAATTGTGATACTCCTTGTTCAATACTTTTCTGCAAAACTTCAATTACAGTACTGATTGCTATAATAGAAAATATTCCTACAACAATTCCAAGAATAGTTAGAGCAGAACGTAATCTATTTGTACGAAGAGAATTTAACGAGACTTTTAGTACTTCAATAATTTTCATTACTCATACCTCAGAGCTTCAACAGGATCTAATTTAGCGGCAGTATATGCCGGTGCAAATCCGGATAGAATTCCGGTTAAAATTGATATTACTATAGCAAGAATGAAAGCATTTGCGTCAACAGACGTTGGTAAGAATTGATTAATAACCAGACTTAAGATTATCGCAATTACTAAACCGATCATTCCGCCTATTAAACATATGATTGCAGATTCAAAAATGAATTGCCCGAGAATTGATCTTCTCTTAGCACCAATAGCTTTACGAATTCCTATCTCACGGGTTCTTTCTTTAACAGAAACAAACATGATATTCATAATTCCGATTGCACCAACAAATAAAGATAATCCGGTAATGAATAATCCGGCAATCTGAATTACTCCAATTGTCTGGTTAATAGTTTTTAATAATGCTTCTTGCTGATTAATTGAAAAATCATTCATCTCATTATATTTTAATCCTCGTACCCTTCTCATAATTCCAACAGCTTCTTCTTTTACAGCTTCAACCATTGAACTATTTTCAGCACGCACGTTGAAAGTAACACTTCTTAAATTTTCACTTTGGAAATACTTGAAAACATTTTGTATCGGAAGAAATGCTTGGTTATCGGGATTAAAATTACCCATAACCCAACTACCCTGCTCTGAAAGAACGCCCACAACTTTAAATTTATGTCCTTTGATTTTAACAAACTGATCTAAAGCACCGCCTCTTGGAAAAAGTTTTTTTGCAACTTCACTTCCAAGAACAACAACTTCTCTTCCGCCGTTGCTTTCTATTTCATTAAAAAATCTTCCTTCACTAAAAGAAAGATTTGTAGTTTTGATGTAGTCCTCATTTGTACCTTGAAGAATAATAAACTCAACACTTCTCTCTCTGTATTTAACTGTTTGATTACTCCATACAGTCGGAGCTGTGGCTACTGGTAATTTAGCTAAGTCCTTATACTTTTTATACTCAGCTAAAGAAAGGTTACGGCGGTTTCTCATTTCCCACCAGGGAATATCATTGTTGAACCATTGCCATTTATCAATGTATAAATTATCCGAACCGAGGGATGCAACACCAGTTTGAAATGCATTATCAATTCCTCTGATAGCTGTAGACATTAAGACAACAGAAGCAATTCCTATAACAATTCCGAGCGTAGTTAAGATCGCTCGAGCTTTGTTAGCTCTAATTGCTCTCAGAGATATTAATAACCCTTCTTTCAGTTCAAATAAATAATTGTTCATTTCACAACCTTTTTATTTTGATGCACCGTTTTTCTTCGGTACAAATCTCTTTGTTACTATTTCGTCATTTTCAATTAGTCCATCTCTTAATCTGATAATTCTTGCTGCATGTTCTGCAATATATTCTTCGTGAGTAACTAGAATTATTGTGTTTCCTAATTCAAAGATATCATTAAAGAGCGCCATGATGTCTTCACCTGTTTTAGTATCCAGGTTACCGGTCGGTTCATCTGCAAGAATGATTGAAGGTTGTGTAACTAATGCGCGGGCAATGGCAACACGTTGTCTTTGTCCGCCCGAAAGTTCATTGGGTTTATGATGCATACGATCTGAAAGGCCCACTTGTTCTAGAGCAAGCCGTGCACGATCTTTTCTTTCGGATGATGAGACTCCGGCATAGATTAGAGGAAGTTCAACATTGTGTAATGCATCCGATCTTGCTAATAAATTAAATGTTTGAAATACAAATCCAATTTCTCTATTTCTGATTGCAGCGAGTTCATTATCATTCATTTGGCTAACATTGGTTCCACTAAAATCATATAATCCTTTTGTAGGTGTATCCAAACATCCAAGAACATTCATTAGAGTAGATTTACCGGAACCGGAAGGTCCCATAATTGCAACATATTCATTTTTATCTATCTTAAGCGAAACATCTCTAAGCGCATGAACTTCTTCACTACCCACCTGATATATTTTTGCTATGTGTTCAATATTTATAATATTCATTTTTGTTCCGTTCTTTATTTGAATTACTTTTTCTCGGTTCCTTTACGCTTTGATTGCATTGATACTTTTGATCCATCTTCTAATTCTTTGGAGATGGCACGATAAGGACCGCTAACAACATCTTCATCACCTTTTAAACCGCTTAGAATTTCAATATAAGTATCATCACTAATTCCGGTTTTAACTTCAACCATTTTTGCTTTATTGTCTTTAATTACAAATACAACTTCCTTCGGTTTATTACTTCTTTCCTTCTTTACTTTTGTTTCATTTTCAGGTTTCTCTCCCTGTGTGGCATCAGTATTTGGTTTATCAATTCTTGCTGTTACACTTTGAATTGGAACTGTTAAAACATTTTGTTTCTTCTCTGTTTCAATATCTGCATCGCAAGACATGCCCGGTCTTAATTTATTTTCTGGATTAAGAATTAAAATTTTTACCTGGAAATTTACAACTTCATCTTGAGTGCCAAGACCTTTTGTAACAGCACTATTTCCAATTTGAGAAACTACACCTTTTAATGTTTTATCTGAGAATGCATCAACATGAATTTTTGCTGTATCGCCTACAGAGATTAATACAACATCATTCTCATCAACATTAACAGTTGCTTCCATTTTACTTAGGTCGGCAACGGTTAACATTTCTGTACCCGGACTAAAATTACTTCCAAGAACTCGTTCAGCTAATTCAACACCTAATTTGCTTACGGTTCCGTTCATTGGTGCAAAAACTAAAGTTTTATTTAAATTAACATCAGCATCTTTTAGAGAAGCTTCTGCCTGGATTACTCCGGATTTTTGGGCTTCATAATTGCCGAGTGTTTGCAGATAGATAGATTTTGAAGCTTCAAGTTCAGAATCACTCGCAAGTTTTTTCTGATAGAGACCTTGAACACGTTTATAATCCGATTCAACTTTATCTAATGCGGCTTTTGTAGAATTTAAGGAAGAGCGTGCTTGATCAAGACCGGCTGCTGCACGATTTCTTTGTGCTTCATAATTATCAGGTTTAATTCTAACAAGGAGTTGCCCTTTCTTAACAACATCTCCTTCTTTAACCGGTAGAGAAACAATTTCTCCGGTTGCCTCTGCGCTAATCTTAACTTGATAAACCGGATTTATTTTGCCGGTAGCAGAAACAACTTGAGTTATATTTCTTTTCTCAACTTTTTCAGTTTGGACTGTAACGATATCTTCTTTGTTACCGCTTAAAACAACAAGCAAAAGTATAACAAGAAGAAGAAGTCCCAGACCGCCAAAAATAAAAAGTTTCTTTTTTGATTTTTTCCCGTTAGCCATTGTAATTAACTCCTTAATATAAATTTATTCATATTTTGAAAATTCTAATCTACCGATAGCATTGTTTAGCTTATCGTGCTGGCGGTAAAAATCATAACCAGCATTAATTTTATTCCGTAGTGCGTCTTGATAATCTCTGCTTGCTTGTAGAACATCAAGTATAGTAGCTGAACCAAGGTTATATCTTTCTTGATTGATTTTCCGTGTCTCTTCAGCTGCCGTTACATTTTTTGCTGCAACATCTAAAGATTTTTTAGCAGCAGTTAAATCCAGGAATGTTTGTTTGATTTCGATTTTAATTTGTCTTCCTAATGCAATAAGATCTTCCTTAGCATTCAAAGCGTTAACCTGTGCAAATTGTATTTGGTTTTCTGTACTGAAATTTGAAAAGATAGGGACATTTAACGAAAGACTAACATTCAGCACTTTTCTGTTAAAGAGATCGCCGGTTGTAATTGCACTTGTACTGTAAGAATAATTTCCGCTCAAAGATGGGAATAATCCGCTCTTCGCAATAGTAATTCCGCTTTCTGCTGCACTTAGATTTAACTGCAAACTTTTATAATCAAAACGATTATCCAAAGCTGCATTAACCATAGCTTGAATATCGTTAAAATCTTTCATGTAGGAATCAGTATCCAAAGTTTTTTTGGCTGCAAAAGGATCTACAAGTGAGTAATCCTCGAGAACATTTAATGAAAGATAATTTAACAGTGCAGCTTTCGAAGATTCGTAAATATTCTGAGTTTGAATAAGCAATAGTTCTGCATTTCCTAACTGAACTTGGGCTGAATAAACGTCGGCAAGAGTAACTGATCCTAAACGATTTCTTTCTTGAACTGTTTCATATAGTTTTTTGAAATACTTAACATTTTCTTCTCTAACATTCATAAGTTCTTCTGCATTTAGCACAATGTAAAAATAATCTGTTGTGGTAAATACAATGTCCTGTTTCAGTTTTGCAATATTATACTCGCTTGCTTTCAAATTATCTTTTCTTCCAGAAATTGTAGCGTAGTTTGCAAGACCATTGAAAAGTGTAACATTACCGCTAACACCAACATTGTAACTTCTGTTATCTGTGACTGATGGTTGAGTGGGAAGTACAATTCCACCATAGAAAACCTGCTGTCCACCTTTGTCATCTATCCGATTCCAACTCCATCCAGCAGAAGCTCCAAGACTTGGTAATAATGAACCATACGCATTCTTTAATTGAGATTCACTAGATAAAAGATTGTTCTTTGATTTAATCAGCAAAGTATTTTTTTGAAGAGCAATTGATATTGCTTCATCTAGGGTTAGCTTTTTCTGAGCATATACCGGTAATGCTAGCAACAAAACAATAAATAAAATTAAATATCTTTTCATTAGTCTCTCCTTTTGAGAACAATTAAGATTTACTTAGTATTATGACGAGATAAGTGTTATAAAAGTTACATATTAAAGATAAGAAGTTGTAGGTATTTTCTAATTAAGATATTCATCTTTAATCAGAAGAAGATACCTGTATGCTTCTTCATAGTTATTTCCGATTTTACCATCAAGTATAGCTTCTTCGATCGCTGTTTTAATTTCACCCACAAGTTTAGATGGAGGAATATTACAGATTTTCATAATTTCTTCTCCTCTGACAGGAGATTGAAACGCTCGTAATTTATCTCTTTCGCGAACATCTTTAACTTTTTGCATCACGATTTCATAATTCTCAAGATACTTCGTTACTTTATTCGGATTCTTACTTGTAATATCAGCCCTGCAAAGAGTAATTAAATCATCTAAGTCTTCATCTGCAGCAACTATCAGTCTTCTAATTGCCGAGTCTGTTACTTCTTCATCAACCAGTGCAATAGGCCGTAAATGTAACCGTACTAATTTTTCAATATAGTCTAATTTATTAAGAGGAAGTTTTATTCTTTCAAAAATAGATTTCATCATTCTTGCACCGAGTTCTTCATGTCCGTGATAAGTCCATCCGATTCCTTCAACAAATTTTTTGGTTGGCGGTTTTGCAATATCATGTACCAAAGCAGCAAACCGCAGCCACAAATCATCGCTTACTGATGCAATATTATCAACTACTATACATGTGTGGTAGAAAACATCTTTATGGTGAAAATCATTTCTTTGTTCTACTCCCGCAAGATTATGTAGTTCCGGAAATATTACTTTTAAAACTCCGCTCTCGAATAATAATATTAACCCGATCGAAGGATTATTAGTTGCGAGTATTTTCATTAATTCATCGGTTATTCTTTCTTGGGAAATAATCTTAAGACGGTCAGCCATTAAGCTTGCGGCTTTTAAAACCGATTCATCAACTTGAAAATTGAGCTGCGAAGCAAAACGAAAAGCACGCATGATGCGAAGAGGATCATCGTCAAAAGTTTTTTCTGGTTCAAGAGGTGTTCTGATTAATTTTTTTTCGATGTCACCTAAACCGTCAAATTTATCAATCAACCTACCAAATATTTTTTCGTTTAATGAAACAGCTAAACTGTTGATTGTGAAATCGCGCCGGTTAAGATCATCATCAAGTGTACCTTTTTCTACTTTAGGATTTCGACTGTTTCTTTTATAAGATTCTTTGCGAGCTCCAACAAATTCAAGAGCCATTTCTTGATAATTGAAATGTGCTGTCCCGAAATTTTTATAGACAGTAACTTCTTTGATTCCCAGATCATTTGCTAATTGCTCGGCAAAATTAATTCCATCACCAACCACCAAGAAATCCATTTCATGCTTATTTCGTTTTAAAATAATATCACGGACAAATCCGCCAATAAGATATAGTTCTTCATTTCTCTTCTCAGCGAGCAAAGAAGCAATTTTTAAAAACTTATATTTATTTAATACTGTTTTGAAATCCATTACATTACTTTGGAAAAGTTATTTTTATTTCACTATGATTATTCTTAAACCAATTTACCATTCTTAAATTTTCTATAAACATATGATCACGATTATCGTCTTTTCTAAAATCTAATGATCTTACTGCAAAATATTGAGCTGTTTCATAATCAAGATTTCTTAATGCGTACTTAGATATTTCCAGAGCCGCATAACTTGAGGAGAAGTCCTGGACTTGAATATTACTCTTTAGTTCAGTTATTAAGTTATCTAAACCATAATTGTCATTATCAGAAAGATTGATCAGAGTAGGTATTGAAAAATATTTTATTCCTTTCGAATTAAGAGATAGTATTTTTTGAAGTTTCAGTTTTCGATTATAATTAAAATAATTTTTTAAGGAATCAATGCCCTCTTCTAAAATAGATTTACGAATCAATATTTCATTTGTAAAATCAATGTGGGGATTTTGTACAAGCAGCGAATCATATAAAGACATTGCTTTAACAGACTGATTCGTTTGGATCAACAAATCCGCTAAAATCAATTCTAAACTATAATAGAATTGACTTGATCTAAAATTAACTATTTGATTACTCAAAAACTCTTCAGCTGTTCCATATTTTTTTTCAGCCGAATAAGAAGACACTACCCCTAACAATGACTGATAAGAATTTGAATAGCTGTAAACATTCTTAAATAAGTCTAAAGCTTCCGAATATTTTTTTATTTTATATAAGACTCCTGCCTTTTTAACATCGGACGCAGCCATTCTGGGGCAATATTTTTTAAATATTGTTACTCCACCAAAATAAAGTTGGGCTTCATTTTTATTAAATTCTATTTTATAACTTCCTAGAAATAATTCGTAAATCTTTCCAAGTTCGGTTAGATTTTTGCCATAAACTTTTTGGAAATCATTTACTTCATATAATAATTTAATTTTTGATATACCAAATTTATCCTCAAGATATTTTAGAAAAGATCCTGCATATATATATGAGATTGATGATGTCTGTGAAAAAAAAATAAATCCGCTAAATAATTTTTCAATAGGAAATTTATAGCCGGCTTCGAAAGCAAGTTTTGCCATATAATG
>JBBAAM010000050.1:0-26583 GCA_041658245.1 Melioribacteraceae bacterium
TAAAAGTCAGCATCTGTGATTTCCACGAAGGAACAGTGTATTCGTTTAGGAATACCTTTACACGTTTGTAATATTCTTGAGGTGAATAGATTGTACGAATAATTTTTGAATATCCGGCAATGAGATCACGATAGTTCATCTTGGGAATGAAATTGGTCGCGCCATCCATGTTGTTTCCGCTCCATCCATCCAATAATCTATTTTCTTTTTTCAGACGGTTAAATAAATGTGTTCCGCTCGGCGCATTTAATAATCCAACCATAGCGGCAGCAATTCCGCTTTTACGGATAAAATTAATTTGCTGGGTAAATATGTCCGGCGGGTCATGGTCGAAACCTATTATAAATCCCGCTGAAACTACCATGCCATGTCGCTGCAGTTTTTTGACCGACAGTATTAAATCTCGTCGCTGGTTCTGAGTTTTACCGCATTCGGTCAAACTTGCATCGTTTGGAGTTTCGATACCTACAAAGATGCTGTAAAAAGCGGCTTCTACCATCAGATTCATCAACTCTTCGTCATCAGCAAGATTTATTGATACTTCAGTAAGAAAATGGAATGGATATTTTCTCTCCTTCAACCATTCAATTAATGCGGGAAGAATTTCCTTCTTCAATTTTCTTTTATTGCCGATGAAATTATCATCAACAACAGAAACATCGCCTCTGTAACCTGATTCATACAATCTATTTAATTCACTCAAGAATTGCTCTTTACTTTTTGTGCGGGGTGTTCTGCCATTTAACATAGTGATGCTGCAAAATTCACAATCATACGGGCATCCTCTTGAATATTGAAGACTCAAAGAAGCATATTTTTTTCTATCCAGCAATTCCCACATTGGCATGGGCGCCAGTGATATATCCGGAAATTCATCTGTAGTATATAAATGTTTTGGTGTACCTTTTTCTAAATCACTCAAGAATTGTGGAAGAGTAATTTCCGCTTCATTAAGAATGAAATGATCTATTCCTAAAAAATCTTGATGCTGAGTTGTAAACAAAGGACCACCGGCGACAATCTTAACGTCAAGTTTATTGCATCGCCTGACTATTTCTTTTACTGAATGAGCATGAACATTCATTGCGCTCATAAAGACATAATCTGCCCATTGTAGATCTGCATCTTCAAGCTTTGATACGTTCATATCTATCAATTTTTTCTCCCACTTTTGGGGAAGCATTGCTGCTACAGTAATTAATCCTAAAGGTGGTTCGGCAGATTTTTTTGAAACGAATTTTAATGCGTCCTTAAAGCTCCAAAACGTTGATGGCGTTTCCGGGTAAACTAATAATATCTTCATCATAAACCTCACAATGATTAAAAAGAAGAAAAGCAATACGGAATTTCTCGCATTGAACTAGTTAAACATGATCATTTTATTGTATTAGCATTATGGTGAATATTTTATTGTATTTTTGTAAAAGAAGTGTAAAAGAACAGAGGAGAAATATTTGACAATTGGTTTTAATAGAAGATATTTGTGTAAGAATGAAATTCATATTTGTTTTTTCTTTAACAATCAGAATTACTAAATGAAAAAAAGCTGTTCTCTTTTATTTTTAATACTCGCATTTGTATTTGCACAAATTGCATGGATGGGATTATTGGGACTGTGGATCTATTGGTATGTCTCCAATTATCTAATCTTTAAGCAGGTTGGCGATAAACTTTCCCCTAAAATAATTTTAGACAGCCCAAATGTTGGCGTTTTTGTTTTCGGCATCTTCTTAATAGTTTGTGTTGCCGTTGCTATGTTTTTATTTTTTAGAAATCTTACGGTGCAGATGAAACTTACCCGTCTTTATGATAATTTTATTGCAAATGTAACACATGAATTAAAATCGCCTCTTGCGTCTATTCAGCTTTATCTGGAAACTTTAGACACCAAAGATGTTCCTAAAGAAAAACAAAAAGAATTTTATGCCTTGATGATTCGTGATGCGAACCGGCTGAAGAAACTTATTAATTCAATTTTAGAACTATCGCATTTGGAACAAAAAAGAATTGTGCACAATTATCAAGTATATAATGCAGACAACATATTTAGGCAATTAATAGAAAATTCAATTGAACAATTCCGGATTCCCAAGACAAATATAAAAATAGAAGGAAACGCTTTGTGTAATTGCGTGATTGATAAAGATTCCATGCAGATAGTATTTGATAATTTAACCGACAACGCAAAAAAATATTCATCGGGCGATGCTGAAATATTGGTGAAGTTGTCTACACATCAAAAACATATTTTGATAGAGTTCATTGATAAGGGTATTGGTATAACGGCGAAGGATCAGAAAAAAATATTTTATAAATTTTTGCGGATCAGTAATAAGAACATTCCTAATGTTAAAGGCACAGGACTTGGTTTATATTGGGTGAAAGGAATAATTAAACTGCATGGCGGAAAAGTTTCTGCTTACAGTGAAGGAAAAGATAAAGGGACGAGCATAAGAATTGAATTGCCTATATATCAAACATCTAAAAAGTTTTATATCAATTCTTTATTAAGGCAGACTGCTAAAAAACAGAAATATTTGGAAAAACAAGATGGAGAATAATTCATTTAAGAATTCAAAGATCCTATTGGTTGAAGATGAAGAGACGCTGGCTGTTGGTCTTGAATATAACTTAACCGATGAGGGTTATATTGTTGACTGCGCAAAAGATGGAAAGCAGGCATTGAAATTTTTTGATTCTAAGATTTATGATCTGATCATTCTTGATATTATGCTTCCGTATTTTGATGGCTATGAAGTAGCGAAAAAAATACGTGCTAAATCTCCTCAGATGCCGATTCTTATGTTAACAGCAAGAACTACTGCAGAAGATAAAGTTAGAGGACTTGAAGCAGGAGCGGATGACTATTTAACAAAACCGTTCAATCTGCAGGAACTATTGCTTCGTGTAAAGGGAATGTTAAAGCGAAAGATGTGGTACCAATCGTTTACCGGGTTACCCCCGTTATATCAATTTGGTAGTAACAAAATTGATTTTGAAAATTTGAATTGCACGAGTGGATCAAAAAAGTTTGCGTTAACGCAGCGAGAAGCAATGGTATTAAAATATTTAATCGAAAGAAAAGGGAAGATTGTTTCCAGAAAAGAACTTCTGGAAAATGTATGGCATCTCAATCCGGAAATTGAAACAAGAACAGTTGATAATTTTATCGCACGTCTGCGTAAATATTTTGAACCAAATCCTAATAATCCGGTTTATATAAAAAGTATCCGCAGTGCCGGATATTCTTTTAATGATAATTAAAATGTTTCTTCCTTTGCTCCGCTTCAAAGAAGAGACATAGTAACAATACTCAATGTACTAAGATAATTTACTCAGTGAAAATTGATTACCGGAAGAAAGATTGAAACGATTTTATGTTTTAGAAGAAATTTGAAAAAGTTATGAAATGGTTTTTAATTTATCGAAAACTTTTCAATATTTAATTAATAGAGACATCTGAAAAATTCTGAAATGTCATTTCGATGGAGCCCCGCAATGCGGGATAAACTCCGCGACTGAGAAATCTTTCTAAATACATAGACTTCTCCCTTCGGTCGAAGTGACAAAACATATTTTTCAGAGGGTTCTAATATAAAAACTGCCTGGATTGTTTTTCCTCTTTACTCAGACTTGTCTTAAGAAAGTAATTCCACAAACTTCCAGTAATTACTCTTATCAATTTTATAAACTTCTGCTTTGTAAGTTTGCGAAAATCCTTTGGGAACTTTCATTTTTTGTTTTTCGGAAAACTTAAGCTCATAACCGGTAATTGTTCCGGCAGTCTCTTCAACATAATCAATTTCTTTTTGATCGTATGTACGCCAAAAATAGCTGTTCACTTTTTTGTTTGAATAAGAATTCGACTTAATTCTTTCAGCGATACAAAAATTTTCCCACAAAGCTCCGACATCGTTACGTAATGAAAGCGGATTAAAATTATTTATTAATGCATTGCGGATTCCGTTATCGTAAAAATAAATCTTGAATGATTTTGTCAGTTCTTTACGAATATTCCGCGAAAAAGAGTTCAGCTTAAATAAAACAAAACTCTGTTCAAGAAGATCAATATATTTTTGAACTGTAATACTGCTAACACCAAGTTTTGTTGCCAATTCATTGTATGTTACTTCATTACCGAGCTGTAACGCCAAAGACACGATAAGATTTTTCAGTAGACTCGATTTTTTCATTCCCTCATATTTCAGCAAGTCTTTGAATAAATAGCTTGAAGAAAGTTCATGCAGTTTATTAATCGCGTCTTCATCATTCGAGGTGTATACTTCGGGGTAAAAACCGAAACGGAGAAGTCTTTCCAGCTTGGAATCAACACTAAGCCAATCTTCATTTGCTTTTATTTCCAATACAGAGAGAGGGTATAAAGTATAGTGAATCACTCTTCCGGTCATTGGCTCGGCTGTTTTATTTGCGAGATCAAAACTTGAGGAACCCGTAGCAATTATTTGTACATCTTTTAGTGTATCCGTTATTATTTTTAATATTTTTCCAGTATTTGGAATATTTTGCGCTTCATCTAAAACAATTATTTTATAGTTACCAAGAAATGCTTTCAACTTTTCCGGCTCTGCCTCTTTTAAACTTTGTTCAACAGATAAAATTTCACAGTTCAAATAGCGTCCGTCTTTACCAAAATTTTTTAAGATATTTTGAACAAGTGTGGTTTTACCAACTTGTCTTGCACCGTAAAGGACTATTGACTTTCCCTTAAATAGGTCTTGAATTATTGCTTTTTCTAATAATCTTGCAATCATAATATAAAATTTATCGTAAATATTTTTATTACGTTGGTAAATTTAACAAATACCAGGAAAAAGACAAATGATGGGTAATAGAATTAATGAAACGGTCGAAAAATGGCTCTTGACCATAAAGAAGAAAGTATCCGCAGTGCAGGATATTCTTTTGACTTTAAACCTTGAAGGTCAAACGAAGACTAAGCTGTCATTGCGAATCCATACGAAGTATGGATGTACGAAGGACTCCTTTTGGAGAAGCAATCTATATTTTTTTTGTTGGGATCGCAATGACAAATGTGCACTCTTCAAACCTTGAAGGTCAAACGAAGACCTTCAAGGTTACAAATAAGAATAAATTGACAAGGCGTGCATAAAAGCGTACGTTTGCATAAAACGAAAAGGATTTTATGAGAACAGTAAATTCAACACTCGCAAGAAATAGCATCTACCAATTAATAGATAAAACAATTGAAAACAGCGAGCCAATAATTATCACCGGTAAAAGAGGAAATGCTGTTTTAGTTTCAGAAGATGATTGGAGGGCAATTCAGGAGACGCTTTTTCTAATATCCATACCTAACATGAGAGAATCAATAATTGCCGGAATGAAAGAACCGCTTAGTAAAAGTTCAAATAAAATAGTATGGTAAAGTGGAAAGTAGTATTTACGAAGCAAGCGTTAAAAGATGCAAAAAAAATAAATAATGCCGGATTAAGGCCAAAAGCAGAAATAATCTTATCAATTCTTGAAAAAGAACCGCTTCAAAATCCTCCGCCTTATGAAAAACTTTTAGGCGATCTAACCGGCGCTTATTCACGCCGGATTAATATTCAGCATAGGGTTGTTTATCAAATTTACAAAAAACTTAAGACTGTAAAAGTAATACGCATGTGGACTCACTATGAATAAAAAAATGATTTTCTGTTTTTCAATTTTATCTTTATTCTTTTTCCAATCATTAGTTTTTGCCCAATCAATTACTGTTCATTTATCTAATTATAAATTAGGTAAAGTTATTATCTACTCTTTAAGTGGAGAAAAAACAGCAAGGATTGATTCTGTTGATTCGAATGAAGATGGAAAGATTTTTTATCAACCGCATACTCAAAAATTTCATGCCGGTTTTTACCGTTTAACATTCAATAAAAATACGATGATAGACTTTGTAAATGACGGAGACGATGTTGAATTAAAAACGAATGCAAATAATGTATTAGATAGTCTGCAAGTAGTAAGTTCTGAGAGCAATAAATTGTATTACTCTTTTATCAAACTTAACAAAGCATACAAAACCAAAACAGAATTGCTTCAGCTAATTCTTGTACGCTATCCCAAAGATGATGAATACTATAACCGAACAAAAAACCGTATCAACGAATTACAAAGCGAGTATGTACAATTCATAAACGTAACATCTCAAGCAAATCCTAATTCTTTTATTGCAAAGTATATAAAATCAGCTCAGCTTCCGGTTGTGGATATTTCAATTCCACTTGACAAGCAGCTTGCATATTTGAAGTCACACGCATTGGATAATGTGGATTTCAACAACTCCTTGTTGATTAATTCCGATCTCTTTTCAAACAAAACGATAGAGTACTTAACATATTTTCGAAACCCTCAATTGCCGCTTGAACTTTTAGAAAAAGAATTTATGGTTGCAGTTGATTCAATTCTAAACAAAGCAAGAGTAAACCAGCTTGTTTATCAACATATTGTAGAATATCTGATTGACGGATTTAAGAAGTTCGGTTTTGATAAAGTATTGGATTATATAGTTGAAAGCTATGTAATAAAAGACGATCTCTGTCTTGATGTAAAAACCGAAGGATTAATAAAAAGAAGAATAGACCAAGCCAAGTTTTTGAAGATCGGAAATGTTGTTCCAAATATTATTATCTCTGATTTATCGGGTAAGCAAATTGAATTAAAAAATATTACTACAGAGAAAACATTAATTGTGTTTTATGCGAGCTGGTGTTCTCACTGCAAAGAACTTTTACCAAAACTGAATGAGTTTTATAAAACTCTAAGAGAAAACAAAATTGAAGTACTTGCCGTTTCTCTAGATTCAAAAAAGGAGGATTGGCAGAACTTTATCAATTCAAATTGTTCATCATTAATAAATGTCTCGGATTTAAAAGGATGGGACGGAAAAGCAAGTGCAGATTATTTTATATACGCAACACCGACTATGTTTTTGGTAGATCGAGACATGAAGATTATAGGCAAGCCGATGACTTTTAATGAACTGAAGAACTTATTTAATTAATGTAAAAATTACAAGATAGGAATCTCTGCTACTATTCGAGAATAGATGATTTTCATAAATTTAAAGCCGAGGATAAGATGAAGACAATTATTTTTATTTTATTCGTTTTATCGACATTAGTTTATTCACAAAATCCTTGTCTAGGGACACTAACTGTTTCGTATGCTGGTAAAACATATAACACAGTTCAAATAGGAACTCAATGTTGGTTAAAAGAAAATCTCGATGTAGGAACAATGGTGCAGGGAAATCAAAACCAAACAAACAATGGAACCATAGAAAAGTATTGCTATGATAATAACCCCAGCAATTGTGTAATATACGGAGGTTTATACCAATGGGCAGAAGTGGTTCAATATAAAAATGGAGCAACAAACAGTACATTACCAAATCCAGCATTTATTGGAAATGTACAAGGTATCTGTCCAAGTGGCTGGCATATACCAACGGATGCAGAATTGCAAACACTTGTTGATATAACTGTAAGTTATATTGGCCCTACCCTAAGAATTAATAGCAATGTATTGAAAGCAACAAACCAAGGTACTGGTCAAGGTATTGGAACAAACACAAGCGGTTTTTCTGCGTTGCTTTCGGGTGATCGCTGGCACGATGGTGGTTTCTACAACTTAGGGGATTACACAGGATTTTGGAGTTCTACATCGTATACTGATAACGCGGGCATCATAGGTTTGAGTGGTAGCGATGCAGACATTAGCGGCGGCAGCGGTCTTAAGATATGGGGGCAATGTGTTCGTTGCCTTATGGATGGATTTACTGCTGTTGGGAGTGATAATGAAAAAGAAATTCCAACCGAATATTTACTTTATCAGAATTATCCAAATCCTTTTAATCCAACAACTGCAATCAGTTGGCGGTTAGCAGTAAACAGTTATGTTAAGCTCAAGGTGTTTGATATACTTGGAAATGAAGTTGCAACTCTTGTTGATGAATTTCAACAAGCGGGTAATTATGTAAAGACGTTCTATGGAATGTCTCTGACTAGCGGGGTTTATATTTATAAAATTGAAGCCGGAAAATATTCTGACATAAAAAAAATGATATTAATAAAATAAAATTTGTCTTATCATTTAATAAAGATTGAATTTAATTCAATCCGCACATTCCGTTAGCACAACCTCCGCCATAAGAAGGTACACCGCAGCTTCCGTCAGAACAGGATGGACCGCTATCAAAACTTGACGAACCTGTTGATGCGCTGAACGAGGACAAAAGTTTTTTATAATTCTTCGATTGGCAATCCGGACAAATTACTTCTTCAAGATTGGCAGATGATTTGTGAAGCACTTCAAATTTCTTATTGCAGTCGTTACATTTGTATTCAAAGATTGGCATTGTTACCTCGATTTATGATTTACGATTTTGGATTTACGCTTTATTTAAGAACTTGTGTTGTTATCGTTCCAACGTTTTCAATACTTGCTTCAATCTTATCTCCAGATATAACTCTGCTAACTCCCTCCGGCGTTCCTGTAAAAATCAGATCGCCTTTTTCAAGAGTCATTCGTGCGGAAATATATTTTACTATTTCGACCGGAGAGAAGATCATATTCTTAATTGATGAATTTTGTTTTGTATTTCCATTCACCATAAGAGAAATGTTTTCATCACCGCGTAACTCATAATCTTTTTTTAATACAACCTCTGTAAGAACCGCCGCAGTATCAAAACATTTTGCAAGAGTCCACGGGTCACCTTTTTTCTTTAACTCCATCTGCAGATCTCGCAGGGTCATATCGAGACCGATCGTATAACCTTGAATTGCATTCTCTGCTTGTTCGTTATTTGCATTCTTAACTGTTTCACCGATATAAAGGACAAGTTCAACTTCGTGATGTAATTCATTTGAATAAGTCGGATGAACTATAGATTCTCCGGAGTAGATTACATTTGATGCCGGTTTTAAAAAGATAATAGGAAATTCCGGCACATCATTTCCCAATTCTTTAGCATGAGCTGCATAATTACGTCCGACACAAACCAACTTACCAATAGGAACCTGCTCGCTGCTATTTTTAAATTTTAGATATTTCATAATACCTCATTAGATGAAAATTTTACAAGATGGATTCAGTTTACAGATACTTGATTCTGGATTCTAGTTACTGGATACTCGATTCTGGATACTGGAAATAAATATCATTATAGTATTGTCGGTTAACTCTTTGCTTTTTGTGTCAAGATGTTTTAGAACAATTTTTCCCATTTCCCATCAAACATCAACAATTGCGACTTGTCGCGCTATGTCTATCAATAAATTTTTCTATTATCCAGTATCTTGTATTCAGCATCCAGTATCTTGTATCCAGTATCCAGAATCTAACATCCCGCATCCAGGCTTAGGTTTTTTGAACTTTCTTTTTAGCTGCCGGGAATAAAATATTGTTCAAAATTAATCTATACCCGGGAGAATTCTTAAACAAACTCAAATCCGTTGGCGGATCGCCTACCGCATGTTGATAATCTTCGGGATCGTGCCCGCCGTAAAATGTAAAAGTGCCGCGCCCGTAATTTCCATGAATATATTTAATCTGATCTGCTCCTGCGCGTTCACCTAAAATATAGACAGAATTTTTTATATACTTTTTGCGGAACATTGTTGTCTGACCCATGAACCCGTGAATAACATTCAAATGATTTTGTGTCAACATTGTTGGCACAGGATCATATTTTGCCGAGAAATCGAATAACGTGAAGTAATCATTTCTTTGGTCTCCAACTTCCAACGGTTGAATATCAATATCGCTGTATTCATAGATAAGCGGATTCATCTCTAATTTAAAATTTTCGAAAGCAAATGTGTTAGAGAAATCAAGTTTATTCTGTACATCCTGATCGGGAGGATCGCCATCGTACATCCGGTCAACAATATCAACATTCATCGCCGCAAGAGAAATGTCGTATGAATCAGTTGCAGAACACATAGCAAACATGAACCCGCCTTGAGAAACATAATTTTTTATTGTTTGAACAACAGCTTTTTCCATATCCGATACTTTTTTGAATCCTAGTTTCTTAGCTTCATTTTCGTAGAGCATCTGTTGTTCAATGTACCATTGCGCACCGCTGAATGACGCATAAAATTTTCCATATTGTCCCGTAAAATCTTCGTGATGAGAATGAAGCCAATCATATTTTTCAAGATCACCGCGAAGAATTTCTTCAATCCAAATTTTATCATAACTAACTTCCGCATAGTTTAGCGCTAGCATAACAGCATCATCCCATGGTTGGAATCCAGGCGGGACATAAACAGCAATTTTAGGCGCTTTCTCAAGCCGTACAACTTCCATATTTTGATCTTCACTTTGTACAAGTGAATATATTTGTACAGCGTCTTGATTTGAAAGAGTTAGGAAGGCAACACCTTTTAATCTGCAACGCATAGCAAGTTGTTCTGAGTAATTGAACATAAAAGAACCGCCGCGGTAGTTAAGAAGCCAATCAGAAGTAATTCCATCTTGCAGCGCATTGAAAGTAATTCCATATGCTTTAAGATGATCAGTTTGCTGCAGATCCATATAAATAAGAAGTTTTGCTTGCGCAAAAAGCGATGATGAAACAATTAGAATTATGAAGAGAATTTTTTTCATTTAATAAATTTAATTGGCGAGCTTAAAATAAAACCAGCTTAATCCATATTCAATTGATAAATGAATCAAGCCGGGAAAAATTATATTAAGTTCTTACGCAGTCTTTCTGTCGCTTTCTATATAAACCGGTTTTTCACCTTTGGTAACAGTATCGCGAGTAACCATACACTTATCAATATTTTCTTTCGTTGGAAGTTCATACATGATATCAAGTAAAATTCCTTCAACGATAGAACGAAGCGCACGTGCACCGGTTTTTCTTTCAATTGCTTTCTTTACAATTTCTTCCAAAGCATTTTGATCAAAACTTAATTCCACACCTTCCATCATAAACAATTTTTGATATTGTTTGATAATAGCATTCTTCGGTTCAGTAAGAATATTTTTCATTGCTTTAGAATTTAGTGAAGCAAGCGGGGCAATGATTGGTAATCGTCCAACCAGTTCAGGAATCAATCCGTACTTCACCAGATCTTCCGGCTGAACTTTTTGAATAAGATTATCTCTATCTGTTTCCGACGGATTTGAAATGCTGGTATCGAAGCCGATCGTGTTCTTATTTATGCGTGAAGCAATTATAGATTCGATTCCGTCAAATGCGCCGCCGCAGACAAATAAAATATTTTTTGTATTAACATTTATTAAACTTTGTTCCGGATGCTTTCTTCCTCCGCGAGGCGGAACACCGGCAACTGTTCCTTCTAAAATTTTTAAAAGTGCTTGCTGTACGCCTTCACCTGAAACATCTCGCGTAATTGAAGTGCTCTCACTCTTTCTGGCAATTTTATCAATTTCATCTATATAGACAATTCCTTTTTGAGCTTTCTCTAAATTATAATCGGCAGCTTGAAGCAGACGAACTAAAACAGTTTCTACGTCATCACCAACATAACCGGCCTCAGTAAGTGTTGTTGCATCTGCGATTGCAAACGGAACATCAAGAATTCTTGCAAGCGTTTGGGCTAGTAATGTTTTTCCAACGCCTGTTTGTCCGATCAAAAGGATATTGCTTTTTTCAATTTCAACTTCATCCATTTCAAAAAGAGAATTTGTTGCATTGCTTCTTTTGTAATGATTGTATACTCCTACTGCTAAAATCTTTTTTGCAAGATCTTGATCTATAACATATTCATCCAAACTTTTCTTTATTAGATCAGGAGTTAGTGAGGAATGATAGGTTTCTTTTTTTGGCGCTGCAGTAATATTATTCTTTAAAATATCTACACTGGTCTTGATGCAGATGTCGCAAATATAAACATCAGGACCAGCAACCATTGATGTAACTTCACTGCCGTCCCTTCCGCAAAAGGAACATTTTACTGTGCGAGGTTCTCGAGGATCGCTCATTTTAAACCATTTTTTGTTGGAAGATTATTTAATCCCGCTATGCGGGACACGGGCGTTTCAAAATTTTCTTTGTGTAATATTTCTTAATTAAAACCATTTTTTGAAGAAAAACTTTGTAACGCTTCACGCGCACGGTCAAAATAGAGCGAGTTTGGGAAAGTTTCAAGTAATTTCTGGTAAATTTGAGCAGCTTTTTGAAGATCTTTAGTCCCGTATTGATAGCACAGAGCGAGTAAGAAAGTGGCTTTTTCATCGAAAATTGCATTATTTCCGGTTTTTGCCATCTCTTCTAAATTATTAATAGCAGTTTGTAGATCATTTTCAACCAACAACATTTCAGAAAAATATATTTTTGCGAACTCATTTAGAACAAATAAGTTGGGGTGATCACTTAGAGTTTTAAATTCAATCGCTGCTTGTTTGTGCTTATTCTGTATTGCAAGAAGATCTGCATGAGCATACAACGAAAGATTCAATGAATCTTTTTTTGTTGTACTAATAATTGAGGAGAGTTCGATCGCATCGTTGGAGAAATCTGTAGAAAGATTTTGTGACACTTCTCTAAATAAGCCGATTGATTTAGAAAAATTACCTTTCCAGAATTCTATTCTTGCTAAATAAAAATTTGTTTTAGAGAAATCATTTGGCTCAATACGTAGTGACGATAATGCTTTTTGAAAATGAACCTTTGCTATATCCAAACTGTCTCTTTGGATTGCAATTTCTCCTAGTGCAATATGCGATAGAACTCCATAGTTAGTGTTTGGAGATATTTGAGAAAGTTTTTTGTAAAGAGAATCTGCTTTTTGAAAATCAAAAATTCTAGTTCTATAAATTTCAGCAATTCTAAATAATGCTTCAATATTAACCGCATTTTCCGGCGTTGTTATAATAAATTCTTCGTATGCATTAATAATTTTTTTGTACTCATCTGTGAAAAGCGGTTCATACTTAATAAATGGTTTCCAAGAATCAATACGATCAAAAAATTTTTGATCTAGCGACGCTTCCAAAGTTTTTGCATAACCGATTTTTGACAACTGATGATAAGGCGAGTTTAAATAATTGTTAACAATAAAATTATATGATTCCGATGCCCAATTAAATTGTTTGTTACGGTAAGCCTCTTGAGCGAATAGAAAAACATAAGTTCCGTTAACTTTAAATTTTTTCTCAGTTTCAATTACGTTTTCAAAAGCATCCTTGTAATTACCGCTTGATTGATAAACAAATGTTAATAAATCGAAAAGTTCTATTTGAGATTTAGATTCAGAAAATTCTTTTATTGCACGAATTGTTTGTTCTGTGGCGCCGGGCCTGTTCAAGTAGCTGCTTATTCTTGCTTTTGCAGATTGGACTTGTTCCGGATGAACTTCAATCAGACTACAAAATTCATTTGCAGCATCTGAGAATTTCATATTTGCCGCATAAATATTAGCCAGATCCATTGAAAATATCATAGGATCACCCGAAATCTTTTTACCTCGTTTCAGAATATCAATTGCTTTCTCGTATGCTCTATTTTCTATAGCATAATTTGCAATTACTCTATAACTGATATAAGAAGATAGATTGATTGCAATTCCTTTTTCCCACGACTCAAATGCTTTCTCCGATTGATCCATAATAAAATATGTTGAGCCAAGTAAACCGAAGAGATTGTAATCATTCGGGACTTGATTAATTTTTTGAATCAGCAGTTCAATTGATTCGTTATATTTTTTTTGTGAGACAAGATTTTTGTTTAAGAATTCGAAAAAAATATTATTCAACGGTTGGATTTCAATTAGTTCGCGGTAAATAACTTCTGCTTTATCAAGTTGCCCTGCTTGTTCATAAATCTGTGCAAGGCGTAACCGAGCATCGGTATTTGCATCCTGTGCCTTTGATGCAGCAGCAAAAAACAAAACAATTATTATTAGTAAAGATCTACCTAGCATTGGCTGCATCCAAATATTTCTCGTCGAAAATATTTCCAACATTAAGAATTTTGTTAGGATCGAAAACTAATTTTAGTTTTGCCATCTTTAGAATATTATCTTCCCCATACATCGTTTTTAAGTAATCTCTTTTCAATTTGCCTATCCCATGCTCGGCAGAAATAGTTCCTTCCAGTCGGACTGCTTCAGCACAAATATTAGCATAAATCTCTTTTGATTTAAGATATTCCGATTCGTTCTTTGGTAGCATATTAAGATGAGGATGGCAATCACCGAAGTGACCATATACAACGTAGTCAATATTTTCTTTTTCTACTGTTTCTCTCATCCAATAATAGAATGATCTGAAATGAATTACTGGAACGGATACATCAGTCCCAACTTTTTTAAAATTGTGCTGGGAAATGAACTCATTTACTTTCAAAGAAATGGCATGGCGGAATTCATGAAATTTTTCTTGTTCAATTTTATCGAATGCATACCAGACAGAATCACCATCACAATTATATTTTTTTAAGAGCGAGATCCAATTTTCAATGATATCATCGTTATCAGTATTGTAGTCTTCTTCAAACCAAACGGCTGCTTGTGAAAGTTTTGGAATATTAGGATAGTCTTTTAGCAAGAAGTTAAGAGCATTAACATCGAAAAATTCTAAAGCTCGTGCTTTTGGTAATGGAGAATTGTTTTGTCTCAGCTCTCGAGCTTCATCAATAAAAGACAGAGCATTTTCTTCCTTAGTGAAAAAAGCTACACATGATAAAACTTTTTTAGGCAGATCAATCAACTTTAATTTTATTTCTGAAATTATTCCAAGTGTTCCTTCTGATCCGATGAAAAGATCTATCAAATCCATATTTTCTTTACAATAATATCCGGCGGCGTTTTTTGTTTTAGGCATTTTATAATTCGGGATCTTAAACGAAATAACCTTACCGGATTCATTCTTGATATTTGCCTCGTACTGATTAGCAAAATATTGCCCCCGCTCGATTACGATTGTTTCTCCATCCGGCAAAACAATTCTTAGCTCCAATACATAATTGCGGGTAGATCCATATTTAAATGTTCTGGCACCGGATGCATTTGTCGCAACAGTTGCACCTATAAAACAATTCCGTTCTGTGGGATCCGGCGGATAAAATAGATTTTGCGCTTCAACAAAATCTTGAAGGTCTTTCAACACAACCGCCGGTTGAACAATTACAAATTTTTTCTCAAGGTTCAATTCAAGAATTCGATTAAACTTCTCAAGAGAAATAATTATTCCGCCTTCCGGTACTCGACCGCCCGTTAATCCGGTTCCATTGCCCGAAACAGTTATCTTAATTTTTTCCTTGTTAAAATTTTTCAGAAGATTTGAAATCTCTGCTTCATTTTCGGGAAAGTAGATAGAATCGGCATAACCTTTGTAATTAGATGCATCGGAAAGATAGTTTATAAATTGTTCGGGATCGTTCTTAATTATCATTCAGTTGGTTTGCCGTGTTTCTTCATTATCTTTTTCCAAACTTCAAGATCGAGCTGCTCTGATTCATCAATAAGCATAATAGGAATATCATCTTCGATGCGATAACGTCTGCGTGTAACTTTGTCCGTTGATACCAAATAATTATTATCTAATACTAAATCTGCTTTTGTCTCAGGACAGCAGAGAATATCTAAAAGATCTTTTGAAATCATAATTGCCTCTCAAAACTAATCGGGTTAATTAGTAAATTTATATTAAGATTTTCTCTAATAAATCTAACTAAATTTTTTTTCAAATATTCGAGCCATTTTATGTTACAAAACAAAGGACTTACGGAGATTCCAATAATTGAAACGGAACGCTTAATACTCCGAAAAATTACTGTTGATGATGTAAATGATATTTTTGAATATGCATCTATTCCGGATGTTACAATATTTGTTTTGTGGGCTACACATAAAACCAAACTAGACTCGATCAACTTTGTAAAATTTGCAGATGAACAATTCAATAATAATATATCGCTCATTTGGGGAATTGTAATCAAAAGCGAAAAAAAATTAATCGGATCGATTGAATTACGTGGTTGGAATACAATACACAAATGCGGGGATGTCGGTTATACAATTTCAAAAAAATATTGGAATAAAGGATATGTTTCGGAAGCAATGAAGGCGGTTATTAAATTTGGATTTGAAATATTACACTTGAATAGAATTGAAGCGCATTGCGAAGAAGAAAATATTGGTTCGTGGAAGGTTATAGTAAAATGCGGAATGAAATATGAAGGAACGCTTCGGGAAAAAGTATTTATTAAAGAAAGATTCCGCTCAATGAAAATGTACTCCATACTTAAAAAAGAATGGAAAAAATTATGACTCATGTAAAAATTTGTTGTATTTCTAGTATTGAAGAGACAAACATAGCTATTAAGTACGGAGCGTCTGCAATAGGGTTAGTCTCGGAAATGCCGAGCGGACCGGGTGTAATTTCAGAGAAGACTATAAAAGAAATTGCCGAACAAACTCCACCGTCAATTTCAACATTTCTGCTTACGAGCAAACAAAATGCTGATGAGATTATCGAACAGCACCATCGCTGCGGAACAAATACAATTCAACTTTGCGATAGATTAATTACCGGCTCTCATCTTCAATTAAAAAAAGCTTTACCAAGTATAAAAATAGTTCAAGTTATCCATGTAACGGATAACGAATCAATTAACGAAGCAATAGGGATCTCAAATTTGGTTGATGCAATTTTACTTGATTCGGGGGATCAAAAATTAGTAACAAAAGAACTAGGCGGTACAGGAAGGACACATGATTGGACGATTAGTAGAAAAATTGTAGATACCGTTAAGATACCTGTTTATTTAGCTGGCGGATTGAATCCTCATAATGTTGATGATGCAATTTTACAGGTAAAGCCATATGGTGTTGATGTTTGCTCTGGCGTTAGAACTAATTCAATACTTGATGAAAAAAAATTGGAATTATTTTTTGATAAAGTAAGATCAGTTAGCAAATAATGGAATCTCTTACATATAAAAAAATATTCAAATTTTGGATGCCTCTTTCGGCTACGTGGTTAATGATGTCTATCGAAGGTCCTTTTTTAACTGCATTGATAGCCCGATTACCTAATCCCGAATACAATCTTGCAGCATACGGAGTTGCATTTGCCTTAGCATTAATTATTGAATCTCCTGTTATAATGATGATGAGCGCTTCCGTTGCTTTGGTAAAAGATAATTATACGTTTTATAAACTGCGTAATTTTGTTTATTCAGTAAATTTTTTAATAACGCTTTGCATATTGATTCTAATAATGCCGCCGGTCTTTTACGCATTGACGATTGATTTTATGAACCTTCCGCAGCAAGTAGCCGAATTAACACATAAAGCTGTAATCTTATTAATTCCATGGCCGGCATCAATTGGTTACCGAAGATTTTATCAAGGAATCATGATAAGCAGTAATGCGACAAGAAGAGTTGCTTATGGAACTGTTGTTCGTATGTCTTCGATGTTTTCTGTTGCTCTGATTCTTATTAGCTTTTTTCAATTTGATGGCGTAGTGATTGGTGCATCGGCATTATCATCCGGCGTAATTATGGAAGCGATAGCAAGCAGATTCATGGCGCATAAATTCATTAATAATGTTAGACAGAAAAAAAGTGTTAACGAGCAAAATAATTTATCATACATAGAAATAACAAAATTTTATTATCCACTGGTTCTAACTTCACTGATCTCGCTTGGTATTCATCCGGTAGTAACTTTTTTTATTGGGCAGAGCAATAGAGCATTAGAATCGCTTGCTGTCTTACCGGTTCTTAACTCGCTTGTTTTTTTCTTTAGAAGTTTTGGTCTTTCATTTCAGGAAGTGGGGATAGCGCTTATGGGACAACAATCCGGTTATTACAAACTTAGAAATTTTGCAATCGGACTTTCAATCGCTGTTGTATTAGCATTAGGGATAATTTCATTTACTCCACTATCTATGATATGGTTTCAAAAAGTTGCCGGTTTATCATTACAATTATCCGAGTTCTCATTATTACCGTTGATGTTATATACAATATTTCCCGCAACAACAGTGTGGATAAATTTTCAACGTTCATTACTGGTTTATTCACGCAATACGAAACCAATTACTTACGCAACTATAATTGAAGTTTTGGGAATTGCTTTAACTCTAATTATTACAATTAGGTTTTTATCTTTTATAGGAGTGATTGCAGCGGTTTCAGCTTATACTTTCGGAAGAATTTGCGCAAACATATATCTAACTCAACCATTCAAAGCTGAAAAGAAAAAATTATTGGCGGGAGAAAAATAATTTATTTGGTCATTAACTTGTAACCGGTCCCGTGAACATTTACCAGCTCAATCGATTTATCTTGTTTAAGATAGTTGCGAAGTTTCGTTATATACACATCCATGCTTCTGGCATTAAAATAATTATCATCGCGCCATATCCTTGTCAACGCTTCAGATCTTTCAAGAACTTTATTCTCATATTGACATAACAACCGAAGCAGTTCACATTCTTTTGGTGTAAGTTTTTGTTCAACTTGTTGAATAACTAATGTACGTCTATCATAATTAAATAAATAAGAGCCGATCTTAAATTCAATTTTTTCAATTTCGTCTTGCGGTATCTTACTTCGCTTTAGTATAGCGTTGATGCGTAAGATCAATTCTTCCATGCTGAATGGTTTTGTAACATAATCATCTGCACCGATTTTGAAACCCTCGATCTTGTCATCAAGCATAGCTTTAGCTGTAAGAAAAAGAAACGGCGTTTGTTTATCAATCATGCGAATTTTTTTTGCAAGCGTAAAGCCGTCCATTTTCGGCATCATAACGTCTATCAAACAAATATCGTACTTCCTTTTTTTGAATTGATCAAACCCTTCTTCGCCGTTAATGGCTTGAACGATTTCAAATCCTTTAACAGATAAAAATTCTTTCAGAATCGTTCCAAGGTTTGTGTCGTCTTCAACTAAAAGTATTTTGGCAAGTGGGCTCATTCAACACCGTTATTTGGAAGTATGATTTTAAATTCACTGCCGACACCAACTTCACTTGTTACAGAAATATCTCCGCCTAAAGTCTCAACGATTTTTTTAGCATAGCTCAAGCCAATTCCGTTTCCCCGTACGTTCTGGATATTGCCGCTTGAAACGCGGTAGAACGTTTCAAATATTTTACTAAGATGTTCTTTAGAAATTCCAATGCCGTTATCTTTTACGGCAATTATTATTGCTTTGTTCTCATCTCTAGTTGATACTTTTATTTCCGGTGGTCTTTCGTTGTACTTGATCGCATTGTCGATCAGATTATTCATAATATTTGTAAGATGAAATTTATCACCGGTAACAACAGCCCGGGAAGCTTTCAGTTCGAAAATAATTTTGCCGCTTTTTTGATTAATAAAATCTTCAAACTTTGATGCAGCAGAAAGGATTAGTTCATGGAGATCTATTTTCTCTTTAGATAGATTTAACTCACTCTTCTCAAGAGCTGCTGTATTAAGAAGAGCATCAACCATCATTTTCAACCGGTCGTTTTCTTCTTTAATAATTTTAGAATATCTGGTAACGGAATTCTTTTCAATTAACAAACCGGGTTCGTTTAATGCTTCACAAGCAATCGAAATAGTTGAGATCGGAGTTTTAAATTCGTGAGTAATATTATTTATAAGATCGTTTTTTACAGCAGTAATTTTTTTCTGGCTTAAAAACATTTCAACTGTTTTGTAAAAAATTCCAACGATAACTAAAATCAAACCGACCGAGAGAACAAGCATTCCGCCGACGCTTGCAAGAATATATCTTTTCTGGTGAGGGAAATAAACAATAAGCTGATTCGGATTGAAGAAAATTTCATCGGGGAATAAGTTTACTTTAAAAATAGATTTTTTTAGCTCGGTCGTATCAGTCCCTTTTTTTAGCAAAGTTAAGCTGTCTTTATTTGCTCTATTTACACCAAAATAAAATTCGGATGAAATACCGTTGCCACTGAATTCAAACGACAAATCTTTTTCAAGCTGATCGGTGCTGATCCTTTCCTCAATTTTTTTACGGGCATTGATTGCCATAAGCTCAGTAACAACATTTTGAACAAGCAAATGACGTTTTTGAATTGAAGTGTCCTTAATTGATTTATCGAATGAAGATGGCGGGATAAAATATCTTGCAGTTCTACTTCCTGAGAATGCTTTTAATCTGTCAACCATAGTATCATTATCGGCAAAATATTTTACTTCGTAATTAAATCCATGTTTGTTTGTATCAATCCTCAGATAACTCATTCTCCTAAGAGAATCTAAATGAATCGGTTTGTTTTTAGATTCATCTTGAACAAAGAATAAAACATTTCCCTTTCCGCCGGAGACTTTTTTAACAACAGTTGTTGCAGCTTCTTTCTTTTCAATCTCTTCAGAGACTTTTCTCAAAGAACGAAAAACCGTTCTACGAAAACGATCCTCTTCAACTTTGATAATATTTGCCATCCAATAAAATTGTACTGCAATTAGTCCAATTACCGAAACGGTCATTAAAGCAATAATAATTTTTAATTTTTGTTCTTTCATACTTATAAATTTAACTTAATCCGTATAAGAAATCTTTACTTTAACAATTTTTAACTAATGGTTAGGGTTCTTTTTCATATTTAAGTTGTATGAAAGGTATATTTCAAAAACAATTAAGGAGAGTAAAATGAAAATGCTACAAACAGACAAATCAAAATTCTTCGCTATAATGATCATTCTAATACTTGGAATTTTCTCGACAGCAATCTTTGCGCAGGAAAAAGACGAAACAAAATCTAAGCTAGATAATTTGAAAGGTAAGATTGAAAAACTTACGATTAAAGCTGACGGTAAAGATATTGTATTCGAGGGGAAAGATGCCGAGAAATTAGTTGGTATGTTAAAAAGTAGTCCGCATAAAGGGTTTATGTTTAAAAATGATGACGGAAAAATGATGAAGATGGGAGGCGGCAATGTTATGATGTTCAGATCTAAAGATGATGCTGCAGATGAAAAAGGTTGTGAAAAGAAAAAGAATGTAAAAGTTGAAGTTAACAACGACGGCAAAAAAATTACCGTTACAACGATGAAAGACGGCAAAGAAGAAACAAAAGTTTATGAAGGAGAAGATGCCGAGAAGTTTATGAAAGAAGAAAAAGGGATGAAACATTTTAATATTCAGATTGATAGTGATGAAGATATGCCGAAAGATAGGATAATGTTCTTTCAGCATATGGAAGGAAACAATCGCGGATGTTCATGCTGCGGTGGCGAAAAAATGATGATGCGGAAACATTTTCCGGGTAAAGACATGAAGCATATGATAATTGAAGAAAAAGAGGATGATGAAAAATCTGAAAAGGTTGAAAAGAAATAAGTTTAGTTTATAAATTATTTCCATCACGCTTGGCTAAAAAGGGAATCGCATTGATTCCCTTTTTTTTTGTAACAACAAATCGGCATTTATTCGAGACAAAATATCTTTTAGCAAGAAACAATTAAAAATTTCTTGTTGATTTCAGACAGATATAAAATTATTTTCAAATAGGAATTCGTAGGCTTATATCTGATTAAAATGAGAATACTTCTTAAGAATGTTTCAATTTTCTCCACCAACTAATTTTAGAAAGGATAATAATTATACAATAGCATTGGAGGTAACATCATGGACTCTTCCTCCGAACTTGAAGTGAACAATCAATTAATTGCATATTTGAAAAATTTGGAAGCAAGAATTTCTCTGATTGAGAAGAAACTTAATCTCGAGAATATTCCTTCAGAAGATAATTTTGAATTACCTTCACTGATGCCTCAAAATATTTCAGAACGAGCGGATTCATTAGAAACTCAGATAGGACAATTCTGGTTTGCAAAAGTTGGAATTGTAATTCTTGCGATCGGAATAATTTTTCTAATGACATTTCCGTATCAAAACTTACCTTCCTTTTTTCCTAGTCTTGTAGGATATGTTTTGGTTGGATTTCTTTTCTGGTTATCGAATTACTGGAAAAGTTCGCTACAATTTATTTCCCAATATATTTTTGGCGGTGCGTTACTTCTTCTTTTCTTTTCAACTTTACGGCTACACTTTTTCTCAAGCAATCCCACAGTTGAAAACACAACGATTGAATTACTTCTTCTGTTAGCAGTATCGATCCTTCACATTTCTTTTTCTTTTAAAAGAAAATCTATATATCTCATGGCTTTTGGCATCGCTCTAATTTCCATTACAGTTTTGATCAGTGATTCTTATTGGTTAATCTTTTTTCTACTAGTTTTGATCAGCGGATGGTCGGTTTACTTAAAAAGAATTTTAGACTGGAATTCGTTCTACACTTATGCAATTCTTTTGGTCTATTTTACTCACTTTGTTTGGTTCATTGGTAATCCTGTTGCAGGTAATAAAATTGCTCTCCAAAGTTCACCATTGATTAATATTTATTTTCTTCTTTTGTACTGCTTGGTTTATGCTTACGGAAATTTATCCGGGAAACGGGGCGAAAAAGAGTCTATTAATTCAATACTAAATACTTTATTGAATTCATTTCTCTGTTTTTTTCTATTATTAATAATCGCACTTTCTAAATTCAGCAGCACTGTGGCTTTATCTGAGTTAATAGTTTCGAGTGTTTTCTTGCTTCTTTCAATTATGTTTTATGAGAGACAAAAAAGTAAATACTCAACTTTCTTTTATGCCATTCTTGGTTACACAGCATTGAGCGTTGCAATAGTAAATAATTTTCCTAAGCCGGAATACTTTGTTTGGTTAAACTGGCAGAGTTTGGTTGTAGTGGCTACTGCGCTTTGGTTCCGTTCAAAAATTATAATAGTAGCAAACTTTATAATGTATCTGATGATATTCTTTTTCTATTTAGTATTAGAAGAAAAAATTGGTGCAATCGCACTCGGTTTTGGTATTGTGGCATTAATAAGCGCTCGTATTTTAAATTGGCAAAAGCATCGGCTCGATTTAACAACTGACGCTATGAGATTATTCTATCTCGGCTCCGCGTTTTTCATCTTTCCTTATGCACTCTACCATATAGTTCCTAAAGATTATGTCGGGCTCTCTTGGACGATAGTTGCAATCGGTTACTATATAATGAGTATTATTCTTAAGAATAAAAAATACCGGTGGATGGCGCTTTTAACATTTTTATTAACAGTGGTGTACATTCTATTTGTTGGAACAACAAATTTAGATCCAAGCTACCGAATTATTTCTTTCATGTTTTTAGGAATTGTGTTGCTGGTAATTTCAATTTTATATGCAAAGCGAAAGAAAGGAAGTGAATTAATAAACAATTGAACCGATAGAAATAAATAAAAATACTTAAAGTAAGGGCGAGCGTATTCATGAAAAATTTTTTACAAAAAATTCCGGAACAAGTTAAACGATTGTCAGTACTTTTACTTGTCGTAGTAATTGTATTTATTGTGGCAACTTCTCTTCTTACTCCCAAAGACTTTGGCTTGGTGGGTCATTATCGTGCCGGCGCTATTCAAAATAATGCTGATAAAAAAATGGAATATGCAGGACAGGAAGCATGCGCTGATTGCCATGATGATTTGTGGAAAACTAAAAATTCAAGTTATCATAAAAATCTTTCTTGCGAAGTTTGTCACGGACCTTCGGTTAATCACGTTAATGAGCCGGATCAATTCAAACCGGAAAAACCGCGGGATAGAATTTCTTGCCCTGTTTGTCATGAATTTAATCCCTCTCGACCCACAGGATTTCCACAGATTGTATCTGCATCGCACAATCCGAGAAGAATTTGCGTAACATGTCATAATCCGCACAATCCAACTCCATCACAAACACCAAAAGAATGTTCAGCATGTCATGCTGAAATTTCAAGTGCAAAATCGGTTTCGAGTCACATGGATGTTCCTTGCACTAAATGTCATGAAACTTTGGAGAAACATAAATTACGCCCGAGAGAATATTTACCAACCAAACCGGCAAATAGAGAATTTTGTGGTCAGTGTCATTCCCAAGATGCCAAAGGTGATGAATTTATTCCAAGGATCAACATGACTACGCACGAGCCGAGATATGTTTGCTGGCAATGTCACTATCCGCATTTACCGGAGGCACAATAATGGAAAACAATATAATTGAAACAGATAAAAAAGTTGAGAGAAGAAGTTTTCTAAAAAAAATTGCCATACTTGCGCTTGCACCGATTGCATTTGGATTACTTGGTGCAACGGACAAATTAAAGACCGTAAAAAAATGGATGCTCGCAAACGGTTACATACCCAGCAACCACAAATGGGGAATGGGAATAGACATTAATAAATGTATAGGATGCGGAAGATGCGCAGTAGCATGTAAAAATGAAAACAATGTTCCAAAAGAACCATTCTTTTTTAGAACATGGGTTGAACGTTACAGAATTTATGAAAATGGCGATGTACAAGTTGACAGTCCAAATGGTTCAATAGACGGTTTCGATAATTCCCGCACAACAAATAAAAAGATATTAAGAAGTTTCTTTGTTCCAAAAATTTGTAATCAGTGTGGCAATCCTCCATGTGTTCAGGTTTGTCCTGTCGGAGCAACATTTAAAGGTGAGGATGGGGTTATACTTGTGGATTCAGATTATTGTGTCGGCTGCAGATACTGCATTCAAGCATGTCCTTACGGTGCAAGATTCTTACATCCCGAAACACATACTGCCGAGAAATGTACTTTCTGTTATCATAGAATTGTTCAAGATAAATTGCCTGCGTGCGTTGAAGTGTGTCCGACGCAAGCAAGAGTTTTCGGCGAGCTGAACAAAAAATCAAGTCCGTTAGTACGTTTCTTAAGAATGAATAAAATTGGAATTCTTAAACCATCGCTCAACACAGAGCCAAAAGTTTATTACTCTAATTTAGATATGGAGGTAAGATAGAATTGGAAGAGCTCATTCACCATTTGACGCCAATACTAAAAGAAGTATGGGGCTACATTTTTCCAAACGAAATTGAACTCCATTGGGGCATTCTTATAGTATTGTATCCTTACTTAACAGGATTAGTTGCAGGCGCTTTTATCCTGGCATCGCTGGTGAAAGTATTCAACGTAAAAGAACTTCAACCAACATACCGTTTAGCAATGCTTACAGCGATGGCATTTTTAATTGTAGCACCCCTTCCTTTACTTGCTCACTTAGGTCATCCTGAAAAAGCTTACGAGATTTTGATTACTCCAAACAGCGCATCTGCAATGGCTATGTTCGGATTTGTTTACGCTTGGTATTTGATGGCGGTATTGTGTTTAGAAATTTGGTTTGAGTATAGAAGAGATATAATTCTTTGGTCGCAGAAAGAAACAGGAATCAAAAAATGGATTCACAAAATCATTTCTCTCTTTTCAAAAGATATTTCAGAAAAGGCAATCCACTTCGATAAAAAGTGGGTAAAGATTATTACAATTATAGGAATTCCTTCTGCATTTCTATTGCACGGTTATGTGGGATTTATCTTTGGTTCGGTCAAAGCAAACCCATGGTGGTCAAGCGTGCTAATGCCGATCGTTTTCTTGTTCTCTGCAATCGTTTCCGGTATTGCGATGGTTTTAATTCTCTATATGGTCATAACACCCATTCGCGGAAAACAATTGGATATTGTGTGCCTGGATAAATTAGCAAGTTACTTGTTCTATGTAATGATCATAGATTTTTCATTGGAAGCGTTGGATTTTGTGCACCGTGTTTATGAATCGGAAGAATCTATTAAAATCTTGGCATACCTTGTCTCGAATAAATTATTCATCAGCTTAGTTGTAATTCAACTCTTCATGGGCATGCTTATTCCGCTAACCATGATTGCACTCATTAAAATATTTAAATCACCTTCGGATTTAAAGAAAATGGTTTATTTTATCTCTGCAATTCTTGTACAAGTAGGGATATTTTCAACTCGCTGGAATATTGTTATAGGCGGACAATTATTTTCAAAAAGTTTTAGAGGATTAACGGTCTACAAAATAACTTTTTTTGGGTTAGAAGGATTTTTTGCTTCTGTAATTGTATTTTGTCTTCCGTTCGTATTACTTTATTTACTAACAAAGATTCTTCCGCCGTGGGAAGAAGTTAGGAATCCTTAAGAAATAAAATTATTTTACTAAATAATTAATCAAAAATAAAACGTGTTGAAGATATGGCAATAGATAGAAGAAAATTTCTGAACACCCTTTTGGGTTTAGGGGGAGTCGGAGGAATCTTTTCTGTATTCTATCCGATACTTTCATTTTTAATCCCACCAAAAAGCGCCGAACCAACAGTTAATTCTGTAAAAGCTGGTATGTCTAAAGATTTTCCTTCAAACAGCTACAAAATTATTAAGTTCGGAAGGAAGCCGGTAATTTTAATTAAGACGGAAGACAATCAATACAAAGCCTTTTCCGCCACTTGCACTCATTTAGATTGTATTGTTCAATACAAGAACGATACAAAACAGATATGGTGTGCTTGTCATAATGGGACTTACGATCTCAGTGGTCGTAATGTATCCGGACCTCCGCCAAGACCTCTTGATGTATATGATGTTAAAATAATTAAAGAGGAGATCGTAATTACAAATGTGGGTTAAAAAATGATGAAGAAAATCGGATCAAAATTAGTTTCCTGGATAGACGAGCGATTT
>JBBAAM010000051.1:0-26418 GCA_041658245.1 Melioribacteraceae bacterium
TATTTGCCTCTGTGTGATTTAATTTTTTGTAGTTCGCTATTTAATCTTTCGATTTCAAGTTGTAATGTTTTCATCTTTCCGGTTTCCGTTTTAGAAAAGATCATCTCTTTTTGATTTAACAACTCACTTTGTAATGACTTAATTTTCGTTTTTGTAGGTTCATCTAATTTTTCATAGTCTAATAAAAGATTTTTTAAATCCTCTTTATTTACCAAAAGCCAATCTTTGGACAACTTAACATATGCTGAATTGCCGCGTGCAAATTTGTACGAATCATAAAAAAATTTGAGTATATCATTATCAAAAGAAATAATCTCAGCTTTTGTTTCAACGACTTGTGCAGTATTATTCAATTGACTTTCCAGTTGTGTAATATTTTTTACTGCAGAATACTCTTCGGACATATAAAGTGAAACCATTATAAATAAGATCGCTGTTAAAGCGTATCGTACTGATTTTTGAGAAACGAATAGTATTAGTTTTTCAAAAAAATAAAATTCATTCTCATATTTTTGATTAGCAGACTTACTGTTAACTTCTTGCATAATTGAATCAACGAGGAATTCTTCGTTATCTAAAATCGGGTGCTGTGTTTTCATTTTAACAAGCACACTTTCTGCTCTCTGAATTGACTCATAAATACTTTTACAATCATGACATGATGAAATATGTTTTTCAATTATACTTTTTTCAGCCGGGGTTAATTCATCTAATCGTTTTGAGAAGATTAATTCTTCTATCTGTCTGCAGTTCATTTTTGATTTTCCCATTTTATTATTTTCTTTCTGATACTTTGTCTTGCATAAAAAAGATTCGTTTTAACGGAGCCCGAAGAGATGTTCATTATTTCCGATACTTCTTCGATTGATAAATCTTCCATATCTCTAAGAATAAAAACTGTCTTTTGTTTTTCCGACAATCTACTTGCAAAATGTTTTATCATCGCAGCCAATTCTTTATTGGTTAATTCCTTTTCAAGATTAATTCCGCTCGGAGCATTAATAACAAAATCTTCATCAAGATTCTTAAAAATGCTTCTTCTCCGCTTTTGTGATTTCAATTTGTCGAAACATAAGTTTACGACGATCTTATACATCCACGTAGTAAATTTTATTTTCTTATCATACTCATTTAAGTGCTTCCATATTTTTATAAAACATTCTTGAACAACATCTTTTGCATCATCCTCATTGCAAAGAATTTTGAAAGCAACTGCATATCCAAACTTATAGTGATCTCTAACGATCGCTTCAAAAGCTTTGGTATCACCCATATTCGCTTTAAGAATTAACTCGTTCAGATGATCAACATGAATTTGGGTCTGCATGCAGTATTTTCTTTTTTCAATTAATGATACGACTGAAAATAGGAAAAGTTAAAATGATCAGAAAAATATTTTGGTGGGTAAAAATGTAGAGACTCGATTTATCGAGTCTCCAATATAAAATATAAAGTGAGACTTGATAAATCAAGTCTCTACAAAATAAATTATCTCAACTTCTCCAACAAATAATTCAACAACCCGCTAATCGAAACACGGATTTGTTCCATCGAATCGCGCTGGCGAATTGTAACAGTTTGGTCTTCGAGTGTTTGGGTATCAACAGTAATGCAGAATGGCGTTCCTACTTCATCCATTCTTCTATAGCGGCGGCCGACTGCGCCTTTGTCATCATAAAAAATTCTAAGGTAAGGACGAAGATCGGCTTCTATTTTACGAGCTATCTCCGGCATCCCGTCTTTGTTTACTAACGGAAGAATTGCCGCTTTGATCGGTGCTAATTTTGGATGGAACCGTAGAACATTGCGCACTTCATCTTTTACTTGTTCTTCGTAATAAGCATCAACCAAAAATGCCATGAATGAACGGCTTGCCCCTGCTGATGTTTCTATTATGTACGGAATGAATTTCTCTTTTGTCTCGTCATCAAAATATTGCTGCGATTTGCCTGAGAATTCCTGATGTCTTCCCAAATCAAAATCGGTTCTGTTGTGAATCCCTTCGATCTCACCCCAACCAAATGGAAATTCATATTCAATGTCTGTTGCTTCCTTTGCATAATGTGCAAGTTTATCTTTAGGATGATCACGAAATCGTAATTTGTTTGCGGTCATTCCCAACGATTTGAACCATTCAATTCTTCTTTCTTTCCATTCATCGTAATGTTGTTTGTCTGTGCCGGGTTTGCAGAAATATTGCATTTCCATCTGTTCGAACTCTCGTGTGCGGAACAAGAAATTTTTTGTGTTGATCTCATTTCGAAATGCTTTTCCGACCTGTGCAATTCCAAACGGAAGTTTTTGACGGCTTGAGTTTGCAACATTCAAAAAGTTTACAAAAATTCCTTGTGCAGTTTCCGGACGGAGATAAATAATATTGGAGGAGTCATCAACAGGACCAAGAAAAGTTTTGAACATCAAATTAAATTTGCGCGGTTGTGTAAATGTTCCTTTGTTTCCGCATTGAGGACATCCGAGCAAATCTAAAAGTTTTGTTGCAGAAAGTTGATCTTCAAGTATCGAATTAAATTTTTCTTCGAGCGTTCCCTCTTTAGATAGAATTGCAACATCAAATTCTTTTAAAGCTTTTTCTTTGTTCTTATCACTGATCAATTCTGTAAGTGTATCTAATCTGAATCTTGCTTTACATTGTTTACAATCAATCATAGGATCGGTAAAGTTCTCAACGTGTCCGCTGGCTTCCCACACTTTCGGATGCATAAGAATGGATGCATCTAATCCTTCAATATCTTCGCGGTAGGTCATCGCTTTCCACCATTCTTCTTTAACATTTTTCAGAAGCTCAACACCAAGCGGACCGTAATCCCAGCATCCGTTTAATCCGCCGTAAATTTCCGATGATTGAAATACAAAACCTCTCCGCTTTGCAAGTGAGACAATCTTTTCTACAGTTTCATTCTGATTCTTTGCGATGATATACCTCTGTTTTTTTTGAACAAATATAAGAAGAAAAGACGAGAGACGTAAAATGGATGATGGCAAATGATTGATGGTTGATGGCAAATCGTGGTTCCAAAAACTACAATATTCTCTGTGGACTTTGCGTATTCTTTGCGTTCTCTGCGTTAAATTTTTAAAAAAACTGTTTTTAGAAGTGCCTTATAGTTAATAAGGAATTTTTTAGATGCAGTTTTTATTATTATGATAGGACGAATTTTTAAGATTGTTTATCAGCCAAAAGGATATTTCAATAATGCAAAACGTTGTGTTATTTCCATTCGCCGAATACTGGTGGTTTTATCTAGGATTTACTCTATTTGTGTTTGTTTTACTTGCGATAGATCTGGGTATTTTTCACAGAGACGCACATGAAGTCAGCTTCAAAGAGTCCCTCACGTGGAGTATTATTTGGATTTCATTAGCACTGATTTTCAATTTTCTTTTTTATCAATATGCTTTGTGGAAATTTCCGCAAGTTGAAAGATTGATTTCGATTCCAGGATTCAATCCCGAAGCTGCGGCTACACAATCCGCCTTGGAATTTTTAACCGGTTATGTTGTTGAAAAAACTCTTGCGGTAGACAATATTTTTATATTCGTTGTTGTGTTTAGTTTTTTTGCTATACCGTTGAAATATCAGCATCGTGTGCTGTTCTTTGGGATTATAGGGGCGCTTGTCTTTAGAGTAATTTTTATTGCGCTCGGTTCGATTCTTCTTCAGTATCAATTCATAGTAATATTCTTCGGAATATTTCTAATACTCACGGGATTTAAGATAATATTCGCACCGGAAAAACCGGTAGATCCGGGAAAAAATCCAGTGATAAAACTTTTTAAGAAATTTTTTCCTGTAACACCTCATTTAGAAGGACAAAAATTCTTTATCAGAAAAGAAAAAATATTGTATGCAACGCCACTTATGATAGCACTTTTATTTATTGAAGTCTCTGATATAATATTTGCTGTTGATTCAGTGCCGGCGATATTCGCTATCACTAAAGAACCACTCATTGTCTTCACCTCAAATGTATTTGCTATTCTGGGTTTACGCGCAATGTATTTTATGCTCGCCGGCGTTGTTAACAAGTTCAAGTACCTCAAATATGGTTTAGGAATTGTGCTGGTTTTTGTTGGATTGAAAATGGTTTGGCTCAATGAATTGTTCGGAGGAAAATTTCCGATTGTATGGTCGCTGCTTATCATTATTTCAATTATCGGCGTATCAATTTTTTATTCGATGTGGAAAACGAAGTCTGAAGAGGAGAATCAAAAATGATTTTCCTCTTAATGAACATCCTCACTACAAGCAGCGAAGTATCTTGTCATTCCCGAATAACCTTTCTGGAGTGGACTCAATGATAGTTTTTAATTGTTAATAAGTATTTGGAATTATTGAAAACTATAGTTTAATTTAATGTAGCTTTTGTCCCGACTATAAAGGAAAGAACCATGCAAGAACATTTTACAAAAGAAGTTGAAAGTTTAAAAACTAATCTTACCAAGATGGCATCGCTTGTTGATGAACAAGTTGAAAGGGCTTTTAACGCATTAGAGACAGGTGATATTGAACTCTGCCGAGGAATAAAAGCAAAAGATCTGGAAATTGATGCATACGATAATCTTATTCTCACTCAGTGCGAAAATATTCTCGCTTTATTCCAACCGGTTGCCATAGACCTTAGATTTATCATGTCTGCATTATTAATAAACAATCAATTAGAGCGCTGCGGGGACATCGCAGTTAATATTGCACAACGTGTTAAAAAGACGGGTGAACACCATGCTTTAATATTAGAATCACAAATCTTGGAGATGGGAAAATATTCCCGGGAGATGGTTAAAGGAGCTATAGATTCTTTCGTAAATACAAATATTGAACAAGCAGAAAAAGTTTTACAAACCGAAGAAATAGTTGATAAGCTGAACAAAAGTGTATTCAAATTTCTTATTGCTAAAATGGAATCGGAACCAAAACTTATTGAACCGGGGGCACATTTAATCGTACTAACAAGAAATATCGAACGTCTTGCAGATCATGCTACCAATATTGCCGAGAATCTAATTTTTTACGTCAACGCAGAGATAATTGCACATAGAAAAAAACTTGAAAGATTCAATAAGGAAATCTAATGGCATTACCGATAAGCGGCACATCAGAACAATGATACCACTTAAAAGACAATGCCAATAATTATTAACAATTTCTTTTTTACCATTTACTTTTGTTGAAAAGAGATAAAAAACTTTTCTGCCAAATACTTCAGTGAATTTGAGGTGGGTTTCTTCTGGATAATTCTTTCTTTAAAAATTTCTGTAAGTTGAATACCATCACCGACTGGTTTTATCTGAAGACCAATATATTTTTCATTTATTTTGATCCTAAACGTGCAATTTCTGCTTTGATCTGATCCAGCACATCGGCGTTGCCTATTTCGCCATCAAGACTGAAAACTATGAAAACTTTTCCGCCAAAGCGCTCAGTAAAATCATTAAAGCTTGCCTTCATTCTTTCAGTAACAGAGTAATTGCCAAAATTTGCTTTGGCTGTAACCGGCTTTATCTGAACACCAAATGCTTTGTCGCCTACCCAGCCAAGATAATCGATGTCTCCCGCATGATCTAATTCCGGGTCGCTTTGTTCAAATCGAACTTCTGGAAATCTCTTTGCCAAATTATCTTCTACAACAGATTTTTCTCGAAGAAATCCATCGAAAGTTCTATTAATAGTAAGGTTGAATATATAGTCTATACAATCCTGTAAAGTAAGTTTATTAAATGCCTCTGACCACTCTGGAATTACAATTTCCTTTATCTTTACATATAAGCGTTCGCCAAGTTCATTTAAACTTTCCTTTGTAATCTTTGATTGTTGTTTCCCCTCAGTATAGGCATTTTCAAAATACCATTTTTCCCAATCTTCAATAGTTTGGGGCTGACATTCTCTAATCAAGGCCATAACAGCACCAACTTTATTGGGTCTTGAAAGTTGATATGTTTGACAAGAATAGTTAAGAACTTTCTCCTTTTTACCAAAGTCTTTTGAGTATCGTTTAGAAGGCAATTCTATAATCCTTTAATTGTTCTTTAATAACCATATCTCGCTCTTTAACTATTCTACTAAATTTATTGAATTGAGCATATTTTTTCTTAGTATCAACTTGTGCAAATCCATTCTTGAGTAGATGCGCATTAATAAATGTTTTGTTTTCCAAATAGACATAACTATAAAGATTCCCATCCACATCATATTTCTCTTGATCAAATTTCAAATATACCTTGCCGTTGCGAAATTTCTCTTCAAGGAATTTAATCCCCTCATAATTAACATCCTCTCCCAGAATTTTCCAGTTTAATGGATAAGGATCAATTCCAATAAGGTTAACTGTAAGATCATTATCTAATACTATTGTTTTTACTGATTCAACATATTTGACTTTGAATAATTCTTCTCTTCTTGAACTTCCGTTCTTATCAATCTTTGAGCCGAACTGAAGTTTCCTTGGGTCAATTTTTTTATCAAGTTTGTGAGGGTCTTTAAATATATATGGTTGCATTTTAATTTCTTTATTGAAGTCTATTTGGACATTCTTTTGAATTAAAAATTCATACGAGTGTTCTTCAAACATTTTATTTTCGTTAGCGGATAATTTTTCATTGATGATTGGTATAAAATCAGAGTTGATTTCATAGCCAACAGAATTTCTATTTAAATTCTTAGCCGCCAAGGAGGTGGTTCCGCTCCCAAGAAATGGGTCAAGGATTGTATCGCTGGCAAATGAAAACATTTTTATTAGTCGCTTAGGAAGTTCTTCGGGAAACATTGCAATATGACTATCTTGTTTTGCACCGCCAAAATTCCAGTGTCCTTGAAAATAGGTATTCCATTCTTCAGTAGTTAACTTGGATAGTTCTTTGTTCTTTTGAGATACTTTTGGCGAGGCTCCAATTTTTTTAAAAATAAGAATAAACTCATAATCCAACTTTAGAATACCATTGCGGGGATAAGGAAAAGATCCCATAACAGTTGCGCCGCCAGTAGTATTGGTTGTTGTAACCTTCTGCCAAATAATAGCCCCCATATAATCAAAACCAATGGTCTCACAGAACTTTATTATTTCAGTTCGAATAGGAATTACTTTGTATCGTCCATAATAAACGGAACGAGCAAATTGGTCACCAATATTAATACACAAACGGCATCCACTATGAAGAACACGATAGGATTCTTTCCACACAAGATTAAGATTATTGATATAACTCTCATAACTATCATTAAAACCAATTTGATCGTCAGTTCCATAATCTTTTAACTGCCAATATGGTGGAGACGTAATTACTAAATGAACAGATTCATCAATTACTTCCCTCATACATCTGGAATCACCATTTATTATTAAGTGCTTCGAATTCACTCTTTTACCTGTTTGATTTTTCTTAATCAAAGATACCTAAAACTGAGACAATTTTATAGTTTCATACATGTGCATATAACTTCTATATTATCCGTACTTTCCTGAAATATAATCTTCGGTTAGTTTCTTAGATGGTCTGGTAAAGATAATTTTCGTGTCATTAAATTCGATCATCTCACCGAGCAGCATATATCCAGTGTAATCCGATACACGCGATGCCTGCTGCATGTTATGCGTTACAATAGCGATCGTATAATTCTTTTTTAACTCTATCATGAGTTCTTCAATCTTCATCGTGGCAATCGGGTCTAATGAAGAACAGGGTTCATCCATTAAAATTACTTCCGGCTTTACAGCTAATAAACGTGCGATACATAAGCGCTGCTGCTGATCTAACGGTAATTCCAAAGCTGAATGATCAAGTTTATCTTTTACCTGATCCCAAAGCCATGCGCCTTTCAAACTCCTTTCGGCAATTTCATCAGATTCTTTTTTGTTTCGAATACCCGCTACTCTTAGACCATAAACCACATTATCATAAATTGTAAGGGGAAAAGGATTCGGTCGTTGAAAAACCATTCCTACTCTTGTTCGCAGCTCGGTAACTTCTAAAGATGAATTATATATATCGGTTTCGTCAAGAAGTACCTTTCCTGTTATTCTAACTCCATTAATCAAGTCGTTCATACGATTCAAACATCTAATCAGTGTTGACTTACCACACCCGGATGGACCAATTAAAGCAGTAATCATGTTTCTTTGCACGGACATGTTCACAGATATCAATGCTTGGAATTTTCCGTAGTATAAATCCAAGTTGCTAATTTCTATTTTATTTGGAACAGTAGTTTCGTTTTCCATTCTTATCCAAATCTTCCTGTGATGTAATCATTGGTTTCGATTTTATTTGGAGCGGTAAAAATTTGTTCTGTAGATCCGATCTCAATTAATTCTCCCATAAGAAAAAATGCGGTGTTATCGGATACCCGTGCTGCTTGCTTTGTATTGTTTGTAACGAGAATAATTGTGTATTCTTTTTTCAACTCTGTCAAAGCATCTTCTATCTTAGCTGTAGATATCGGGTCTAAACCGGAACTTGGTTCATCAAGAAGAATTGCTTCCGGTTCCATAGCTAGAACTCTGGCTAAACAAAGCCGCTGCTGCTGGCCACCTGAAAGTCTCATGCCTGAAGTTTTCAAACGGTCTTTAACCTCATCCCAAAGGTAAGCTGCGGTTAAACTTTTTTCTACCAATTCATCTAAACGTATTCTATCATTATTACCTGATAACCTGGGACCATAAACAACATTTTCATAAATACTCATTGGCAAGGGTACCGGCATAGCAAAGACCATTCCCACTTTTTTCCTCAATGCAACAACATCGTAGTCAGCGCGGTATATGTCATCGTTGTCTAATAAAATCTTTCCTTCTATTCTGGTTCCGGTTTCTAAATCATTCATACGGTTTAATGCTCTTAAGAATGTTGTTTTACCCGATCCGGAAGGTCCAATGATTCCTAAAATTTTGTTGGCAGGAATTTCGAAGTTAATTCCTTTTAAAACTTTCTCGTTATTGAAATAGAAATTGAGTTCTTGTATGTGGAATTTAATATTCATCATTTGACCGGTAGTTTAACTTCTCTTTGAGATGAAACGATTCATTAACCAGTAAGCGGATAAATTCACCATAAGTACGGCAATAATAAGTGTAGCGGCGGTTCCGTATGCATTCTCGGCGGATATTCCTTCCCGCGCCAAAATATAAAAGTGAACCGCCATTGTACGTGTTGAATCAAAAAGTGAATTCGGAATTCTTAATGATGAACCTGCAGTGAATATTACCGCAGCAGTTTCACCGATTGAACGACCGATGCTTAACATAATTCCTGTTACGATTCCCGGAAGTGCATTTGGCAGAATAACTTTTTTGACAGTCTGCCAGCTTGTAGCACCCAAAGAGAAGCTCACCTCTCGGTAAGATTTTGGTACTGCTTTAATTGCTTCTTCCGATGTTCTAATTATTGTAGGCAAAATCATTACTGCTAATGTCAATCCTCCGGAAAGTATTGACCAGCCAAATCCTAAAGTGATTACAAAAAAGATATATCCAAATAATCCAAAGATGATTGATGGAATTCCTGCCAGACAATCCGTACCGAACCGAATGATTCTTGTAGCTTTATTTTCCTTTGTATACTCTGAAAGATAAACCGAAGTGAAAATTCCCAATGGAGTAGCAATTATGATTGCAAGTACCGGCAATAAAATTGTTCCAATGAGTGTTGGAAAGATTCCTCCCGCGCGCCCCATATCTTCCGGATTGCTTGTAAGGAATTTTAGATTTATTACAGGAAGACCTTTTTCCAAAATGAAAACAATAATGAAGATTAGAATCATCAACGTCAAAACAGTTGCACCTCCCAAAACAGCAACAGCACCTCGCTGAGTATATCTTGGATGAATTCTCATCTCTTCACCATTCTTTTTCTTATAGCAACGCTGGCAATCGAATTGAGGATAATGATCACAATAAATAAAATTACACCGGTTGCAAAGAGAGCCTGGCGGTGAAGACCTGTAGCGTAGCTCATCTCCAAAGCTATATTAGCTGTTAATGTTCTAACAGAATCTAATGGGGAATGAGGTATGTTCACTGAATTACCCGCCACCATGATAACTGCCATTGTTTCGCCGATTGCGCGTCCCATACCGAGAATAATACTTGCAATGATACCAGATCTGGATGCCTTAATCGTTACCATATGAATGGTCTGCCAGGTAGTTGCACCAAGCGCTAAAGAACCTTCGCGATATGATTGAGGTACGGCTAAGATCGAATCTATGGAAATACTAATGACGGTTGGTAAAATCATAATGCCGAGTATTATTGAAGCGGAAAGAAGAGAGAGACCGGGACCACCAAAATTTTCCCGGATAATAGGCGCGAGTACCATCACTCCTATGAATCCGTACACTACAGATGGAATTGCTGCTAAGAGTTCGATAGTTGGTTTGATAATATTCATTACAGATTTGGGTACATACTCACTAAGGAACAAAGCACCGGCAACACCAAGAGGAGCTCCTACAACCATTGCACCAAGGGTTACCCATAATGAAGCAACGATCATAGGATAAATACCAAACTTACCGAGATGGGGCTGCCACTCTGAGGAGAAGAGAAATTCTTTTAAGCCATATTTAAAAATAAACGGGAGTCCTTCAGAAAGAATAAATAGAGCGATCAACAGCAATGCAGAAATTGCAGAGAACGCTGTCAACATTAGAATTCGTTTAACTCCCTTTTCACCTATAAACTTCATCCATCACCCAAGTTATTTTGCAGGCAAAAGACCATCTGCTTTAATAGTCTTCTGACCTTCCTCCGAAAGAATGTAATCTATGAAGTTCTTTATTTCTCCTTCCAGATTTCCTCTAACAAGAAGAAAAATTGGTCTTACTATTTTATAATTTCCGGCAATAATAGATTCTGTGGTACATTCCTGATCATCAACTTTTAATGCTTTGATTTTTTCATTGATCAATCCGTGCGAAAGATAACCGATCGAGTTTGCATCATTGGCAACAGTTTCGCGGATTGTACCATTGGAGTCTTGTATGAGTGCATCCCGTTTGAGATTTATATTTCCAACTATCTGTTCAAACGATGATCTTGTTCCGGAACCGGCTTCCCGGGATACGACTGTAATTGGAACATTGTTGCCTCCAACTTCTTTCCAGTTCGTAATCTTTCCGTTGAATATATCCCGTACTTGATCGGTAGAAAGATTTACTACTTTGTTTTGAGGATTAACGACAACTGCAATGCCATCCTTAGCAACAATTGTGGCAGTTAAAGCTTTTGCCTCTTCCGGTAACATTACTAGATCTGCCATACCAATTTGTGCCGCACCGGAATTTGCAGATTGAATTCCAACTGCTGATCCACCACCCTGAACTGTAATTGCAATGTCAGGATGAGAACTCATATATTGGTCAGCAAGTGTTTCTGCAAAAGGTTGAAAAGCTGTTGATCCGGCTAAGGTTAAAGATGTTTTTCCTTTGCCGCAACTCCAAACCATTAAACCAACTATAAGTACAAGAGAGAGTAATAAAGAATTCCTAATCATGATATTCTCCTTCAATTAAATTTTCTTTCTTTAATATTTTCAAAGGGGATTTATACTGTATTAATTGCATCGGTGGACACGTCTTGAACAATACGTCACCAAGTGATCAAACATTTCTAAGAATCTATATTCCTTTACATAAGAGCATAATGATCTTCGCATCATCTAAATTGTAAGAATCTTGGGTGGAATTTTAAAGAATTTATAAGGTAATTACTAATTTTGCCTACTTACTATTTTGTAATTGAGACTTGCCATTTACTTAAGAACTTTTCTTTTGTTATGATCAGGATATTCAATATTTCTTCATTTCTAATACACTTATTCACAATAAACTGAACTTAAGAACCGTAGACGGATTAACGGTAGCTGCCTGATGAAGAATCTCAAAGTTAAATATATATAGACCTTTCGCTTAGAGTTACATCTCCGATATTATCTCAGTTTTATTTCGTGAATGCCTCCGGCAAAATCTTTTTGCGATTGAATTTCAATTTTGATTGATTGAGTTCTAACTGTTTCAAAAATAATACTGTTGTATTTGTCTTTCTCTGTTCCATATTTATCGGTTGTATAAACAGCGGGCCATTTTTCCCCTTCTTTATAAAAAACTTTCCACGTTGTTGGAACTCTGCATTCACCAATTCCAGTATCATCAAACCAATAAATTGAAAGTTCCGAAACTTCTTCGGGTTTGGCAAAATCAATTTGAACGAATTCTTTTTCACCTTTGCTGGGCCACCAATGAAAATATGGAAGTGATTCATCAATCGAACTTGTGGGCTCCATTTGATCTATCATTGCCTGCGGATTTTTTCCATGCGAAAAAGTCAGCTTTGCATTTGTTAACATATTTGGTCCCGATAAAGGTCGGACAGCAGATTCTTCTCTTGCAAGCCAAACACTCATTTCACCTTTGCCTCTGTGTGCCCATGAGTAATAAGGAATTGCGGTAAATTCTTGTTCAGATTGATTCAAGGTTCTTTTATCATCTGCTAATCTATAACCCAAAACACTTCCTTTAATAATTTCTACACCGTTTAATAGTTCCGGTTTATATTCTGCAGTTAACTTCGAATTATCCTTCAACAAAATATTGCGAACATAACCATCTTTATTATCAACCCATTCTGCTGCATATACAATTGGTCCTCGTTGAATAGCTACTCTTCCTTTATCGGCTTCAACATTTTCATTTGCTGCAACTCTTTTAATTTCCATCGGAAGTTCTAATTCGATCATATCGCCGGCTTTCCAACTTCTATTTATTACTGCAAATCCATTTTCAATTTTTAGTTCTTTCGGTTTTCCGTTTACAGTCAAAATAATCTTTTCTTTAGGTTGATCAATAAATTTATAAAGACTGCTTGCCATCGCTTCGTTTTGCGCCCAGCCCGGGATTCGGATGTTAAGTGAAAAATTCTCTTCTTTTAGATTGGGAGTAACAACTATCATAATTTTCCCATCCCAAGGATAATTTGTTCTTTGCTTCAAATTAATCTTAGCGCTATTGAGTTTAATTTCCGTTTCGTTATTTGTAAAGAGATTAACGAACAACTCGTTTTCTTTTACAGCATACATATAATTTGCAACCGATGCGATGAACCTTGTTACATTTGTCGGACAGCAAGCACAATCAAACCATGCCGCACGTTCGTGCGTACCAAAAGATTCCAATGGATTAGGATAGAAAAATTTATCGCCGGTCATTGAGATACCGGAAAGAAGTGCGTTGTATAAAGTCCGCTCCATTACATCAAGATATTTTGCATCTCCGCTTAGAAGAAACATCCGGTGATTCCAAAACACATTTGCGATCGAAGCACAAGTTTCGTTGTAAGCGCTTGCATTCGGAAGATCATAATTCTTACCGAATCCTTCCCACGAGCCTGTTGCACCGACTCCGCCAGTTAAATACAATTTTTTTCCCGCTACATTATTCCAGATTTTATCTAATGCTTTCAGGTAATCTTTATCGCCCGTTAATGCAGCCACATCAGCCATACCGGAATACATATATCCGGCACGAACCGCATGACCAACTGCTTCATCCTGCTCAATAACAGGTTTGTGATCTTGATTATATTCGCCCCAAGATTTTCTTCCGTTAACATAATTCCCGCGCATATCCAAAAAGAATTTTGCGAGATTTAAATATTTTTCTTTACCCGTTATACGGAAGAGTTTAACCAGACCAATTTCCACTTCTTGATGTCCTGATGGCAGACTTAATTTTCCGGATCCAAAAACTTCACAAATTAATTCCGCACTTTTAAGAGCAACATTTAAAAAAGTTTTTTTACCTGTTGCCATATAATGTGCTACAGCAGCTTCATACATATGACCAAGATTGTAAAGTTCGTGACTTCCTTCTTCATTCAGCCAGCGTGATGGACCTGTTACTCTTTCAAATTTATGAGAGCCCATAGTTCTTACAGTATACAAATAACCATCTTTTTCCTGTGCAGAAGCAATAAGTGAAATAATTTTATCAAGCTGCTTTTCTAATTTCTTATCCGGTTTTAACATTAGCGCATATAATGCGCCTTCCAAGACTTTGTAAACATCAGAATCATCAAAATAATATTTGCTGCAGAAGTCACCTTTTTCTGATCCTCCTGCAATTGCAAAATTTTTAATCCGACCGGTTTCTTCACAAAGTTTAAGTGCATAAGGAATTGTTACTGTTCGGTTAGTTTCCATCCGATCAAACCAAAAACCTTTATCAACTTTTACTTGTGTAAATGGTACCGGCTGAATGGGGTAATCTTTTTTGGTCTGAGCCAATACAAATGTTGTCATTACTGCTAAAGCAAATAATAATTTTGATTTCATCTTTTTCTCCGGATATTTTTTACTTAACTGAATTTACGCAAAACGCATGAAGTTGTAGGGCGATTCGCTGAATCGCCTTTCTGTTTACTTCAAATTATTTATTTAATATGCGAAACGGCGTCTCGCTTTACATTTTTGCGTAATGTGTGTTACATAACTAATTCATTAATAGCTTCTTGAAGGAACTGGTTGAATTTGTCTTTATCCTCCAGCATAACAAAATGCCCAACACCGTTCATCATCTTTACGTTAAACGAATCCACATATTTTTTATTCTCTTCTATTGCAATCGGATACATATCACAGTTAATTGAAATTATCGGCAGCCGGATCTCCTTTAGGGTTGGAATTGGATCATAAAAAAATAAATTTCTCATTGCACTTAAAGCAACTTGAGGCGGAGCCGAGGACATATCATCAGCAATCCTATTTACCAAAAGCGAATCTGCTGTCTTAGGAAACATACTTTTTACAAATCCTTTAGTAACATCAACAAATTTTTCTGTGATTGTTTTTAAGAATCCCTCCTTCTGCTCGGCAGTCCAATCGTCCTTAAAACTTTGATATGTATCAGCTCCTACTAATCCTATTACTTTTCCTTTTAATCTTTTTGCCGCTTCAATTATTACAGAACCTCCCATAGAGTGGCCGATTAGAATTACTTTATTAAGTTTAAGTTTATTCACAACTGCCGCAACATCTTCTCCGAATAATTCCATTGTGTAATTTTTCCTATCAGAGCCTGATTCACCGTGTCCGGCTAAATCAATTGCAACAACTTTATATTTTGGAGAGAATGTTTTAACCTGATCATTCCAATATGATTTATCGCAGCTCCAGCCGTGAACAAATACCAATGTTTGTTCTCCATTGCCTACAGCATCGTAAACAATTTCCACTCCGTCTTTTGAAAGCACGCTTTGATTCTGCGGTATAATGTTGGAACTGTATCCAAGCAAAAACAAAATAGCAGCAACTAAAATGAACCGGTTTCTACTTATCATCATTACTCCTAATCTTTATTCTTCAGTCTCTATTTTTTCTCTTCTTCTTTTTGCAGAATCACTGCCGGTACATTTGCATCCGCTACTAATTTATTGAACTTAGGTAATTCATTATCTACAACATCTTTTAGTTTATTTAATTCAGTATCAATTTTTGCTACAAGCTCTTTCTTCAATTCAACAGCCTGATCGGTGGGTTTAAAATCTCCGCTTGCAGCCGAACCGCCGAGAGATGATAATTTATCGTTCAATCGAACCGGGTAATTCAACGGGTCTTGACCACTTTTATTTTTCGTTTGGTATAATGTTTCTTCAACTGCCGTCAGTTTTTTATTAATTTCCTCACCAGTCTTTTTAACAGCATCAACATTTTTTTGATCTTTGATTCGATCTCCAACATCTTTTATTTGCTTGCGAATATTTCGTATCTGTATAATCGCTTTGTGAGTTTCAGTAAGCTTATCGCAGACCGAGTTTAAAAAGTCAAATTGTAATTTTAAATCTTCTATAGATGCAGAGGAACGCGGATCTGCTACAATAGTAAATGAAACGGCGACGCTATCTTTGTCATATTTTAATATTGCCTTGTAATCTCCAGGTACAGCTAAAGGACCTACCATACCTCTGCTGCCCCACAATATCATTCCATCAAATTTTTCGGCATCGGGATAACGCATATTCCAGATCATTCTATTCAATCCTTTTTTTATCTGAAGACGTTCACCACGTTCTTTGGTTTTAGGCATAAATGTTTTAATAATTTTTCCGCTTGAATCAAAAATTCTCAACTCAACAGAATTACTATCAGGCAAATCTTTGAAATAATAATTTATGATAACACCGCTCTGCAGATTTATTCCGCTTGTTGTTCCATCGCCTCTCCCGCTGCCGCCAATTCTAAAAGATTCGCGCGGTTGATAGAGCCAAAACTTTTTCTTCATAACTTCTGTATTCATTTGTCGAAGAGGAGAAATATCATCTATCATCCAAAACGATCTGCCTTGTGTTGCAACAATTAAATCTTCATTCTTGATCGTTAGATCCGTGATCGGAACTATCGGAAGATTTTGTTGAAACGTTTGCCAATTCTCTCCTTCATTAAATGATATGTACATTCCTTCTTCTGTTCCGGCAAAGAGTAAACCTTGTCGTTGTATATCAGAGCGGATTACACGTGTAAAATGTTTTTCGTCAATTCCGTTTACAATTTTCTTCCAGGTCTTTCCAAAATCTGTTGTCTTAAGCAAGTATGGTTTGTAATCATCGGATTTATATCTTGTAGCGGCAACATAAAGTCCGCCTTCAATAAAAGGATTCGCTTCAATGCTGTTGATCTGCGCCCATTCAGGTAACAAGTTTACCGGAGGTGTTACGTTCTTCCAATTCTTTCCGCCATCTGTTGTAACATAAATTAATCCATCATCGGAGCCTGTCCAGATTACCTCTGCTTTCAACGGACTTTCCGCCACAGTAAAAATTGTGCAATAATATTCAACGCCGGTATTATCTTTTGTAATCGGTCCGCCGGAAGCACCAAGTTTGGTCGTATCGTTACGTGTTAAATCTCCGCTTATCGCTTGCCAAGTTTGCCCTGCATTTGTTGTTTTGAATAACATATTTCCCGCAGCATATAATATGTTCGAATCATGCTTTGAAAAGAGTAAAGGGAAATTCCATTGAAAACGGTTCTTCCAATCTTTTGCACCGTGTCCCATTGGTGAATCCGGCCAAACATCAACAGTTCTGTTTTCATTGGTACGATGATTTATCATTCCGATTAATCCGGCATAGTTTCCTCCGTAAACTATGTCGTTATTTTTCGGATCAACAGCGAGCCAGCCGCTTTCTGCACCGGCTGTTTCCTCCCAATCTTTTTCTTCAATGCTTCCGCTTTCCGTTCTATGAAAAATTCTGACCGTACTATTATCTTGTTGTGCACCATAAATTCTGTAAGGAAAATTATTATCTGTAGTAACTCTATAAAACTGCGCTGTCGGTTGATTATAATATGTACTCCAGCTTTTAGCGCCATCAACAGAAACCTGAGCGCCTCCGTCATCTCCAATTATCATCGCATCCGGATTATCGGGATTGATCCACAAATCATGATGATCACCATGCGGAGTTCCAATTCCTTCAAAACTTTTTCCGCCGTCTTTCGATCTCCAGAAACCAACATTAAGAACATAAACTTTATCTTTGTCTTTAGGGTCGGCATAAATTCTGCTGTAATACCATGCGCGCTGACGAAGATTTCTATCTTCATTTATTTTTATCCAGGTTTCTCCACCGTCATCGGAACGAAATACTCCGCCTTCTTCTGCTTCAATGATTGCATAAACCCTGCGCGGATCAGCTTTTGAAACAGAGACTCCGATAATTCCAAGTGTTCCTTTCGGCATTCCTTTATTGGAGGAAATATTTTTCCATGTAGTGCCGCCGTCAATTGATTTCCACAAACCCGATCCTTCACCGCCGCTTTCTAAACTGTAAGGAGTTCGTTTTACCCGCCACATTGATGCAAAAAGAATTCGTGAGTTCGTTGGATCCATGTTAAGATCAATTGCGCCGACTTCATTATTAACAAACAAAACTTTTTCCCAATTTTTTCCTCCATCTTTCGTACGGAATATTCCACGCATTGAGTTTGGACCATAAAGATGACCAAGGCATGAGGCATAAACTAAATCCGGATTCTTGGGATCAATAACTATTCGAGTTATGTGGCGTGAGTCTTCAAGACCTATCTGTTTCCAGGTTTTACCTGCATCATCACTTTTCCACATTCCGTTTCCGCTTGAAACATTTCCGCGGACTGTTTCTTCTCCGGTGCCGACATAAATTACATTCGGATCCCAGGTGCTAACAGCAATGGCTCCAATTGATCCGCCAAAAAATTTATCCGAAATATTTTTCCACGTGGTCCCCGAGTTTTCACTTTTCCAAACTCCGCCGCCTGTTGCGCCGAAATAAAATAAATTTGAATTGGAAGGAACACCGATTACTGCACAAGATCTTCCTCCACGGTAAGGACCGATTCCTCTGTATTCCAGCCCATTGAAGTAAGATGTGTCTACTTGAGCAAAGATTTCATTGAAAACAAAAAGTAAGATAACAAGGAGAAATGTTGTTCTAATTATTGATTTCATCTTAACACCTTTGAATGATAAATATCTGGAAAAGAATTTATCGGAAAAGTATTCTTAATTCAATGGTGCTTAAGAAGAAATTTTGAGTTAATAAGATTATCGTTTTTTTACATTCAGCGATTATTCAACAGATAATCTTTAAGAGTTTCGAATTTGGAATCGAGAACAATTGAATGTTTTTGTTTATTAAGAGATTCGGCAAGCCGCTGCGGTATTTTTACTTCTGTCTTTATTGCGTTCTCAACAACATCTTTGAATTTTGCGGGGTGAGCTGTTTCTATAACAATCGAATCTATTTTGTTTTCTTTGTGTGCATCTAAAAATTTCTTGAGTGCCAGGTAACCAACGGCACCGTGAGGATCAATTATATAGCCATATTTAGAATGAACTTCTTTTATTCCAATTACCGTCTTTTCATCATCAAAACTAAACGACTCGATCTCGTTTCTCATTTTTTCAATATTATCTTCATATAGCATTCTCATTCTTTCCAAATTACTTGGATTGCCAACATCCATAGCATTGGAATATGTTTGAACAGATTTGCGCGTCTCAAAAATTCCGGAGGATAAATAATTTGTAAATACATCATTTGAATTTGTCGCTGCTATAAACAAATCAATGGGCAAACCCATTTTTTTTGCAATCAATCCTGCTGTAATATTACCAAGATTTCCGGATGGAACAGAAAACACAATTTTCTTAGTCCTCTGTTTTAATTGCTTAACTGCATTTATATAATAGAATGATTGCGGTATCAAGCGAGCTATATTAATTGAATTTGCCGAACTTAGTTTCAATTTATTTTTCAGATCGTTATCGGTAAAAGCATTCTTAACAAGACGCTGGCAGTCATCAAATGTGCCTTTGATCTCCAATGCGGTTATATTTTTATCGAGAGTTGTTAATTGTTTTTCTTGAATTCCGCTTACCTTACCGCTTGGATAAAGCAAGTAAACTTTAATTCCTTCGACACCATAAAAACCATGCGCAACTGCACTGCCTGTATCGCCTGAAGTAGCAACAATAATTATCAATTCTTTATTATCATCCTTTACAAGATGTTCCATGGTTCTTGCCATAAACTGTGCACCGAAATCCTTAAATGCAAGAGTTGGTCCATGAAATAGTTCAAGTATGTGAATATCCTCATCAAGGTCAACAAGCGGTGCCGGAAAAGTTAAAGACAATTGGATAATATCTTGAAGTTTTTGTTCAGCTATTTCATCACTAATAAATATTTTTGCAGTTTCAAATCCTATTTCTTGAAAAGAAAATGAATTAAGATTTTCTATAAATGATTTTGAAAAAGATGGAATCGTTTCCGGCATAAAAAGTCCGCCGTCTTGTGCAAGACCATTCAAAACAGCTTCTCTGAAAGAAACAAAATTATTTTGATTGCGTGTGCTGAAGTATTTCATATTACCCGATTACTTTTGGACCCACTGTGTTAATAGAAGAAATATAAACATTATTCTTTTTTACATATTTTAAGGATACTTGCTTCATCGCTTTCCCAATTTTTCTTCCGTCTTTTTCCGAAGTGCTGAACGCAAAAACTGCCGGTCCCGATCCCGAAATACTGCAGCCGATCGAACCGGCATTCATCGCTGATTCTTTTATTTCATAGAAGCCCGGAATTAAAGTTGCGCGGGCGGGTTCAGCAATCAGATCATACATAGATCGTTTTATCAAATCGTAATCGCTCTTCAATAATCCGGCAACTAACCCGGCCGCATTACCGGTTTGAGTTATCACATCTTTCAGAGGAAATTTTTTCTTTATTAATCTTCTCGCTTCGGAAGTTTTAATTTCGAATTGAGGATGAAGAACTGTACAGAATAATTTTTTAGGAGATGATAGTTGAATGATGTCTGTCGGATTGTAGCCTCGTATTAAAACAAATCCTCCGAACAGACATGGCGCAACATTATCAGCATGAATTGATCCTGATGCAATTTTCTCACCAAGAAGTGCAAACTCCAGCAGTTCATATTTTGTAAATGGTTTTCCCAATAATTCATTTAAAGCAAACGGCGCCGCAACCGCACTTGCCGCACTCGAACCAAGTCCGCTGCCTGAGATTATTTTTTTCCTAATCTCAAGTTCAACTCCAAGTTTGTTGTCCAATTTTGAAATCATGTGCATTAAAGCAACAGTGGCCGTATTCTTATTAATATCGGTCGGTAATCCGTTTTTATCTCCGGTTATTCTTGAAATTTTAATTCCGGGTTTACCGGTAAGACGTAAAATCATTTCTTCAACAGGAGTATTGATTGCAAACCCCATAATATCAAATCCGGGCCCAACATTAGCTATCGTTGCAGGTGCAACAACTTTGATGCTTTTCAATTTCATAAATTTAATCCAGGTATCCTTTTGATTTCATTAATTCTGCAATTAGAATTGTTCCACCCGCAGCTCCCCTAATTGTATTGTGAGAAAGAACTACAAATTTATAATCGAACAGAGAACATTCCCGCAATCTTCCAATTGAAACCGACATTCCGTTTCCCAAATTTCTGTGCATTCGCGGTTGAGGATATTTATCTCCATCCAAATAAATTATCGGTTTTCCCGGTGCAGAAGGTAAATTTAATTTTTGCGGTTCTCCGGAAAAATTATTCCATGCTTTGATTATCTCATCTTTCGAAGTTTTCTTTTTCAATTTTATTTGAACGCATTCCGTGTGCCCATCAATTACACTTACTCTATTACACTGAGCGCTAATTTTTACATCAGCAAATTTCACTTTGCCATTATTAATCGTTCCGAGAATCTTAAGAGGCTCTCGTTCCATTTTATCTTCTTCACCGCCGATGAAAGGAATAACGTTATCAAGAATATCCATGCTTGGCACTCCGGGATAACCCCCGCCTGAAATTGCCTGCATAGTAACAACATTTACAGAATCAATTCCGAAATCATCGGCTAACGGTTTCAATGCCATTACTAAACCGATAGTTGAACAATTTGGATTGGTTACGATCGCACCTTTTCCAAACTTCTGAATTTTTACGAGTTCCAAATGATCTGAATTTATTTCCGGCACCATCAGAGGAACATCTTCATCAAAGCGGTGATTACGTGCATTGGAAATTACTACATATCCAGCCTTAGCAAATTCTTCTTCGATCGTACCGGCAACGTAAGCATCAAGAGCAGAAAAAATAATTTTGGATTCCAACGTCGGTTCGCATTTCAAAACTGTTTTACCTGCGATATCCGTCCGCAAAGGTGTTTGCATAACCCAATTCACCGCTTCGGAATATTTTTTTCCGGCAGATCTATCAGAAGCCGCAAGTTCATGAATTTCGAACCATGGATGATCTGTAAGCAGCTCAATAAATTTTTGACCAACGCTTCCCGTTGCACCGAGAATACCGACTTTTATTTTATTATCATTCATAATATTTACCCAAGGTAATTTGATATTCTTAATATGTCGGAAAGAATTCCAACCGCCGTGAAATCCGCTCCCGCTCCCTGTCCGCGGATTACCAGCGGATTCTTCCAATAGTTCTTTGTTGTGAAGGCAACAATGTTCTCGCTATTTGTTAGATTGAAGAAAGGATGATTCCTATCAATTTCTTGGATGGACAATTTTGCATTTCCCTCTTCATACTTAGCTATATAACAAAGTACACAACCTTTCTCAGCGGCTTTTCTTTTCATTTCGATAATTCTATGATCATCTTTTTTCAATTCCTTGAAAAATTCTTCAAGCGATTTAGCACTCTCTGCTTCCGGAGAAATTAATTTTTCAATTTCAATATCCTTCAGTTCGAATGGAACACCCGATTCTCTAATCAAGATCAATAACTTTCTCGCCATGTCTAATCCTTTTAGATCATCACGCGGATCCGGCTCTGTATATCCTTTCTCCTTTGCAATCTTCACTGCTTCACTAAAGCTGTCTTTCTCTTTTAGAGTATTGAAAATGAAACTGAGCGTTCCTGAGAAAACTCCTTCGATCTTAGTTACCTGGTCTCCATTCGAAATTATATCCTTAAGAGTGTTAATGAACGGGAGCGCTGAACCAACATTGGTCCCATAGCGAAACTGAACATTGTGTTTACCAGCGGTCTCTCTCAAAGAAACAAATTGTTCGTAACTCTGCGTGTTCGCTATTTTATTAGGCGTTACAATTGAAATTGATGAGGATAGAATTTTAGTGTAATGATTTACAACGGAATCGTTTGCCGTACAATCCACAAGTATGGAATTAGGTAAATTCTTCTCTTTCATCTGATCAATAAACTTCTCAATGTTTGATTTTAATTTTGAATTTTGGAGAATCTCTTTCCAGTTATTGAGATCAATTCCGGACTCATTAAAAATCATTTTTTGCCTGTTGAGCAGACCAACGATTTTAATATTTGCATGAACATGTTCCGCTACATAATTGCTTCGCTCAATGATCAACTTTAGAAATGCGCTGCCAACCATACCTGGACCTATCAAAAACAGATTTAGTGTTTTTTGTTTTGAAAGGAAAAGCGAATTGTGCAAAACGTTTAATGCCTTTTTCAGATACTCCTTTTCTATAACGAGAGAAATATTCAATTCGGAAGAACCTTGAGCGATTGCGATTATATTAATTCCGTTTTTACCGAGCGATTGAAATACTTTTCCGGAGATACCAGGCGTGTGTCTCATATTCTCACCAACAACAGCGATGATTGACATATCAGGTTCAACGGCAACCTCATCAATCATTCCGTCACGTATTTCCCATTTGAACTCTTCTTCGATTAGATTTTTTGAGAGTTGCCCGAATTGAGGAAGGATTGCTAGACAAACACTATGTTCGGATGAAGCTTGGGTTATAAGAATAACATTTATCTTTTCCTTAGCTAGAGCGCCGAAAATTCTTGAAGCAATACCAACAACGCCAACCATTCCGCTGCCGGTTATTCTAAGAAGAGTAATGTGATCAATGGAGGAAATTCCCTTAACACTAAAAATGCCAGTCTCTTCTTTTTCCGTAATCACTGTTCCGCTGAAGGCTGGATTAAATGTATTCTTAATTCTGATTGGTATTTTTTTGATCAGCGCCGGCTTCATTGTCGGGGGATGAATGACTTTGGCGCCGAAGTGCGACATCTCCATAGCTTCTTCGTAAGTAACCGAGTTCAAAGAAAATGAATCTAAAACTTTTCTAGGGTCCGCAGTTAGAATTCCGTCAACGTCAGTCCAAATTTCAATCTCTTCAACATTCAACGCCGCACCGAAGATTGATGCTGTATAATCTGAACCGCCTCTACCCAACGTAACAGTTTCATTTTTTTCTGTTGTGCCGATAAACCCGGTTATAATTTGAATTTTTTTGTGAGACGAAAAATAATCTTCAATGTTTTTGTTTGTTATATCGAAGTTAACTTTTGCATTACCAAACGAATCGTCGGTTTTGATTATCAATCTGCTGTCTAAATATTCTGCTTTTATTCCTTTACAATTCATCACTTCGGAAATTATTGTGCACGAAAGTCTCTCACCGAAACTCATAATATAATCCAAGCTGCGAAGAGTTAGCTCTTTCACTAAAAAGACGCCGTGCACTATCTCTTTTAGTTCTTCCAATAAGTCGTAAACATTTTTCTTTGATGCGATTTTCAAATTTCCGGAAACCAAATATTCGACGGAGTTATAATGGATTCTTTCTAATTGTTCGAGATCTTCCAAATAAGTTTCGTCTCGTGCAACGGCTTTATTGCTGATCAAGATAAGGGAGTCTGTCACACCCTGAAATGCAGAAAAAACAACCGCATATTTCTTGCCTTCGGCTTGATATTCTTTTAAGATATCAATCACGCCGCTTATTCTTTCCGGAGTGCCAACAGACGAACCGCCAAATTTTAATACTTTCATAGTGTCTTCTTTTATTAAACTGTTAAATACGAGTGGAATGATAATAAAAATAAATTGGAAGAGAAAAGTATTACTCTGTAATTTAACTTATCAATAATAAAATTTTTGAGGTATGTTTTATGAAATTGATAAAATATTTCACATTCATTTTTGTGGTCATGATCCTTTCTTATCATGCAACCTTTGCTCAGGAAAAAGAAAAAAGTACAAATGATGTGATCGAAAAGAAATTTGAAGATCTCGATCACCGGCTTGATCAACTGGCAAAAGCAATTGATGATATTCAGTGGTACAACAAAGTTGGAGATGTTGCCAATATTGAAAAAGTTTTCATCGTTGGTCCGCCTCCGGCAAAAATACCAAATCCAACTGCAATGGGCGCTTACAATCCGGTTAAGTTTTGGGCATATATTTTTATTCCCGCTAAAATTGACCGCAGTAAAAAATATCCTCTAATAGTTTTACCGCACGGTGGTGTTCATGCAGATTTCACAACGTACTACACGCATATTATCCGCGAGATGATGGCACAAGGTTATATTGTTATTGCACCTGAATACCGCGGCAGCACCGGTTACGGAAAGAGTTTTTATGAAAAAATTGATTACGGCGGATTGGAGGTTGAAGATAACAACGCTGCGCGTGCATGGATGATTGAGAATTACGATATAGTTGATAAAGATCGTGTTGGTATCGTTGGATGGAGTCACGGCGGATTGATTGCATTGATGGATATCTTCCAACATCCGAACGATTACAAAGTCGCATTTACAGGTGTGCCTGTCAGCGATTTGATTCTCCGTCTGGGCTCTCATGGACAATCATACGCAGATGAATTTTCGGCAAAATACCATATTGGCAAGACGGTTACTCAAGATGTGAATGAATATAGAAAACGCTCTCCGGTTTTCCATGTTGACAAACTGAAAACACCTTTACTGATTCATACCAACACAAATGATGATGATGTTTATGTTTTGGAAGTTGAACATTTGATCGAAGCTCTCAAAGCAGCAGGTAAGAAATTCGATTATGAAATTTTTAAAGATGCACCCGGCGGACATAGTTTCGATAGGATTGATACAAAACTTGCAAAAGAAATTCGACTGAAGATTTACAAATTCCTCGGCGAATATTTAAATCCTCCTTCTCCATTCAAATCTTTGAAGGAATTAGAGAAAGCAGGATATAAATAAAAATAAGTCATCTCAAAAGTTTTTGTGAACCTTTGTGTTCTTAGTGCCTTAGTGATGTTGGATTTGTTATTAATTGATAATCAAAATTCTTTTTCGTCATCTTCGAGCTCTAAGTTGGGTATTTGAGTAAACGCTATTCTCATCGGTGCGGATTTTCTTGCGAAGTGTGAGGTTGCATAATATGCAGATGTAAATCCGTATTTTTTATTTAATCCATCAACCGCTTTATTAAGAGATTTTATTTTGTCGTAATCTTCAAAAAGGATTGGTGTACTCTGATCTTCATCCAGCAATTTAAATAGAGTTACTCCAACCGCAAGGGGTTTTTCTTTTCCGGCAGGATATCTTTCCCAAACTTTTTCCAATGCCTTCATAAGGGTTATAGTATTTTGCGTATGAGAAAAACTAATTTCTTCTCTCCATTTAATTCCTCCTAAAAACGTACACCCATAGACATCGCACCAGTAACATAGCCCAGGCAACGCATTCTCATTGCCGCTTTCTGCAATAAACGATTCAACACAGCAAAGGCATCATCTTTATTTCTTTCTTTTGGCGGAAGAACATGTGAATGTCCCACAGTTTGTCTGTGTGTCGGAGGTCTTTTAACATCTTCTCCTCGCAACTGAGCATATATCCGCTCTCCTTCTATTCCGCCCCAAACTTCTTTCAAGTGCGCTTTATTAGAATTGCAAAGCGATTCAACTGTATAAATTCCATGACGTTTTAGCCGCACATCCATTCTTCTTCCGATACCTGTTGAGACTGTCGAAAAAGTCCATTTATACACTTACTGTTCTCTTTTTTGTGTCTTTAATTTTTCTTCAGTTATTTTTTAGATTGTTCTGAGATATCTCG
>JBBAAM010000052.1:0-25855 GCA_041658245.1 Melioribacteraceae bacterium
TTCCTTAAAAAAACATTACTGAACGAGATATCTCAGAACAATCTAAAAAATAACTGAAGAAAAATTAAAGACACAAAAAAGAGAACAGTAAGTGTATAAATGGACTTTTTCGACAGTCTCAACAAGCCTCTCAACACGACCAGCGTTTTTGAGTGTGGCATTTGAGTTACCTAACAATTTCTTCGAAAATCTTACGGTTATAAATTCGATAGTTTTTTTTATTTTTCAGAAGCGGCTTTCGGCCATCTGCTAAACTTAATTATGGAAATTAATATTGACTGTTTAAGAATCATTACAACACAAACTTAAAAACAATGTTGTTGTATGGCTAAAAGACGAACTTGAATATTAAGTTAATGATACGTATTTTATCATAAAAATATTTACGTACAATTTGATAGGGCACTATGAATACTAAACTAACGCTAAAACTCAATAAAAGAGCCATAGACAGTGCAAAAAAATATGCTCAAAAAAATAAACAAAGTCTTTCGGTGATGGTTGAAAAGTATTTCAATTTAATATCTGATAAAGAGAGTATTACGGAAATGGAAATATCACCAAATGTTCTTGAACTATCCGGAATTGCCAAATTTTCAGAAAATATTAATGTTAAAAAAGTTTATGGAAAGCATATTGAAGAGAAATACTCCAAATGATTAAACTTTTTGTTGATTCAGACATAATATTAGATTTACTTGCTAAAAGAGAACCACACTATATTCACGCAGCAAGACTATTTACATTAATAGATAAAGAAGAAGTTATTGCATATACGTCTCCGCTTATATTTGCAAATCTCCACTATCTTCTTAAGAAACAAACCTCAAATATATCGGCATTAAAAAATTTAAGAAAACTCAAGACTCTAATAAATATTTTATCGTTAGATGAAAGAGTAATAGAACAATCACTGAACTCAGAATTCAATGACTTTGAAGATGCAATTCAATATTTCACAGCAGTCAACAATGGTATTACTCTTATTATCACAAGAAATAAAACTGATTATAAACGAAGCAAAATAGATGTTTTAACTGCGGAAGAGTTTCTTAAGAGTTTAGAGACTAAATTGAATTAATAAATGCCACATAACCCGTCGCTATTCCTCGGCTGTTGTAAACCACTCCATGGCATATAATTAATTTTACAAAGTTTGTTTGAACATCTTACGGTTATAAATCCAATAGTTTTATTTATTTTTCAGCAACGGCTTTCAGCAGTCAGCTATTAGCTAATCTCATTATCGGAAATTAATTTTGACTGTTTTAGAATCATTACAACTTTCTACAGACTTTTTAGAAAAGAAAGGGATAGAATCGGCACGTTTAAATGCCGAATTACTTCTCTCTGAAATCCTAAAATGTAAACGATTGGATCTTTATCTCAAGTTCGATCAACCGTTAAAAGAAAACGAAGTTAGTATTTACCGTGAATGGATCGCGCGCCGGGGAAAGTTTGAACCGCTACAATATATTATCGGTAATGTTGAGTTCTATGGGTTACTGTTTAAGGTTACACCTGATGTTTTAATACCAAGACCGGAAACAGAAATATTGGTTGAAGAGGTAATTAAGTTCTGTAAAAATAAAATCGGATTGAAAATATTAGATATAGGAACGGGTAGCGGCAATATTTCCATATCTTTGGCGAAAAATTTAGATAATGCAGAAGTAACTGCTATTGATATTTCTGAAAAAGCATTATTTATAGCCCAAGAGAATGCTGCAATTAATGGAGTTGAAGAAAAAATTCATTTCATTACTGCTGATGTTAAAAATTACAAGAGTGATTATAAATTTGATATAATAGTTTCTAATCCGCCATATGTTAGTAAAGAGGAATATCCAATTCTTCAAAATGAAATTAAAAATTACGAACCAATTGCTGCCGTTACGGATTCGAACGACGGATTAGATTTTTACCGAATGATTGCGGAAAGAGCAAAAATATTATTGAAAAATAATTGTAAAATCTTTTTAGAAGTCGGTAAAGACCAGTCTAAGTATGTAGCAGATATTCTTGAGAAGAATGATTTCATAAATATTTATTTTGTAAAAGATTATCAGCAAATTGATAGAGTTGTTGTTGGAGAATTGAAATGAGAGCATTGGTTCAAAGAGTAACTGAAGGATCAGTCCTAATTGTTGAACAGAAATATTATTCAGAAATAAAAAAAGGGATGGTAATTCTTCTTGGAGTAAAAGAAGGGGATACAGAAGAGGATTTGAATTTTGTTGCCGATAAATGTTCCAATTTGCGGATCTTCGAGGACGATAATGAAAAGATGAATCTTTCACTTAAAGATATTAACGGGGAAGTTTTAATTATTTCTCAATTCACTTTATATGGAGATGCAAGAAAAGGAAACCGTCCAAGTTTTACAGATGCCGCACGTCCTGATGTTGCAGAAGCCATGTATGAACAATTTATAGCTCGGATGAAAAGTAATCTTGGGAATGATAAAGTTAAATCCGGAGTGTTTGGAGCGATGATGATGGTAAAAATATTTAATGACGGACCGGTAACAATTTTAGTAGAATCGAAAGAATAGACCTACCACTTAAAGAAGTTGTCTCAGAAGTGTCATTCTGAGGATCCCGACTTGTCGGGAGACGAAGAATCTTTGGCTTTTAGTTAAAATCAGATTCTTCACTTTGTTCAGAATGACAATTTAGATCTTTTGAGACAGCCCACATGGGTTGGTCAGACTAGTACTGAAAAGGAAAGGATTAAGAATTGCACTCGACAATAATGATTTTTATGGATGGCGTTGGAATCGGAAAGAAAGATTACGAATACAATCCTTTCTTCAAGTATGGCTTCAGAACATTTTCAGAAATCTTCGGTGATATTCCTCATCTTGATAAACAAAAATTAGAAGGTAATAACGCTTTTCTATTTCCGGTTGATGCAAAAATGGGAATTCCGGAAATACCTTTAAGCGGAACCGGACAGACATCAATCTTCTGCGGCATTAATGCACCCAAACTGATAGGAAAACATTTCGGACCTTATCCTTACTCAACTCTTCTTCCTATTATAAAAGGGAAAAACATTTTTCGTTCTTTCATGCAAAAAAGGAAAAAGGTTTATTTTGCTAATGCTTATCCAAAAGCATTTTTTGATTACGTGAATTCCGGAAGAAGAAGATTAAGCGTAACTACTTTAAGCTGTATTATGAATGGAATGAGATTGAATAATATAAGTGACATTCATAAAGGAAAAGCTTTGGCGGCAGATATTAATAACCGCTATTTTGTAGAAAGAATGAATTATAAATTGAAGGTGATAAAAGCAGAAACTGCGGCTGATCGTCTGATACGGCTTGGTTCTAAAAATCATTTTACTTTATTTGAAATATTTCACACAGATCATCTTGGGCACGGCAGAAACAGTGAATGGCTTGAATACACAACAAGTATTCTTGATAGTTTTCTTTTTCATATGATTACGAATCTAAAAAAAGATATGACGCTTGTAGTCTGTTCTGATCATGGTAACTTTGAGGATCTTTCTATTAAGATGCACACACTGAATCCCGCAATTGGAATTACGGCCGGGAAGAATGCAGAATTATTATCAAAGAAGATCAAGAAACTTTACGATATCAAACCGGCAATTATGGAGATGTATGATTGAGTAAATATCCTCTCATAAAATTTGTAATTCTCTTTATGATTGGAATAATCTTCCAATCTATTTTATCCATTTCATTAATTACACTTTTTATTTTCTTCTTATTTGCTTTACTCATCTCGTTAATATTTCACTTTCAAAAGTCAACTCATATTGAACAGTTAAAAATTGTTTTGATAACTATTGCAATAGTTCTTTGCGGGTCGCTTTATTTTTCAGTTGTTTCACCGCCGAAAGTTAACTATCCGTTTCAATTAGAAAAATATACTAAAACTATAATCAGCGGTACGATTGATAATATTGAACTGAAAAAAGAAGGCAGAATAATTTTATATTTATCTGCCGATACAGTAACTACAAAAGAACAGAAGTATCAAGGCATATATAAAATACTTTGTTCTGTTTATGATGAAGATAAAAAAACATCAAAACTTTATGACCAATTAGAAATTGGGAACAGGATACAAATCTTTGGAAATATTATGAAACCAAGGAATGAAAGGAATCCTGGCGAATATGATTATGAAAAATATCTAAACGGAAAGGGAATTGTAGCAATAGCAAACATCTATAAAACCGATGACGTAAAATTTATCTCTAAGGAAGTATCGGAATACAAAAACACAATTCATCAAATCAGAAAAAGGTTAGATGAACAAATCACATCGCTGCATAACAAGACTACTACCGGCTTACTTCGTGGATTACTTTTGGCGGATCGCGGCTCAATTGATTACGCTATAAAAAATGAATTTGTTAATTCGGGAGTTGTGCATGTTTTGTCTGTATCCGGCTTACATGTTGGTTACATTGTTTTGATCTTCTTAGTTGTGTTCAACAGGTTCAATCTTTTTACCCGCTACACATTAACCTTGATCGGTTTATTGTTCTATCTAATCATAACTGGTGCAGATGCGCCGGTTTTCAGATCAACAGTAATGGCAGTTGCTTTATTGGCTGCACCGGCTATGGGCAGAGAATACAACAGTCTAAATGCTTTGTCTCTATCCGCGTTCGTTATATTACTGATAAGTCCGAGCGAATTATTTAATCCGAGTTTTCAACTTTCTTTCTCGGCAATCTTATCTCTAATTTTAATTTATCCTCCGTTAAAACGCACCGTAGATAATTTACAGATCAAAACAAAATGGCTGAATTGGTTTTTAATTTTTTGCGTTACATCTTTGTCGGCACAAATTGGAACGCTCCCGTTTACTCTAACTTATTTCCATCGCCTTTCTGTTTCTGCTTTGTTTGCTAACTTAGTCGTTATACCGGTTTCCGGTGCAATAGTAGCTTTGGGAATATTCACATTGTTTGTGGGTACTCTTTTCAGTTGGTTCGGTTCAATCTTTGCTTCTGCTAATGAACTGCTGACATATGTTATGTACTTCTTTGTTCGTTTATTGGGTGGAGATAAATACTCATACATTTTAATTAATCAGTTCAGTGTTTATGATGCAATATTATTTTATCTCATCTTAGCTTTAATATTTTTCATTTTCAAAATATTTACAAAAAGAACCGCAAAGATAGTTGCAGTAACTTTATCTATAGTGCTGTGGATTTTGTTCATGCGTTTAGACAATTATGAATTAATGCCGAAGAATGTTTTATCGGTTATGGCAGTAGACATCGGGCAAGGTGATGGGTTATTGGTAAAATTTCCAAACGGTAAAACCGCATTGATAGATGCGGGCGAAGCGACTGAATATTTTGATAACGGCGAACGCGTGATCTTACCTTTAATGGATAAGTTAGGAATTGATAAAATTGACTACGGATTTATTTCTCACATTGATTCAGATCATTACAAAGGATTCTTATCAATAATTGCCAAGCATAAAGTAAAGCTGATCTACAAACCGAAGCTCGATCCGAAATTACAAAAAGATATTGATCTGGAAAATTATTTAACTTCGAATGGTGTTCCTTTCAAGTATTATTCTAAAGAGATCATAACGATTGGCAACAGCCGTATTTATGTTTTGAATGACACAGCAAACCATTATTTTGAATCATTAAGTTCCAACGATCAGAGCGGAATGCTTAGGTTGGTTTATGGAAATAATTCTTTTTTGTTTACGGGTGATGCAGGTACAAAAGTTGAAAGCGGGTACGTGAATAGATATAAAACATTTTTAAGATCGGATGTTTTGAAAGCCGGGCATCACGGAAGTAGAACAAGTACAAGCGAAGAATTTCTGGATTTTGTTAAACCAAATTACGCGATTATTAGTGCCGGAGTTATGAACAAGTTTAATCATCCGCATAAAGATATTATTGAACGGTTCAATCAAAATAAAATTAATATTGTGAGAACTGATAAGTCCGGTGGTATAATGTTTAGATCAGACGGGTATAAAATAGAAGAGATTAATTGGAAGAATATGGAATCAACGTTTAATCTATAACCATGATAAAAATTCAAGAAAACAAATCCTTAAAACCATTTAACACTTTCGGTGTTAATGTAAAAGCTAATTATTTCACTTCAGTTGTTTCGGAAAAAGAGATATTGGAAATATTACAATCCAAACGTTTCAACAGTATGAATAAACTTATTCTCGGCAGTGGAAGTAATATCCTATTCACTAAAAATTATGATGGCTTAGTAATCCATTATGTAGAGAAGGGAATACGCTTAGTAGAAGAAAATGAAAAGTATGTAATCATCGAATCTTCAGCCGGAGAGATTTGGAATGACTTAGTTTCCTATTGTGTTGAGAATAAATATTACGGAATCGAAAATCTTTCGCTCATTCCCGGAACTGTCGGAGCTGCACCGATTCAAAACATAGGCGCTTACGGTATCGAAATAAAGGATGTATTCGAATCTCTTGAAGGTATTAACTTAGAGTCGGGAGAAAAAAAGATTTATAAAAAAAATGAATGCAAGTTCGATTACCGTGACAGTATATTCAAAAGGGAATTGAAAGGGAAGTTTATAATAACTAAAGTCATTTTGAAATTACAGAAAGAAAAACAGTTCAATCTTAATTACCGTTCCTTGAATGATTATTTAGGAAAAGCGAACAAAGAAAAGTTGACGATTAGAAAAGTACGCGAGACAATAAACAAAATTAGAATGAGTAAACTTCCCGATCCTCAACGTTTCGGCAATGCTGGAAGTTTCTTTAAGAATCCGGAAGTAAGTGAAGAAAGATTTTTAGAACTGAAGAAAAATTTTGAAGAGATTGTTTTTTTTAAATTAGATGGAAACAAATACAAAATACCCGCCGGATTTCTAATTGAGAAATGTGGTTATAAAGGTAAAAGAATCGGAGACGTAGCAACATATAATCGTCAAGCGTTGGTAATAATTAATATGGGTAGTGCAACGGGAGAGCAGATCAAAACGTTCTCACAAGAAATTCAGAAAGCTGTCTTCGATAAATTTGGAATAGAATTGATTCCAGAAGTAAATATTCTTTAACCCAAACCTAATAGGTGAATTATGGATTTATTAGTTTCGTTAATCGGTCTGACATTAATAACCTACTTTGTTATTCTGCTTGGAGCGACACGTCTGGCAATTAAAAAAGGATTTAACGCTGTTGTAATGTTTTTATCCGCACTTCTTGTTCCGCCCGTTGCTGTGGTACTGGTTCTTTTTATTTATGGTAGGAAAGAAGTTGAACGTGATGAAAAAAATGCTTTCACTAATATCATTTGGGAAGTTACGCAGCCCTTCATTGATCTCGCTCATACTTCTCGTGCGTTACTGGGTTTGAACATTTCTTACATACTTGAAGGATTAACTTACTTCGGTGTTGTTGGACTGTTGGCAATTTATTTTAACGATTACATTAAACTCGATGACATACGAGCAGGTAACATGGTTGGTGTTCTTACTGCGGGAATTACATTGAGTATGTTGTTTCTTGGTGCTACTGTTGATCTTGTTGGTGTGCGAAAAGCTTTATTGTACGCACTCTCTTTCATGTTTTTTGGAAGAATTCTTTTATCAACGGCTCCGCATCTCGGTGCAACGGGACTTTGGGGATCGGCTCATATCTACTCTATGCTTGGAATATTAGGAATTGTGCTCGGCTACGGAATTTATCAACCCGCAGCTTATACTGCTGTTAAAAAATTTACAACTGAAAAAACTGCCGCGATGGGTTACGCAATGTTGTACGCACTGATGAATCTTGGCGGATTCTTACCGGGATTAATTTCTCCGCCGATAAGAAGATCTACAAGTATTCTCGGTGTCTTCTGGGTTTATGTTGCACTTACTGTTACCGGAATTGCAGTTGTCTATTTTATTATGACAAAGAAAGCTGTAGCTAAAGCGATTGAGATTGCTTCAAAAGAAAAAAATGTAAATCAAGTTGAGGATGAAGATGAACTTTCCAAGATGACTGCTAAAGAGAAACTGAAATTCTACTTAAAGAACTTTCCTCTAAAAGATAAACGCTTTTTGTATTTCATTTTTGCTCTGATACCGGTACAGACGTTATTTGCTCACAATTGGTTAACTATTCCGCTTTATACAAGCAGAGCATTTGGAGGATTTGTAAAGGATAATTTTGAGTTCTTTGTAAACCTTAATCCAATATTGATTTTTATCCTAACTCCTATGATTGCTGCTCTCACATCTAAAAAGAATGCTTACACAATGATGATCATCGGAACTTTTGTAATGGCTTCGCCAACTTTTATTCTTGCATTGGGACCGAACATAAACACATTGATCGCTTATATTATTATTATGACTATCGGTGAAGCAATGTGGCAGCCGAGATTTTTACAATGGGTTGCAGAGATTGCACCGAAGAATATGACCGGCATTTACATGGGTATCGGACAATTTCCGTGGTTCCTTACTAAAGTTGTTACAAGTATTTACTCCGGCTGGTTCTTGATGCATTATTGTCCTTCACCTGAACAAACACCATCTGTGCCGATGAATACGGAATTCATGTGGCTCATTTACGGATTCATTGCAATTATGTCCCCGGTATTTTTAATCTTAGCACGTAAATGGATGATGAAGGGATTTAAAGAAAAACACAGCAGTTAGCAGTTTGCGGTTAGCAGATGGCAGTAAGTTGTCATTGCGAACCACAACGTAAATTGTCATTGCGATCCCGATTCTGAGCTAAGTCGAAGAGTCGGGAGAAGCAATCTCAAACTTAAATATTTAACTGAAGATTACTTTTTCACTCCGGACTCGATCCGGAGTCTATAAAATACAAAGTGCTTGTTGTAATTTATCTTTACTCAAAAGAAAATTTAATTTAAGTTGTAAATGGGTTTTGTAAAGAACGTCCTCAATTGTACCCAAGACAAAGTTTATAATAGATTTTTATATAGCTAATACATCAGCAGATTTATTTAGTCAACCTTTAGAATTTAAGGAGTATAATAATGAACGTTGAACGATTGCATCATATTATTACGGTTCTTGAAACTGAGATGAGTGGAAAGAGTACTTCAAGTAATTTGCAAAACCTAATTTCTTCTTTACAAAATGTAGTAAATAGTCCTCAAGCATCTTATCAACAAAACCTTTCCACTAGCATAAAAACTTTTTATTCCTCTGTTACAAATGTTTCTAGTGATAATTTTAGCCCCACTTGGCGACAGATCCTTTCAGAAATTGGTGCTGTGCCAATCTTTGGTAGAGAACTAAAGCAAAATGTAGAGAATATTATTGCTAGGAATCAAATGACACCTGCTGTTGCATTGGAGGAATTGAAAGTTTTGCAAAAAGAAATTGAATCCTTTGAAACTGCACTAAAAAATACTATTTCTGCATTTCGTCAATTTAAGATTGGTGATGAAACATTAGCACCTGGCGAATGTGAGATCGGCATATTAATTCCTAGGAAAGAAGTGAAAAATCAGTTATTAGATTTTGCAAATGAATTAGATGAAATGGGTTTTATCTTAAATACATTTGCAGAAGTGGCTACAGGGAAAAAAGATGAACTTATCATTAGAAATATTTCTTCAAGTGAACTTTTAGTTTATCTTAATGCATTCGCACCTTATGCGGCTTGCCTTGCCTTTGCCATCGAACGTATAGTATCTCTTTATAAACAACTTTTGGAAATAAGAAAACTACGTAGTGAATTACGAACACAAGGAGTCCCAGATAACGCAACTACAGGTGTTGATAATCACGCAAATCAAATTATGGAAAATGGGATGGAAAAGTTAGCAAATGAGATTATTAAACAATTTTATAAGGGGAAAGATGATGGAAGGAAAAACGAGTTAACGAACGCAGTACGAATTTCGTTAAATAAACTTGCTAATAGAGTAGATCACGGATTCAATCTTGAAGTTCGAATTCAACCATTGAAACTACAAGATGATAAATCTGATAGTGAAATTAAAAAAGCAGAAACAATCATTCAAAAAGCATTTGCGAATATGCAATTCTTAAAACTAGAGGGACAACCAATATTGAAATTACCCGAAGCACTACACAAAGAAAAAGAGAAAAAGGATCGAAAAGAGGTTAAAGACAAAAAAGATAAAAAAGAAATAATTTAATTAGTTAATTCAAAAGAATAATATACATGTGGTTAAACAAATTTTTTTCTGGTCGTCAAATTTAACTCCTTGACGAAAATATAAGAAGAGAGGACTAGGGAGAAAAAATCCTCTCTTCTTCATCAGTGGGAGGAATTATTTTATAAGCATCATCTTTCGGATAAGATTTACACTATTGCCAAATAACTGATAGAAATAAATACCGGATGATAAATCATTCCCGTCAAAATTAACTTTGTAAATACCAGCAGAAAATTCTTTTTCGGCGAGCAGACGAACAGTCTGACCAATCGCGTTAAAGACTTTCACAACATAGTATCCGGTAATAGGAATTCTAAACTCTATTGTTGTAGTAGGATTAAATGGATTGGGATAATTTTGAGCCAATGAAAACTCAGTAGGAATATTATCTTTCCCATAAACATCAACCGTTACACCAGATGGTATTATATTTAATAGCAAGGCATTTCCATTATTATCTATTGCAGTTACATCGGCAAGGGAGAAAGTAACAATCTGATCAATGCTTGAAATAAATTGTGCTTGTGCGATTATACCAGAGCCACTTACCCCAGGACCAGAGATTTTTGAAATACCAATATCAACTGTTTGATTATTTACTTTTTGCGGAAAGAATAAGAGGGATGAACCGGTTCCAAGAAATCCACCATTTTCAGCACTGCCATCAACATATGAACAAGTTGATTTATCACTTTGCAGCTTAAAAGAAATTCCATATAAATTCTGGATTTGATTAGGATCCCCAATTTTTACTTGTACGATGAATGCAGTATTGTTTTTTACTAGTGAAGAAATGATTGGTTTAATTGTTGCATCAGCATTTGTTTTGGATAATTTTATTTCTGTCTTGTTATCATCTTCTTGTATCGAAGCATGTGTTTTAATATAATTTAATCCTATTGGAATTATATCTGCGGAATTGATCGTTCCGTCCCCATTAGCATCAGCATAAATACGCTTGGGAGTGCTGCCATCGCTTGTCCAAAGTACCCTTGAATATGCTTGCCAAGAACTGCCTGGATTATTGCTGCCTGCTCCAGATTGACCATAAAACAGACCGATAGGAATGATATCAGATGAGTTAACTGTCTTATCATTATTACAATCACCAGGCCATACATCTACTGCGATGATACCAGCTTTTATCGTTATTGGAAGTGTTGATGGAGATAATAAAACAGTTCCTCCTGTAGAGTTGATCGCAGTAATATCAATCAGAGAAAATATTACAGACTGATCACCAGACATACCTGGAGGCGATGTAAATTTTACTCTAGCAATTATTCCAGAACCGTTAACTCCGGAACCGGAACTTTTTGAAATACCAATATCCACTGTCTGATTATTTACTTTTTTCGGAAAGAATAAAATAGATGAACCTATACCAATAAATCCACCATTTTCAGCGCTTTCATCAACATATGTACAGTTTAAATTATTACTTGATAATTTAAATGAAATACCATACAGATCGCTTACCGTATTAGGATCACCTACTTTTACTTCAACCCAGAAATCTGTTCCGTTCGGAATGGTTGAAGTTGCGATAGTTGGTTTAATGTTTGGAATTGATGGAGTACTTATTACAAAATTAGCTGTGATATTTTTATTCCCATCCATTGTAACTGTTATGGGATTTGTTAAACCCGTAACACTTCCAGTCCAACCGGTAAAAGTATATCCTGTTCCTGGCGCTGCAGTAAGTTGGACAGTTGACCCATGAGAGTAATTTGTTTGATTTGGGTTTTTTGTTACGGTTCCGTTTACTGAAGTGATAGTTAATATATAAGTGTTGATTGCAAAGTTTGCAGTAATATTTTTGTTATAAGTCATCGCAACAGTCAAAGGGTTTGTATTCCCGGAAGCATCTCCGCTCCATCCTGTGAATGTGTATCCGGTTGCTGGCATTGCCGTAACTGTTACATTACTTCCCGAATTGTATGTACCGCTTCCGCTTGTTGACCCTCCATTACTTGGATTAGATAATAAGTTTAATGAGTATTGTACCGGTGGGTTTACCGGGTAGTCTGTTTTAAATGACCAGATAGGACTAGTTGTTGTCTTGCCATTTCCATCAGATACAGTAACATACCATTCATAGGTTTTTCCATTTTGTAAATTATTCCATGTATAAGTTGCATTTGAATTATTGGGGACAGTTACTGTTGCTATTTCGGTAAATGATGAGCTGCCCGTTCCACTCATATTATAAGGTAATGTAAATTTATTTCCACTATCTGTAAAACTTAGCCCAGTATATGGAGAATAAGTTGTTATATTAATTTGGTTTGAGGATGGAACAAATTCCATCACTCTTAAATATCCATTCCCGCCATTTGTTTGTGTCTGATAGTCTGATAACAAAGTGTAAATAGTATTTCCCTTAGTACCTTTATCAGCTCTTCTCCCAGTCACAGGAAGGTGACCGCAAAGCATTAAAAATAGATTCTCATTACCTTGTACGGCATCAAATATTGCTTGACCTTGAGTGGTAAAATTGGAACTATTGTCATTGTTTAGAATACTATGGCTAACCAAGATTGCTCTTTTGTTTGGATAAGATGCAATTATTCCATTTGCCCAAATTAATTGCTCTTGAGTAGCATAATATTGTAAATAAACAACAATAAAATCTAGACCACTGGAACTAAAAAAATCATAATGATTAGCGTTATCCGTTCCGTAATGCCCGCCATAGTATGACCGTCCTTCGAATCTGGAAGCGCCGAAGTATTTATTATAATTATTATAAGTTGCAGGGGGATTCTGAAATTCTCCGCCATCCATATCGTGATTTCCAACTGCTATACCAAAAGGGATACCTTCTGGATATCCTGTAATCGGTTTCTCAAGGATACTTAGGGAAATATTTGCATTTATCCATTCTTGTTCTACGTATCCCTTCTCTACAATATCGCCAAGATGAGCAACATAACGAATGTTTTGACTTACGGCGTTGTCAGAGACCCATTGTGTTTGAGAACTAAAGATAGCAGTTGAACCACCATTCAATCCTGCAGAATAATTTTGTGTATCCGGCAACCCTATAATTTTGAAAGCCGGACTAGCTTCAGCTATTCTTCCCATAAACTTAACAACAAGATTAGTGGATGTATTATCGTTAACAGCTACAGTTAAAGTTGGAGCCGAATTTATAACGCCTCCGTTTGATGGGGAACCTAAAGTTATAGCTACCGAATTTGTTGAAAGTCCCGGATTACCTGCAACCCAAGATGGAAACTTTACTAAAGTTCCATTTAATGGTGTAGAATAGACAATTGAATTTATTGCAGTAGTTCCGCTTCCTTCGTTGAATCCCCATCTTCCAATTAATCCGGTTCCGGAGGTAAGTTCAACATTCATGTTATTTAGAATATCAGATGGATTGCGCGCATAATTCCATATTCTTACTTCATCAATAACCCCTTGAAAGTAACCAGTTGCAGTACCGGATGAATTCATTGCAGTGGCAATTCCAGCATGCTGGATACTCGTATTCTCTGGTAGGAATGCACCTACAAGTACTGCAGCATCAAGTTTTCCATTCAGATAAATCCTCCAGGTTGTTCCATCATAAGTTGCAGCTATATGGTACCATACATTGTTAGATAGTGTAGTGGTTCCGGTTATTGGATGATTACTTCCGTCTTTTTTATCTTCAAAATCTGCTGCTAGTTTTCCGCTTGAATTAATACCCAAAAAATAATTCATATTTAGGTTTGCAGGTGTATCATCTTCACCTCTACCTTTTGTAATAATTGGTATTGCGTTAATACCGCCGATACCAGTATTAGCCGTACCGCCAGTTCCGGTTTTATATATCCAACATTCAAGTGTGAATGTGGATGCGCCTAGAACTGAAGCTGTTCCAAATGTTACATATTGGTCAGCAACATTAAACTTCAAAGCTGTCTGTGAATAGACTTTTATCGCTGTTAATAAAAGAAAAGAAAAGAAGAATAGAACAAATATAAAATGATTTTGCAATTTATAAAGTTTAAGTATTCTATATCTCATAGGAATTCCCATATCATGTTGATGATTTTAGAATAAGTATTATATGCAATAAGAATGCCTATAAAAGATTTATAATTTGGGAAGAAAATGCTTTTAGGACTAACTATCACTGCCTTAAAATGATTATCAGTTTCGTTTTAAGGCAGGGAAGATTAGGAGTTACATTGAGTCAGCACTAAATCTAAATATAACCTCCTTCATCGTTTTGCTCGGATTCATCATCAGAAGGATCATTCAATAGTTGAATAAATATAGGTAGCAGCAGTTCGAAAGGATCATCTCCTTGACAACTTGGAATGAATTCTAAAAATCTGTAACCGATCATTATTTTTTTTAACTGATATTATGCTGGAAAGTTCAGTTTATCAATGATTATTATCTTCTTACAATTCCAATATGCTCTGAAATTAATCCTTAAAATTCCTTACATTTATCACGTAAATTTTAAAGTATTAAATACATCTACATAAAAAATAAAATTAACCAAAAGAGTTCCTACAATTAATAAAGACTAACATTGGATCTGGCTAAACAATATATCATACAATGCATTGTAGCCGCAGCCAATAACCTTCGTTTAAGCTCGGAGAAAATTGAAACTGTAGCAATTCTCCGTGAAAGATTGAACAACTGCGAATCTCTTTCGGAAGAGATTAAGAATTTCAAGAAAATTACAGAACTCTCAAAACTTGGTATCAAACTCGGAGATCTTCAAAATTTTATTGATAACGGGAAGATCGAGTTTGTGAAGCTTTCGGATAAGTTTAAGGAACATAGTTACGGTCTGGTAAAAGAACTTAACGGAGTTCTTGATATTTTCACTCCTCACGCAGCCAGAATGTCATTTCAGAAATTTGATACCGGCGGATTAAATATTGATCTGACCAATCAAAAAATAAATTCATTCGATGCTATTGTTCAATCGCCGCCTGAGATTGAATTACCGAAAAGATCACGTGCGGATGAATTAAGAGAAGCGATAATCTTTGAAGAACTTAATAAAGACAACGATTTTAATTTTGAAAACTTTGAAGAAAAAGTTTTAAGACCTGTAAAAGAACTTGACCCATTCCTAAACCGCGTTCTAAAATATGAATACACCGAAAATGAAATTAACAGTCACATCAAAATAATGTATGATAATGCTGAACTATCTAAGAAGGTTGGATTTGAAATACTATCAAATATGCACAGCATTTTTGCGAAAGGTTTGGAATTAATAAATCAGAAAAAAATTGCTCCAAGCTCGAATGTGATCGAATCGTTACGCGCATGTTTAATTGTTATTGTAGCAGTAGTTCGCGGTAAAGATGTTGATATAACAAATTATTTAACCCGTGCAGAAAATTTTGGAAAGACCATTTCCCCAAAGCAAAAGGAAAGATAGATGGAATTATTTGCTGTTATTATGGCAGGCGGAGTAGGTTCACGGTTTTGGCCAAGAAGTAAAGAGAAAAAACCGAAACAGTTGATTCGCATCTTTGGCGAAAACACGATGATACAAGATACAGCAAAACGATTGGAAGGATTGGTCGCGAATGATCATATTTATATTGTTACGAATAAAGTACAGAAGATGAGAGTTAAGGAACAGTTGCCGCAAATTCCTGAAGAAAATATTATTGATGAACCGTTCGGAAAAAATACCGCAGCTTGTATCGGACTTGCATCAGTCATCATCAAAAGTAAAAATCCGGATGCAGTTACAATTACTTTACCTGCAGACCACTTGATTAAAGATGAAGAACAATTTAGAAGATGTCTTTCTACAGCTGCAGATTTTGCGTATAAATCAAAAGGATTAGTAACAATCGGCATTACTCCAAATCGTCCTGAGACCGGTTATGGATATATTCAGTTTGATGAAAAGGGAATTGATAACAATATTTATAAGGTGCTGACTTTCGCAGAGAAACCAAACCTGGCAACTGCAAGACAATTTATCGAATCGGGAGATTTTTTGTGGAACTCGGGAATATTTATTTGGCATGTTGAGACAATTCTCGGAGAAATCAGAAAACATTTACCTGATCTATCAGACGGACTTGATAAAATTGAAGAGTGCATCGGGACAAATGATCTTGAAAAACAAGTTGTACTTGTGTACGGTCAGCTTAAAAGCATTTCGATTGATTACGGTGTAATGGAGAAATCGGATAATGTTTATCTTACAAAAGCAGATTTTTACTGGAACGATGTAGGTAATTGGGAAGCCGTATATGAAATCTCTGAAAAGAATGAAGATGGGAATGCTATTATCGGCGATGTTTATACTGAAAAAACATTTAGCTCATACATTTTCTCACCAAGAAAATTCACAGCGGTTATTGGTGTTGAAAATTTGGTTATCATAAATACAAGCCAGGCGTTGCTGGTTTGCGATAGAAATAATGCACAGGATGTTAGGGAAGTTGTTGATTATTTAAAAATGAATAAGAGAAATGAACTAGTCTAATCAAATCTAGATCCATTGCGTAATGAAAAGATTAATTACAGAAGATGATGTAAAGAAAGTTATTAAAAGCGGAAGTAAAGAGATCGTAGTTGAAAAGGGATCTGTCCTTACTCCACTCGCAAAAGATAGAATACTACATTTCAATCTTCGGATAGTAGAAAGCGAATCCGGCTCTTCATTATCATGTTCAAATTCTCAAGTTAAGATTGCAGTAGGTTCGGATCATACCGGTGTTAAAATTAAAAAAATTATTTTTGATTTTCTGAAACAGAAGAGTTACGATATAATTGACGTTGGTACTTTTACAGAAGATTCTGTTGATTATCCGGATATTGCATTCGATGTAGCTAACAGAGTTGCAATCGGTGAAGTGAAATACGGAATACTGATTGACGCAACCGGAATCCCATCGGCAATTACAGCAAATAAAATTCCCGGAATACGCGCGGCAACTTGTTACAATGAATTTTCCGCCAAAAGTTCTCGAGAACATAATGATGCGAATGTGCTGGCAGTCGGTGCAAGATCTTTAGGTGAGGAAACAATAAAATCAATTACAGAAGTTTGGCTCTCATCTAAATTCTTAGGAGACCGACATCAAAAACGATTGGATAAGATTAAAGCAATAGAAGAAAAGTACTCAAAGAAATTATAGAATTGGAAAACCTCTCATTATCATTAATAATTCATAAGTAAATTTAATTATTCAGAAAGAGAAAATTCTTGTACGTAGAAAAATCTAAGGTTGAATCAGTTCAGAAAATATCCGATAATATTTTTTTAATAAAAGTATTATCTCCCTCAATAGCTTCGCTTGCCAAACCTGGTCAGTTTTGCAATATCAAAGTTTCAGAAAATTCTTTTCCGCTTTTACGAAGACCATTCAGTATATGCGATGTTGAAGACGATTATCTTTTCTTTTTATTCGACATACATGGAGAAGGAACAAAGTTAATATCTGAGAAGAAACCAGGAGAATCACTGGAACTCCTTGGACCATTAGGAAACGGATTTGATTATAAAGATGGTTATGATACTGCTGTAATTGTTGCAGGCGGACTTGGTGTTGCACCTTTCCCATTTTTACTGAAGAATCTTCCTACAAATAAAAAAGTTATCAGTTTGCTCGGTGGAAGATCAAATAAAAATATTGTTATGCAAGGATTGAAAAATGTTTTGATAGCAACGGATGACGGCTCGGAAGGATTTCACGGTACCGTAGTAGATTTATTAAAAAGAGAGATTAAAAACATTTCACAGAATAAATTTAGAATATTTGCATGCGGACCAAATCCAATGTTAAAAGCATTGCAGAATTATTGTGTTGAAAATAATTATGATTGCCAGATTTCTGTTGAATGTGCAATGGCTTGCGGATTCGGGATTTGCCAGGGCTGTCCGATTGATCCAACTAATGGTGGAACATATTTGCTTGTATGCAAAGATGGTCCGGTGTTCGAAGCTAAATCAGTTAAATTATAAATATGGTTGATCTATCAATAAATATTGCCGGACTAAGACTTAAGAACCCGGTACTTTTAGCTTCCGGAACTGTCGGTTACGGAAATGAGATAGCAGAATTTACCGACTTGAACAAACTTGGCGGGATTGTAACAAAATCATTATCATTAAAACCGCGTAAAGGTAATCCTCCACCAAGAATAACAGAAACACCTTCGGGAATGTTGAATGCTATTGGTCTCGCTAATGTTGGTGTTGAATCTTTCCTTAATGATAAAATTCCTTTCCTAAAAAAGTTGAACACAACTTTGATTTGTAATATTGCAGCAAGTTCGATTGAAGAGTATGTTGAATGTACGAGAATATTAACTCTAGAAGAATCTATTCATGCATTTGAAATAAATGTTTCCTGTCCCAATGTGAATGAAGGAGGTCTTGAATTTGGCAATGATCTGAATGCAGTTGGAAGAATTACAGATAGAGTTAAAAATGCTACTAACAAAACAATATTTATAAAGCTTTCGCCCAATGTCTCCCGCATTTCAGATTTTGCAAAAGTAGTTAAAGAAAATGGAGGTGATGGTGTTTCCGCAATAAATACTCTTGTGGGAACTGCTTTTGATATTTATTCAAGAAAACCAAAAATAAAAAATATTACAGGCGGATTATCCGGTCCGGCAATTAAACCAATAGCCCTTGCAAAAGTTCTTGAGATAAAACGCAACGTAGATATTCCGATCATCGGTATCGGCGGAATTATGGATTGGAAGGATGCAGCTGAAATGATGATCGTTGGTGCTTCGGCATTTCAAATTGGGACTGTAAACTTTATTAATCCAAATGCCGGTGTTGAGATCGTTGAAGGATTAAAAACTTATTGCGAACAAAATTCAATACAAAATATTTCTGAGTTAACAGGCTCATATCAAATTTAACTATGAATATTAAATCCTCACTTGAAAAACTTTTCTCATTACACCAATTCGGAATAAAACTCGGGCTGGATAATACACTTCAGTTATTGGAGAGAATTGGTAATCCGCAAAGAGATTTAAAAACATTTCATATTGCAGGCACAAACGGTAAAGGGAGTACTGCTTCATTCATGGCAAGTTTATTAATGGAAGCCGGATACCGTGTTGGTCTTTATACATCACCTCATTTTGTAAAATTTAATGAACGGATAAGAATAAACGGCGTTATGATTAAAGATGAGTATGTTGCAAAGTTTGTAACTAATCTTGAAGATTATATTGAAAAATACAAACCTACTTTTTTTGAAATCACAACTGCGCTGGCATTCAAATATTTTTATGAACAGAGAGTTGATTATGCTGTAATAGAAACCGGACTCGGAGGAAGATTAGATGCCACTAATGTTATTAATCCAGTCGCTTCGGTGATTACATCAATTAGTTTAGAACATACCCAGCATTTAGGAGATACTCTTGAAAAGATTGCTTTTGAGAAAGCTGGAATCATAAAACAAAATTCCAAAGTCTTTGTTGGTAAAATGCCGAAAGAATCGGAATTGATAATTCGTAACAGAGCAAAAGAATTTAATTGTGATTATAACTTGATAAATGATTTCACCACCATTGAAGGCGACAGAATAATAGTAGCTATACAAAAAAAATCTTTCTCGATTTATTCCACTCCGCTTATTGGCACTCATCAACTTTACAACTCTGCCTTAGCTTTAAAGACAATAAATAAAAGCTTAAACATTGAAGACGGACTTATTATTTCAAGAGGAATTAGAAATGTAATTGAGAATACCGGAATTCAAGGTCGTTACGAGATAATTTGCAAAAACCCAAAAATCATTTTTGATTCTGCACATAATCCTGAAGGAGTTAGAACATTTATTGAGGAATTTTCTAGAGAAAGTAATAATTACGAGGAAAGGTATTTACTTTTTGGAGCTATGAAAGATAAGTCAATTGTTGAGATGCTTAAAATTCTTAACCCCTATTTTAGCCGGATTTTTGTAACTAAAATAGGTATTGACCGTTCCGCTACTATGGATGAAATAGAATCTGCAGCAAAATCTGCCGGAATAAAGATCAACATAGTTCAAAATGGGTCTAAATTAGTTCATGATTTCTTCAAAGAGGGGAGCGATAAATGCCTGGTAGTGCTTGGAAGCATGTATCTACTGGGTGAAATAAAAAGTAAAATGTTAGAAAAAAGTACTTGACAAAGTGGTATAGGGAGATTAATTTTCACCCGTGCCTCAATAGTCTTCAGTTTATAATTAATTTTACAATTATCAATTATCGAAATCCCCAGATTGTCAATCAATATAGAATATTACCAAGAATTTCTCACAAGCAATAGGATCTACTCATGCCAATGGATATCTCAGAGCTGCAATCAAAAAAGATTGTAGATCTCTACAAAATCGCTAAAGATTTTTCAATAGCCGGTTACAGCGATCTCCGCAAACAAGAACTCATCTTCAAAATATTAGAAGCTCAATCACAAAAAGACGGTCTCACTTTCTCTAAAGGTGTTTTGGAGGTTTTGACCGACGGATATGGTTTCTTGCGTTCGGCGGATTATAATTATCTGCCGTCGCCGGATGACATTTATGTTTCACCCTCTCAGATCAAAAGGTTCAGCTTAAGAACAGGTGATTTTGTAAGCGGGCAGGTTCGTCCGCCAAAGGAAGGTGAAAGATTTTTTGCTTTATTACGTGTTGAAGCTGTTAATGGAAAAGATCCGGAAGCTATCCGCGAAAGAACTTTATTTGATAACTTAACTCCGCTTTATCCTACGAAAAGATTAAAGTTGGAATCAGCACCCGGTGAGTATTCTATGCGTATCATAGATATGCTTTCTCCAATCGGTAAAGGACAAAGAGGTTTAATCGTTTCTCCTCCGAAAGCCGGTAAGACAGTATTATTACAAAAAGTAGCCAACTCATTATCCAGAAATCATCCGGAAGTAAAAATTATAATGTTGTTAATAGATGAACGCCCTGAAGAAGTAACTGATATGCAGCGTTCAGTTCAGGCAGAAGTTATTAGTTCAACTTTTGATGAACCGGCAGAGCGTCACGTTCAAGTTGCAAATATGGTTATTGAAAAAGCAAAACGAATGGTTGAAGCTGGAGACGATGTTGTGATCTTGTTGGATTCAATTACACGTCTTGCACGTGCTCATAATACTGTAATTCCTCACAGCGGAAGAATATTATCCGGAGGTGTTGATGCTAATGCACTTCACAAACCGAAAAGATTTTTTGGAGCTGCAAGAAATACTGAAGACGGTGGAAGTTTGACTATCATTGCAACAGCTTTAATAGACACAGGCAGTAGAATGGATGAAGTAATTTTCGAAGAGTTCAAAGGTACCGGCAATATGGAATTGGTTCTTGATAGAAGTCTTTCGGATAAGAGAATATTCCCGGCAATTGATGTGAATAAATCCGGAACAAGAAAAGAAGAATTATTACAAAAAGAAGAAGAATTAAGTAAAGTATGGATCCTTAGAAAAATTATCAGTGAATTTGATTCTGCCGAAGCAATGGAATTTCTTTTAGATAAGATGAGAGGAACAAAAAATAATAAAGAATTCATGCTTAGTATGAATAGTTAATCAATTTATGGAGAGCATGGTTCGAACTAACATTCATAAAATAACTTTTCTTTTTTTGTTTTCTTTTTTAATTACACTTTCAGCACAACATAAAGAAAGACAACTTCCATTTTTAAGAACGCCAATATTTTTAGAAAAGAATATTTTTTTCTCGGATAGTTCTTCTATCTGCTATTTTTCATATAGAATACCATTTAAGGAATTATTCTTTACAAAAAATGATAATAAATATACTGCTGGATTTGTCTTTGACCTTGAGATCAAAAACGCTAATAAAATTGTTGATCGAAAATCTTTAAACAAGTTAGTTGTTGTAGAAACTTACGAGGAGACAAAGACAGTTGATAATTTTATCCAGGGAGTGATAAGCTTTGAAAATAAAAGTAAAGATTATGTTATCTATCCGTATCTAAGTATTACAAACAGCGATCAAAGCATTCCGCTTGATTCAATTTCTGTTCACAATAATTTAATTCTTAAAGAAAAAATTGGTAGACCAATCGTAGTTCAGAATAATGAATCTCAGTGTGAATCCAAGAATAGTTTTCAGCTTGTTAATTTTATGAATACAATTCCATATTCTCTCAAGGATTATTCAATTCTAATTCCAGTTGTAGATTCTACAGCGAATGAATTAAATATAAAAATCGAGCAAGATGGTAAGGTAAAAGTAAATCAAAGAGTTACTGATTACTTTTATAATGAATACAAGCTCAAAGAATGCGATAATAAGATTGTTCTTTATTCCGATAAGAAGCATTTGAATACAAAGTATTTTGTAATGAAAGATTTTAGCTATTTTCTGGAAGAAGGGAATGCTCGATTGATTATCTCAAAAGACAATTCAAAACCGGTTGAGTTCGATTTTACTGTCTTATGGAATGATAAACCTAAATCTCTTATGAATCCTGAATTTGCAATTCAAGTACTAGAAGCTATTGAGAGTAAACAAAAAATAGAAACTCTATTAGATGCAGATAAAAATGAATATGCCAAAGTTCTTAAGAAATATTGGGATGAAAAGACCGGTAACAAGAAATTTGCATTCAATGAACTTGAGAACGAATATTATAAACGAGCAGATTATTCAATTGATAATTTCAGTACAGTTAGTTATCCTAATGGTGTGAAATCTGACCGCGGGAAAATATATATAAAGTATGGTAAACCGGATGAAATAAAACGGGAATATTCAAATTCGAACATAGTTATTGAAATTTGGAAATACTTAAAACTAAAAAAAGAATTCACTTATACGGATAAATCGGGATTAGGGAACTATACGTTAGACTAAAAAATGAAAACACTTGCGTTTACATGCGGTGATATAAACGGTATCGGTCCGGAAATCTGTATTAAGACAATCAATCAGATCTATAATCCGGCTGAAAGAAAAATTGTATTATTTTGTCCATCAAATGTTATTGAAGAAGAATTACTCAGCACTACTCATTCATTTAGTTATCAGATTATAAAAGATAAATTCCCTCAAAATTTAGATCCTTCATATGTTACGATCATAAATATCGGTAACTATAAACAACAAGTTGGCAAACCGACAATCTTTTCAGGTAAAGCTGCGTTCGCATCGCTAAAGAGAGCATATGAAGCGGCAGCGTTAAAATTAGCCGATGCCATTATCACAGCTCCGGTTTCAAAAACAGCGTTCAAATTTGCCGGAATAAAATATCCCGGGCAAACAGAGATATTTGCTAAATTTTCTAAATCCAAAAATTATTTGATGGTTTTTCTATCTAATAAATTTATTTGCGGCTTAACAACAATACACGAACCGATCAAAAATGTTAGTAAACTAATTACAAAACAGAGAATTGTTTCTTCAATTAAAATTCTTCATGAAACTTTAGTTAAAGATTTAGGAAAAAGCTCAACAAAGATTGCAGTACTTGGATTAAATCCGCATGCTGGAGAAAATGGGAATATCGGAAAAGAAGAACTATCGTCAATTGGTCCGGCTATTAGATCCATAAAAAATATTTCTGTTGAAGGTCCTTTTGTACCGGATGCTTTCTTTGGAAACCACAAACACGAGGATTATGATGCAGTCCTTGGCATGTACCACGATCAAGTCTTAATACCTTTTAAGATGATGAATTTCAATAGTGGAGTAAATTATACTGCAGGACTTCCAATCATTCGTACTTCACCCGATCATGGAACAGGATTCGATATTGCCGGCCGTGGAATTGCTAATCCACAAAGTATGCTTGAAGCAGTTAAATGGGCAGAAAAAATAATTACGAACCGGAGACAAAAAAAATAGTAACCGTAAGCAATTATTCCGCTATAGCAGAGATTTATCCACACATCATGCGTTCCATTGATTATGAAAAATGGGCTGACTACATTTATCAAATTAGCAAAGAAGTAAAGAAAAAAAATATCTCAGTGTTAGAACTTGCCGGTGGAACGGGATATATTGCATCTAATCTCAGTGCTAGAATAAAAAGAATTATTACATCAGATTTATCCTTTTCAATGCTATCACGACAAAAAGATTCTCAATTATTAAAAATATGTTGTGATATGAAATATCTTCCATTTAAAAAGAAGTTTGATTTTATTTTCTCAACATTTGATAGTGTAAATTATATTAATAAGAAAGAGAATATTATAAAATTGTTGGATGGTGTCAGCAATTGTTTAACAGATAATGGAATATATGCTTTTGATGTTAGTCTTGAAAAAAATAGTTTGAAATATGAGAAATATCTTAACCGTAGAGGAAAAGTAAATGGTGTAGTGTTTCAGCAGAGAAGTTTTTTTGATAAACGTACACGAATTCATTATAATCATTTTGAATTAACGCTTGCCAATGGCAAAAAGGTTGAGGAAATTCACAAACAGAAAATTTACTCATTTGAAGATTATTTTAATTTTATAGATAACTCGGATTTTTATGTACACAAATGTTATAAAGCATTTACTTTCGAAAACGCAAATGCAGATACAGAACGGGCACAATTTATCTTAAAGAAAAAATCTTATGCTTAGTTTTAATCACGTTGATTTTCAATATTCCAATCAACCGGTCTTTAATGACTTAAATCTTCAAGTAAGTCAAGGCGAGTTTGTTTTTCTGATCGGGAAAAGCGGAGTGGGGAAAACTACTTTACTCAAAATGATCTATATGGATTTATTACCCGATTCCGGGGATGTTCAAGTGGGTGATTATTCATCAGAGTCAATACGTAATAAAGATCTTCCGTTTTTAAGAAGAAATATTGGAGTTGTATTTCAAGATTTTCAGTTGCTTCAAGACAGAAATGTGTACGAAAATCTGGCATTTGTTCTTCAAGTAACGGGAATTCCTAAAAAACAGATTAAAAGAAAAATACTAAATGCACTTTCTGATGTTGGATTGGCACATAAGCAAAATAATATGCCGCACCAGCTTTCCGGTGGAGAAAAACAACGTGTAGCAATCGCACGCGCAATAATAAATGATCCGTTCTTAGTACTTGCCGATGAACCAACCGGCAATTTAGATCCCGAAACAACTGAAGAAATATTAACAATTCTTAGAAAAATAAATTCTCGCGGAACCTCGATGATCTTCGCTACACATAATTATGAAATAGTTAGAAGAATAGATGCAAAAATAATACGATTGGAAGAGGGCAGAGCAGTAAAGGTATTGATCAAGAAAAAAGGTGAACCAGACTAATTAATATTTATCATCCCCAAGATTTTATTTGTCACTCCTTCTATACTTTGAGTTCCATCAACTTCAATAACACGTGTTTTGTCTGAGTAATAATCAAATACTTGAGCAGTAGTTTCGTGATAAACTTTTAATCTGCGCTTGATTACTTCTTCATCATCATCATCTTTACGTTTGTAGTAACTGTTAGTTGATTTACATACATGACAAATATAATCTTCTTCATATTCGCTCTTACCGATGATATTTCCGCATTTGTTACAAACTAATCTGTTCGTTAAACGATCAATGATAATATTATCATCTACATTTAATTTGATTATGAATGGCTTTTCAGTATAAAGTTCTGCAAAAATATTATCTAGTATTTTTGCTTGAGCAATTGTTCTAGGAAAACCATCTAAAATAAATCCGTTCTTACATTTATCTTCTTTTAATACTTCTAAGATAATTCCGCCCATAAT
>JBBAAM010000053.1:0-25742 GCA_041658245.1 Melioribacteraceae bacterium
AAGATACATCTTAAATGACGTTATTCGTTTACTTTGAATTCGGGTTTAACAAAAGATGAAATTCAATCAGAATTATATCAGGTTCGACCTTTTATTGATAGTTGCGAAGCCGCTTAAATATTTGAATTTCCCTAACGACGTATTAACAACTAAAGGCACAAACTATGCCGGTCACATATTTTTGTTTCTAATACTTCGATAAGTTTTTAGTATAGAGATGAATAAATCGGAATTTCTGCAAGGGCAAGACAATTTTCAGTTAAAAGAATAGAATTGTTCCCATTAACAAAGCATCCCCGCAGCAATTCGCCGAGGCGAAGCGGGGTATTCCCTTGTCACTCCCGAATGCTTTTATCGGGAGTCCATCAGAGTTTTAATGGATTCCCGCTTAAAACATGCGGGAATGACGAAGCAAGCTTCGGGGTATTGAACCCGAAAAGGAATAAAATTCGATCTGCCATCGAGAGAATCTGTCTCTGCAATGTTTTTTATATTATCTACTTTATTAATTGAAGCAACTATATATACACGGTTGGATTTTAAATTTCTGTAATAATCCGGGATTTTCGAAGAGCATTTGAGGATTGCATAAATTTTCTGATCGCAAAAGTTATTTATCAAAGCTTTTAAATAATATCACGTTGGTTTTTTCATTTATATAAAACTAAGCTTTACCTTTCTTTTCAAATTCTTCCTTACTAACTATTCTCTTTTCACATATCCTGAATTGGTGAACATCGAAATATTTTTTTAAACCGTTGGAATATTTTTCGACATTGGGAACGCGAACATAACCATCTTTTAGTTCGCCGGTTTTGCGGTTCTTGAATTTAATATTAACGTAAAGTTCTTCAGGCATTTGAAAGCTCCGTAAATTTACATGTGCAAAATTAATGCTGAAAAATTGATTTTTCAAATGTGAAGTGTGGTTGTTTTACTTTAAAGTCTTATTTCAATTATGAAGTATGATCTACGGTTATTACCCACTTGCCGTTTATTTTCTTCCAAATCTGAGTGTAATGCCCGCCTACACTTTTTTTACCTTCGATCTGCCACCGTCCGATCATAAATACAACGTTTTTATTCATAAATTCTAACGCAACGGCTTTGAGACTTAGTGAGCCCATTTCTTCTTTACTATTATAATTTTTCTTATACATATCAAAAGTCATATTCCATCCATATTGCACACCGATCTTAGCAACAAAACGGAGAGAATCCGATTTCCAATAACCATGCATGTATCCTTCAACACTCCCCTTGTTCCAGGCTTTTGCTTGGTTCTCCATTACTTTCAAAATTTCTTTCTCTTCTTTTTCCGAATAATACGGACCAATATTTTTTTTGTTTTGAGCAGAAGCCGTTAAAGCTAACAATAAGATGATGATTGTAATGTTTATTTTCATTTTGTCTCCGAAATTTTAAAACGAATTCTTAATACTCCATTTTCAAAACTTGTCGAAATGATTTTGAAAGTGCCGATCTCTTTTGTTGATGTTACATGAGGTCCGCTGCATAAACAATTATCATACTCTCCGATACTGATAACGCGAAGATTCTTCCCTGCTTCTTCGGGCAGACGTGAAAGATTAAATCTTCCCACGGCTTCATCACGGCTAACAAAACACTCTGTAACCGGAAGATCTAATGTAATTTGTTTGTTGACTATTTCTTCAATCGTTTGGATTTCCTTCGCTGTTAGATCGCGGTCAAAGTGATAATCACATTTTGATTTTTTCTTTTCGATATGCGCACTGAATGCTCTTCCGCGTTGAAACATTTTATCCATTGTTCCGTTAAGAAGATGTTCTGCGCTGTGCATCCGTGGATGATATTCTTTGGGATTAGTATTATACTCGTTCATTATTCCCTTTCAACCTCTTTCTCATGATCGTGCTCATGCTCTTGATCAAGATTAAGATCACGAGCAAGAGCAAGATTTTAAATTATCAATCTTTATTTGTGTCTAATTCTCTACCAAGTAAATATTTAAACCAGAACTTTACGCGTTCTCGTGTTGCGTGAGGCATTCCAACTCCATGTCTAAAATTTGGGTAGAGCATCATTTCAAAATTTTTGTTTTGTTTTTGTAGTTCGGTAATAAATTGAATTGAGTTTTGCATGTGAACATTATCATCCATTGTACCATGTGTTATAAGCATCTTGCCTTTGAATTTATCAACGTAACTCAAAACAGAGCCGGCTTTATATCCATCGGGATTTTCAGTAGGAGTGTCCATGTAACGCTCGGTGTAAACATTGTCATAAAGTTTCCAGTCCATTACACCATACTCAGCAATTCCATGAGTGAAATAATCAGCTTCTTTTGTTAATGCAAGTGCAGAAACATAGCCGCCGTAACTTCCGCCGGTAATTCCAATCCTTGTGCTATCAATAAAAGATTTTGTCCTAAGCCATTTTACGGCAGCGGCATAATCATTCATCTCCCATTTACCAAGATTTCGATGCATCAATGCAACACCTTTTTTCCCAAAGTGTCCTGTTCCGCGATGATCAACAGAAATAGATATGATACCATTTTGCGCCATATAACTCTGGGCTAAGCCAAACGGATATGAATTTCTTACTGATGCAGAATTTGGTCCTCCGTATTCATTAAATATTACCGCATATTTTTTATTCGGATCAAAATCAGCAGGCAGATACCATATTGCAGGTAAATTATAACCGTCTCCCGAAGGGATTGTAAACAATTCTACTTTTGCCATCTCATATTCATCGCTCTGAGTATTTCTTGGTTCGGAAAGTGTTCTAATTAATTTTCCTTCCATCTTGTAAAGTTCTGTTTTGGAGGGAGTTGTTATATTGCTGTAAGTATCTAAATAATATTTTCCTTTTGGCGAAACAGAGCAGCTATGAGTGCCTGGAAATGTTGTGATTTGTTTTAATCCTTTTCCGTCTAAACCGACTACACACAAATATCTATCCGTACTGTTTTTCATCGGGCTATGGAAATAAACTTTTTTATTTGCTTCATCTACATAATGAATATCCGATACTTGCCAGTCACCCTGAGTCAATCTCTTAATTAATTTTCCTTTTAAATCATAATAATAGAGATGGTCCCACCCGTCAACGTTAGATTTTAATAACAATCCGCTTCCATTATCAAAGAAGTAGATATTTTCAAACCATTCAACCCACTCTTTTTGTTTTTCGTTGTAGAGTTCGGTCTTCTTTCCTGTGTTAGTGTCAATCCAATAAATAATAATGTTGTCTTGAGCGCGATTCATCCATTGAACAGTAAGTTTATTATCTTTTGTCCATGTGGGCCAAGCAATGTATTGATCTGCCTTTTCATCAAAGTCTGCCCAAACAATTTTTTCATCAGCAATGCCTGCCTGTCCGGTAGGTAGGTTTGCAATTCCAAACTTTACATAAGGATTAGGATCACCGGGTTTTGGATATCGTTGGTGTTCAAGCTCACCATGCACTCCATCAGCACGGAAGAGAGGAAATTCGGGCACCGGATTATCATCAAATCTCAAGAATGCGATCTTATCACTTTTCGGCGACCACCAGAATGCAGAGTATTTAGTAGTACGCCCTAAAATTTCTTCCATATAAACCCAAGACGCCCAGCCGTTGTAAATCAATCCGCCGCCATCATTAGTTATCTGTATTTCTTTTTCTTTATCTACATCAAATACATAGAGATTATAATTTTTTACGTAAGCAACTTTTTTACCATCTGGAGAAAGTTTAGCAACTTTTTCAGGTGTATCATCTTTAGTTAATTGCTTGAAACTATTTTCTGGACGTGAGTAATAGTAAAGATTGTTTTTTTGGTTGATCAGATAATAATTGTAATCTTTTGTTACTCCAAGAGGACGATCCAGCGAAAATCCTTCCGGTAATTGAATACCACTATTATCATTGTAAATTTCCGATTTACCGTCTTCCACATTTGTTTTCATCATAACCGGTTGTGAACCTGGTTTTGTAGGATCTGCTTTCATTTCGAGATAATGCTCTTCATCAATCCAGCCGAGAGAACCGCCGCGCATCATCATACCCATTCCGCCACGCATTCCTCCACCGCCTTCATAAACTTGTTTATAGGTGAGTCTTTTCTTCTGTGCATTTATGTCTGAAAAGTTAAATACGAACCCAATTACTGCAAGAAGCAGAATCAGAATTGCCTTTTGATGTTTCATTTATTCTCCAAATTCATTTGTAAGACTCTTGACTAAAAATTAAAAAAATAATTTACTCCAGCCAATTTAATAAATGTTAAAAGCTGAAAGCCGATAGCTGACTGCTGATCGCTGCTTTACCATGCATACGCTTCCGGTGCTTGATTGCCGGGACCCGGCCAAATCTCATCAAGTTTTTTTAATGTTTCTTCGCTTAATTTAATTTCAAGTGATTTAACATTTTCTTCTAATTGCTGAATTGTTCTTGGTCCAACTATTGGCGAAGTTACAACCGGATTATTAAGAATCCATGCAAGTGCAACATCAGCCGGTTTTTGTCCGATCTCTTTGCATAAATTTTCATATGCTTGAATTTGCGGACGAAGTTTCTCGGCTGATTTTTGTAACGGCTTTTCTGTTCTTCTGCCTTCTTTTACTTTTTCAAGTACTCCACATAAGATTCCGCCGCCCATCGGACTCCACGGAATTAATCCAACACCAAAACGTTTACATGCCGGAATAACTTCCAGTTCGATTTGGCGATTCCGTAAACTGTAAATACTTTGCTCGGAAACAATTCCTAAAAAATTTCTTTGATCTGCAATCATCTGAGCTTCAGCAATATTCCAAGCGGCAAAGTTGCTGCTTCCCACATAAGTGATCTTTCCCTCGCGCACAAGTTGTTCCATCGCTTGATAGATTTCCGCCCACGGTGTATCGCGGTCAATGTGATGCATTTGATAAAGGTCAATGTGATCGGTCTGCATTCTTTTCAAACTGTCTTCACATGCTTTACGAATATGATGCGCTGAAAGTTTTGATTCATTTGGTGCTTTGCTCATACTGCCGTAAGCTTTAGTTGCCAGTACAATTTTATTACGGCGTGATTTATCTTCGGCAAGCCAGCGTCCAATAATTTTTTCCGTGTTACCAACACCGCCGGCATCCCACATAGTGCCGTAAACATTTGCAGTATCAAAAAAATTAATTCCCAATTCCAATGCTTTGTTCATAATACTAAAACTATCATTCTCATTTGTGTATGGACCAAAGTTCATGGTGCCAAGACAAATTTTACTAACCTTTAAGCCGGTTCGACCGAGATAATTGTATTCCATTTTGTTCTCCTATTAAGAATATATTCTTTTACTAATCTAATAAAGAATGCGGTGATGGGTCAAATGATATACCGTGATTTATCGAAAGGAAAAATGGAACAGATCTAAAATAGCGGGTCTGTATTCAAACAAATTTTTTTAAGCAAAGGATTTTATCTTTGCTGATGAGCAATAAACCCCCTCAAGCTTTGAAATCTTTGTTGATCAGATAACAAATAATTCAAAACGCTTATCTCAATCCAAAAGGTAAATCAAATTAAATAGCATCGCTTTACCTAGTTGCAAAACCATTCCCAGCATTCTTCAACAAGCGGTTTTTTAGATATAGTAACGCAAACTGTGCACTGATTATTTTTACCGCTGCTTTTAATAATTTTTGGTTTAATTTGATTCCCTTCGCTTGATGTAACAATCAGCTTATCAACCTTACCATTTTTTAGTTTTACACAATACATAGTTCCATTAGCGCTTTTAAATATTGTGTGAAGTCCGCTCTTCAAATTTTTATCGCTAGTTAATTTGTGAAAACCTTCAATTAAATTACGGCCTGCACTGTTTTGTGTTTTAGCGGTTTGAATTATTAAATCTGAAGATGAATCAATAGAAATTGATTTTGAACTATTGATGGAAACAAACAAGAAAATGGTAAACGTTAATAGAGCAATCGCCTTTTTCATAGCAATCCTCCTTTTCAGATAAATATAATTTTCAGTGAATTGTGAAAACTATCATCCGAAATCCGTATAAAATGTAACTTATCTTTCTTCCAAGATCAAGATTTTCTTTTTCAATACTCTGCTATTTAATTCTTTTACAACTGTTTATTAAATTAAGGAAGGGCTTAAAAATTAAATTTTTAATGTCTTTAGTTAATAATAATCAAGGGGTTGTAGCTCAACTGGGAGAGCATCTCGTTCGCAACGAAAAGGTTGGCGGTTCGAGCCCGCTCAACTCCACAAAAAATGTGAGCTCAACAAAATAAGTCGAGGGTTCTTCCGAAGGAATGCCTTTGGCAGAATCCCTTCAGCTCCACATTTTTTCTTTTTTATTCTTAGATGATCTTTAATTAAAATCGGAGAAATATTATGGAAAATATTGATGACATACTTTACAGCAGGAAACGAATTGGGGATTAAGTTTTTAAGCTATAATACAAGAAAATGAAACAATCGTGAAACTATGGGTTGACAAAGTGTTCATGAATCATTAATATCGCATACAAAGATGGGAAATGTTTATCGAAAAAGCCACAGAATAGTGGCAATTTATATTTAATTAATTTCATAACAATTCTATGAGCTATATATGTCAGATAACAAGGATATAAATGAGTTACAAAAAGCTTTCGAGGAGCTTAAACAGAAGGCCATCGAAACTTATCCGGCTCTTCAAGAAACGCTTGATAGTTTTAACTCAACTTGTATTGATACTGAAGAATATATTAATTTTCTAAATTTATTAAATGATCATCCTCTTCCAATTGCTTCAAATCATTCCAATAATTAAAAAATGCCAACCTGGGGACAAATATTAAACGAAATTAATCAAGAGCTCAGTAGAGGAAACCCTATTGCGTTTGACACCATTCGTAATAAATACATAAAAGAATTATTTGACTATACTCATCGTAATACCATTATCTATGCTTCTCGTTGGACAAGTGGTGATATGCCTGCAAATTTGATCTCATTAAACGACGAAGATCTTCAAGCTTTTATGGAATCAATACATGGTCTACAGGGAAGAGAATTAGACTTAATGATACATACCGGTGGTGGTTCAGCTGAAGCTACTGATTCTATTGTTACTTATCTACGACAAAAATTTGACCATATAAGAATTATTATTCCACAAGCAGCCATGTCTGCAGGCACAATGTTAGCTTGTTGTGCTGATGAGATTATTATGGGTAAACATTCTTTTATCGGTCCCATTGATCCACAGTTTATTCTGAATACATCCATAGGGATTCAAGTTGTTCCTGCACATGCTATTCTTCAGCAATTTAAGAAAGCCCAAGAAGATTGCGCTACAAATCCCAAAAATCTTAATTCATGGTTTCCTATGCTTAGTCAATATGGACCTGCTTTATTAGTTCAATGTCAGAATCAAATTGATTTTGGGCGGGATTTAGTAAAAAATTGGCTGGAAAATTTTATGTTTAAAGGTGAGGATGGAGTTAAGGCTGAATTTATTTCTGAGTATTTATCCACACATGATAATTTTAAAACTCACGGCAAACATATTAATAAAGAGATAGCTAAAGATATTGGAATGAAGATAATAGACGTGGAGGAAGATCAAGTTCTACAAGAGAAAATTCTATCTGCATTCCATGCTACTCTGTTGACTTTCCAAACCAACTCAGTGAAAATAGTTTGCAATCATAATGGCAACGCATATATAAAACGTATTCCAATGCCAACTTTACCGACTTTAATCAGACCTCCTTAACAACCCTAGAATAATCGAGAAATTTCTTTAACACAATTCTAACACACTCTTGTCTATTTGCATAAATCATTTCTAGCAGTTAAGTTCAATTAAGAAAAAAACCAAAAGCCGTTGCGCATAAAAAGTTTAATTTGAAAAGCCATTTAGAGTTTAATGAGGAACGCAACGCCTCTGATTTTCTTTGGGTGGTTTTTCTATATCTGTGTTCTCTGCATTGTGAAACGTTAAGTAAAATGTTCAGTAATTAATTGAATGATCCACTGAACGATTTTCCAAAAGCTATATTACTCGAGAAAAATATTGCGAATTTATTCTGTTTTTCAATAAGGGGCTGTAGCTCAGTTGGGAGAGCGATTCGTTCGCAACGAATAGGCCGAGGGTTCGAATCCCTTCAGCTCCACAATTTAGATTTCTTTTCTTAACCAATATTTAATTTAATTGGAGAATTGTTATGGAAAATCTTGATGAATTAAATCTGGAATCCAATACCACAATTAAACCGCCAAGCCCCTTCCAATACGCATTTGAATCAATGACAAAGGATATGAGATTCGTAGGAATGTTCACAATCATTTACGGCGCAATTAATTGTTTAACGATCATTGGTGCATTGATCGGTGTGCCTATGATTTTTATTGGAATGCGGATACGTGAAGCGGCGGATCAATTTTCAATTTTTAGAACTACTAATAACGTTGCCTCACTTCGTTTGGGTTTTGAACAACAGGGAAAATATTTCCGTATCATCAAAATCCTAATCATTATCCAATTAGTTCTGATGGTATTGAGTATTATTGCCGTCATTCTTTTTATGTCGTTCATTTTTAGTTCTCTAATATCTTTACCTGCTTAATCTTAAATAAAAGAAAGACTGGCTTAATTGAAAACTGATAAAACAAATTTGTACAAGTATGCAGTTATACTTGCAATCATCACTGTATTTTATAATCTGGTAGAAGGATTAATCTCGGTCTATTTTGGAATACATGACGAAACCATTTCTCTTTTTGGTTTCGGTGTAGATTCTTTTGTAGAAGTCATATCCGGTATCGGCATCTGGCACATGCTGATAAGAATAAAAAATAAAGGTGAAGAACGGGATGAGTTCGAAAAAACTGCATTAAGAATTACCGGGACAGCTTTTTATATTTTAGTAGCAGGTTTGACTGCAACAGCAATCTTCAATATTTATATCAACCATAAACCGGAAACAACATATTGGGGAATTGTGATTTCTCTTATTTCGATAATCACAATGTCTGCATTAATATTTTTCAAAATGAAAGTTGGTAAGGCATTGAACTCAAGAGCTTTGGTGGCTGATGCGAATTGTACAAAAACTTGTCTTTATCTTTCAATTATTCTTCTTGCTGCAAGTCTTGGTTATGAGCTAACCGGATTGGGCGGGATCGATTCTCTCGGAGCTTTTTTAATTGCTTATTTCTCTTTCAAAGAAGGGAAAGAAGCGTTTGAAAAAGCAAGGACAGGAAAAGACTGCGAATGTGAAGATGAAAAATAAAAAACCGGAGCGCAGAATAAATCAGAATACTCCGGTTGCTTTTCTAAGAGGAGATTTATTGGTTAGTTTCTTGGTTGATAAACTATTTTACGGATCGTATCAAATTGCAGATAAGGATAATCTTCTCTAAGAGATTCGATAGCATTACTTGCACTGACTTTTTGGGTTCTTAAATCCTTGAATTTTTTTCTGATGATATAATCACGTACGGATTTCTCATCAATTAACCCTCTGCTTGTAAGCAGAGAGTAGAGATCATCGCTGATCAATTCGGCAATTGGGTTATTGCTTTGATTAAGATTTTCCATGTTGCCTTCCTAATTGATTGTTATTTTATTTGTTTGGATTATCTCATTTTCTGGGTTGTATTTAATTATTTGATGTGCGTTTGTAAACCGCACAATTGTGTGGTTTTTTATAGAAAGGTGATAGAATTTGGTGTTGACCTACATGTTTATGCGGTTGTTCCGGATGCTTGATTCTGGATACTGGATACTTGATTAAATATTGATTAGAAAATAATTATTGCCAGCTTCCGAAAACTAGTATCCAGTATCTAGATAAGTCCTTTGCGGATGGCTTTTGCCACTGCTTCCGATTGTGAGTGAACATGGAGCTTTCGATATATATTTTTTATATGATGGCGGACTGTATCAACAGCAATGAAAAGTCGGCCTGCAATTTCTTGATAGTTATTTCCATCAGATAATGAAGTTAACACTTCAATTTCCCGAGTTGATAATTCAATTTCTTTTTCTTCAGAAATTTTTCCCTGTGTTTGACGAAATACATTTATTACCTGACGTGCGATCAATGAACTCATCGGCGCTCCGCCTTCATTTGCATCTTTGATGGCTTCAAGTAATCTGCTTGGGGGAGTTTTTTTAACAAGGTAGCCGCATGCACCGGCACACAAGGCTTTGAATACCGACTGACTATCCTCATAAATTGTTAGCATTAAAATATTTAATTCCAGTTTTATTTTTTTTGCTTTGGCAATACCATCAATACCACTCATACCCGGCAGACCAATATCCATAAGTACAACATCCACTCCAAGCTTATCTAACTTTGAAAGAAATGAAAGTAGCTGCGCAAACAATAAAACGTCATCTCGGAGGTATCTTAAATTATTTTGAGAACGGAGCTACCAATGCGGCTATCGAAAGTTTTCATGCTAAATTAAAATTGTTCAGACAGAGAATCAGAGGAATTGTTGATAAGGCATTCTTCTTTTTCCGAATAATCCAATATTTTGCTTAAACAACTTTTGCCACCAAATAATCCGGTGATCCGTAAATACAGTAAAATTATATCCGTCATAACGGTTCAACCCGTTAGCAGTTCCAAACCAAAGAAATCCTTTTTTATCTTGAATTATACAATAACTCGTGCTTTGTGAAAGACCGTCTTCAATTTTAATCTGCTTAAACAAAATTTCTTGGCGAGATTCTAAAGACTGTGCAAAAATAAAAGCAGAGGTGACGTATATGACAGAAAAAAAGATGGTCACATATTTCGAATAGCTGCTGATCACTGCAATAACCTCGTTGTAGAAAATTCAAGTATTACAATATAAATTGACTTTGTAAAAATCTACTCAAAATAAAAATCAAATTCATTTTTTGTGATTATACAAATCTAAGGTGATTTGTTCTTAGAGTTCTATTATATTAGATGTGTTATAAGAATGGAAGGATGTCATGTACAAAACATTTTTGTTACTTATAATTTGCTGCATGCTCTATTTTATTTCCGGATGCGATAAAGGAATTGAACCGGAACCTGAAAAATCTCCTGAATCAGAAATAATCGGCTTCCGTGGAAAAGTTACTTTTACAGGTAATTGGCCCGCCGGAATAACACGAACTCATATTGTTGTATTTAAAAATGAGATAAAAAGTGTTGACGATTTTTCATTTCAAAATCTTGCATTTGTAGTTGATTCTATCCCGTACAAGAGTCAAGAATTTATTTACAATTCAGTTATGAATAATTTCTTCTCTTTTACACTTGCAGACGGAACATACAAATACATAGTTGTTGCTCAATCTAAAACACCGAGTATTTCTCTTAATAGAGATGATTGGTTTATTGTGGGTGTTTATTATAATAACGGTGATAAATCAAAACCCGGAACAATGACATTACAAAAAGGGAAAATAACCACCGGGATTGATGTCAATGTTGATTTTAACAATCCACCGCCACAACCGCCAAAGTAGTTTCGTTTCCGGATTTTATTTTCAAAGCGTGAAATAAAAGTGAGAATAAAATGAAAAAATTTTTAATTGCTTTAATGTTGATTTCATCAGTTTATAACTTCGCTCAAACTTCTTCTATCAAAGGAAAAGTTATTACCGATAAGAATGAAATTTTGGAAGGTGTAAATGTAATTGTTGTCGGAACTCAGTATGGTGCAGCATCAATGCGTAACGGAAGTTTTGAAATTAGAAATATTCCTTACGGAGAATACACGTTGGAAGTTTCTATGATCGGCTTTGCTAAAAAAAATCTTTCTATTTCTTTTGATTCAGAAACAAAACCATTAATAATAGTATTAACTGAAGAAGCGATTCAAACAGAACAAATAATTGTCAGCGCAAGCAAATACGAACAGAAAGTTCAGGATCTAACAGTTAGCACAGCTATTATTTCTTCGGATTTTATTTCCCGCAACAATTTCTTAACCTTTGATGACATGCTTCGTAAAGTGCCCGGAGTGCAGATGAATCTTGAACAGCCAAGCATTCGCGGTTCAAGCGGATACAGTAAAGGAACCGGCGCCCGTGTTTTAGTTGCAGTAAACGGTATTCCAATCTACTCGGGTGATACAGGTGAAATTGTTTGGGAATTGATTCCCACAGCCGATATTGAACGCGTTGAGATTATAAAAGGTCCGGCAAGTTCTCTTTATGGTTCTACTGCGATCGGCGGAGTGATAAATATTTTAACAAGATCAAATGTTAAAAATTCAATCACACATTTCCGTTCTTATATTGGGATGTACGATAAACCCGCATATGATTTCTGGAAGTGGGATGACGCTATGCGCAATTTCTACGGATTAGAGATTACGCATTCCGGCACGGCAGAAAAACTTGGTTATACTTTTTCTTTTAAAAAATTCGACAACATGAGTTACCGCCAAAACGATTATGCAAAACGGTATCTCGGTTATATGAAATTAAACTATGATATCAACTTGCAAGACCGATTAACTTTTTTTGCCGATTATCTTAACATGAACCGCGGCAACTTTTTATATTGGAAAGATTCACGCAATGCGCTCGTTCCAAAAGATGAAGATAACGGCAACACTGTAGAGTCAAACCGTTTTCTAACCGGATTAATTTACCATCACTATTTCAGCAAAGATTTTTATGCCGAATTGAAATCAAGTTTTTATTACACAAAATTTGACGGAAGAGGTATTGAACTAACTACATCTACTGCAAATCTTTTTAGAAATGAACTGCTTACTAATATTATTCTTTCGAATAACGTAGTTCTTACTTCAGGCATTGAAGCGTCATACTCCAAAATATCTTCAAACATTTTCCAGAGTCCAAAATTTTTTGGTGCTGGGGTTTATTCACAAATCGAATTCAAAGGAATTACCAATTTAATTGCATCTATCGGTTTACGATACGATTACATGAAGTTGGATTCTCTAAACAATGCCAATGCCGTAACGCCTAAATTAGGATTTAATTACAAAGCCGCTAAAGATTTTATTTTGCGGGCGTCTTTCGGAACCGGTTTCAGAGCGCCGACTCCATCGGAAGTTTTCAATACAACTACGGTAACGGGTGGTTTTAAAATCATCGGGAATACTAATTTGTCTGCCGAGACAAGTATGTCGGTCGAAGCCGGATGTAATTACCAACCGGATAAACTCTTTTCACTTGATGTTTCCGCTTATCTAACAAACTATAACAATTACATAGAACCTAATTTGACAAAGAACGCAGAGATTCAATTTATAAATGTACCGAAAGCGAGAATCGAGGGGATTGAAGTCGGTTCTAATTTTTATTTAGTGCCGGATCTTGTTTCAGTAAATCTCGGATATAATTTTATGTGGGCAAGAAATCTTTCTAATGATAAATTTTTGAAATACCGCCCGCAGCATTCTTTTAACAGTCAGGTTAGAATTACACCATTTCCTTTCGATATTGGAATTGATTTTAGATACATGAGCAGAATTGATGAGATAGATGACTTAATAACTCAACCGCCGATTGCCTTAGTTGTAGATGGCGATAAGCGCGTTCCGATATATGTTACCGATCTAAGTTTCGGATATAATTTTTTAATGGAATCAGTCCCGGCAAAAATTTATTTGAATGCAAAAAATATTTTTAACTACAACTATGTGGAGTTCATCGGTAACATTGCACCGATAAGAAATTATTCTGTGAGTTTGGAATTGTTCTTTTAGTAACTAAACTATTTTACTTAAAATGTTGTAAAGAAAAATAATGGTGGGTTAATTAATAGTTATACCGTTTGCACTGAATAATAAAGGAGTTTCTCATATTGGAAACTATTCTAATCTTTATCAGCTTTTATGTTGGAATTTATTTAATAGCATTCATTGTCACAACAATTTATAAGCTTGTTACTTATTTTAAATATCTTAATCGTTTGAGAAGTCTAGCCCCAGAGATTAATTCAATTGACTTTTTAGTTGCAGATTCTGAATTAAATCGGTTGGATTCTTTATACTCTTCAACACTATCACGTATTGATGATAAGTATAAAATATTATTCTCTCAAGAATTTCCGTCGGTGGAACAATTCGTAATAGCTGATAAGACAGCACAAAGGGGGAAAAGGAATAACAATAAACCACGAAAATATATTTTTAGAAGACGTTATTAGAAATGAAAGAATTTTCGACACAATTGCAAAACTTAATAGACAAACTTATTAAGGTCGATAATCTCAGTGATAGAATTCAATCACTTTATAACCAAACGAATGAGAATCTAGAAAAAATCAAATCGGTTGAATCCGCAATTGATAAAATTGTCAAAGAAAAGACACTAGGCTTCCCTTGGTTGGCAGATGCAATCTCTCAATATTTTGAATTTCGTGATCTAAAAATAGCAGAGTTTCTTCAAAACAAATTACGCCCCGCAATCTCAAGTGCTGAACGAGTTAAAGAACTTGCTCGCGAAAAAAGAGAATTTCATAAAAAATTTATTATAACAAGGAATCTTATAAAATACTATGAGGCATTGTTTCCGTGGCTTTCAGATTTTGTAGGAGAAGACATAGATGAACTTCTAGTGCAGACATTCCAGCAAACTGCAACAGATGATGAGGAAATAGACCCTGTTCGTTCTTATCTGACTCAAGGTGAATATGAAAAACTTACCGTTACTGAACGTAACCAAAAAGCGTTAGATAGGTTTTGGACTAAAAAGAAAAGTCCTTGGCAAATAGGCAAGGATTATGAACGCTACATAGGTTATTTATACGAACAAAAGGATTATTCTGTATACTACCAAGGAATAGAAAAAGGATTGGAAGATCTTGGACGAGATTTGATCTGTAAAAAGAATAATAGTATAGAAATAGTTCAGTGCAAGTATTGGAGAGAGGAAAAAGCAATTCATGAGAAGCATATTAACCAATTATTTGGAACCACTGTAGAATATTTTATCAAGCACGTTAGCAATCAAACTGTTCCTCAATTGGATTTTTTCCCTACGATGCTAAAAAATAAACAGATTACTGCAGCCCTTATTACTTCTGCGTCGCTTTCGGAAACCGCAAGAGATTTTGCGAATATCCTAGGTATTAATGTAATAGATCATTTTCCTTTTAAGAAGTATCCTTCTATAAAATGTAATGTTTCTTATCGCGATGGTTCTAAAATCTATCATTTACCATTTGATCAGCAATACGATAGAACAACTATTGAAAAGGAAAGAAATGAATGCTATGTATCAACAGTTGCAGAAGCTGAAAAACTTGGTTTTAGAAGAGCTTGGCGTTGGCACGGAGACAAGGAATAAATTATGACTTCTGTGAAATGGAAAAGGTTTGAAGAGCTAGTTAAAAAAGTGCAAGAAGAATTAGCTCCGGACGCAGTAGTAAAACTTGATGATAAAATTATTGGTCAAGAAACCGGAACTATTAGACAAATAGATATTTCAGTGAGACAATCAATTGGTAACTATGACATTCTTGTTGCTATTGATTGCAAAGATTATTCTAGACCAGTCGATGTTAAAGATATTGAAGCGTTTATTGGAATGATTCAAGATATTCACGCAAATAAAGGTGTAGTTGTTTCAGCTAGCGGTTTTACAAAAACTGCAAAAAGAAGAGGTGAGAAAGTTGGTCTAAATCTTTATCGCCTAGTTGATACTGGTGACCACGATTGGCAAGTTATGGCATATATTCCTATTGTATGCAAATTTATTGGTCCCCAAAAATATAGTTTTGCCTTTTCTGGGAATATTGAAATAGTTGATTTCCCATTTAATGAGCCGCAGAGTTTGACGATATACAATACAAATGACTGTGAATTGGGGACAATATATGATATAATGAAGAAGAATTGGAACGATAATCAATACCCAATTGAAGCTGGAAAATATGATAACCTAGAATTAACGAAAGGTGTAACAAAAATTAAATCTAATAATCGTTATCAAGAATTAAATATAAAATTGAATTTAATTGTTGAAAGCAGATTATATTTTGGGGAATTACCTATTCAAAAACTGTCTGGTTTTAAAGATGAATTAACTGGTAAAACAATATCAAGAGGATTTACTACTGAAATTATAGACGTTTTAAATGTTCAAAATAATTGGGAAAGAATAAACTCAATAAAAGATTTAGCTGTAGAACCAATGTTTATTCTAGAGGCTGGTGATATATTATAATAATTACGGTATAATTCGTCACTCAACTCTAATAGCGTTTTTCATCGCGGCGTTTGGATATTTATAAATATATAATTGCAAAGTAATGACCGGAATAATTTCATACTGCGGATTGCTCTGTCGCAACTGTTTATATTTCAAAAAGAATAACCGGAGAACAAATGAATTGGACAAAAGAATTTCCTGCAGCAGTTACTGTGTGTGACAAAAACGGAATTATTACTGATATGAATGAAAAATCAGTAGCTACATTTGCCGATGACGGTGGTTATGCTTTGATCGGAAAAAATTTATTTGAATGTCATACCGCTGCATCAAATGAAAAGATAAAACAAATAATGGATCAAAAGAAACCAAACGTTTACACAATTGAAAAGAACGGAATCAAAAAATTAATTTACCAATCGCCGTATTATAAGAACGGTGAGATGAAAGGTCTTGTTGAGTTATCGCTCGAAATTCCTTTCGATATGCCTCACTTTATCAGATAAAAATTAAATTTTAAAATCTCTCAAATTTTTAAAAAGCCCTTCCCTTCGGGAAGGGTTGGGATGGGCTGTTAATTCTTCTCGGTTTAAGATTGTTATTCCTCTTCCTTTTTAATCACCTCAATTGTAAAATTTGCTGCAACGCTTGCAAGTGCACCAACGGCGGCAACAACCGGCGCAAATAAAGTCCCTATCAAACCAACTGTAACCGGAATTTCTATATAGGTTCTGCCTTTATCGTCTTTAATTATTATGTGTCGCGCATTTCCTTCTTTGATAAGTTCTTCGATCTTGGTAAGAAGTTCTTGTCCTTTAATTTTAAATTCCATTTTCTTTAACTGTATTTATGAACTAATAACTTTTACACTTAAAACACTTATTGTTTTACAACAGCAATATTCAGATCAGTTATTATTGTTGAACCAGCTTTCATCATAGAAATAACTGCGGTTACAAATGATCTTGCCCAAAAAGAATTTACCGGCAAATCCATCCAATAATTATTTTGCTGAGATTTGATCACTACACGTGAGATTTTCCCTTCATAAAAATACTTCTCAATAGTAATCAAAGTGCTATCATTAACTTTCATAGTTGGTTTCCTAGTCGAACTATCTTTTACACACATTAGATGAACCAGAATGCCTCTTTGTTCCGCGAAGAATAAATAAGATGATCATTTTTTCGGTTGAAAATTATAGAATGAAAAGAGAATATTCGATTTGTGCCTTTTCGAAAAGATTTTTTTGTTGAAACTAAATCAAACTGCTAACTTAATTACATGCGGATATTCGACAGATAGCGAGCTGCCATTCCTTTTTAAAGAAGAAATATATTTTTCCCTTAAATATTTTTTCCCATGTACTTTTGTTCTTCGCGCTTTTTTATTCTCTAAGTAATAAAGCCGGACTTCAGGGAAAAGTCCTTCATTAATAACTTGCAATTCAAAATGAGGGAAGCTGCTCTCTCTTGTTTGAAAAAGATTGATTTGATTTGGGATTTCTAAAGTTATTGGTAGCATGCACCTATAAATAAAAATAATTCGTAATCACTGCCTGTCACAACTAAAATTTATTAAAATAGATCTATTCTTCCTAATACGATTTTATAAAATATAAAATTTTTTTGTTGATATTGTCCTATCCTTGTGTATGAGTTGTTGATTTATTCCGGTGTTATTTTTTTTCAATTACAACATCATGTTTAATAAATTCTTCTCCGCTGCCGGAAATGTTAATAATTAATTTACCCTCTTTAAATTCCGCACCGATAACTTTCCCGATTAATTCATAATTCATAACTCCTAACTCATAATTTCTGTTCGCTTTACCTTCGCAGCTAATTATAAGTTTCTTCCCATCTAACTTTTGAGAAATAATCTTCAGTCCTTCGTTTGTCGCACCGATCGGAGTAGTTGATGAGAGCAAATAAATTCCAATTGATGGTTTATAATTGATTACTAATTCATCTTTCTCTTTAGCTTTGAAATTTGTTTTAAGCTGATAAGCCTGCTCGTGTTTTTCCAATTCATAGTCCAACTTCTTTCCATTTAACATTACGGAATTAATTTCAACACCTAATTCAAAATCTGGATTGTATTCGAATTCGATTTCTTTTTCACTATTCACATCTATTAGCAATTTCATTTCACCATTCTGCACTCTACACTCTGCACTCGCCACTGTATTTCCAAGTTTGATATTATTCACTTTCAAAAAATTCCAATCAGCCGGTAATTTGGGCGCAAGAGTAATTTTGTTATTAAGTGCATCAACATTGAGTCCAATCAATCCTTGCATTAACGGAAAAACATAACCGCTTATGCTGAATCCTTGATCGTGATAAGCTTCTCCTAGCTTTGTGTTAATATCACCGGAAAAAACTTCCGGAACGATTCCGGTTCCATAATCGAATGCATGTTGAGCCGTCTTGCGGACAGTTTCTAAACCTTGAAGATTAAAATGTGTATAGAATTGCGCAGCACCAATAAAATAAGAGGTGAACGGCCATATCGTTCCATAATTATAATTAGTCGGTTCGTACATAGAAGATTTATTCGAAAGATTTCGCACACCCCAATCCGTAACCATATCGCTTTCATTAAATTTTTTGATTGTACTTACACTCCGCTCGTTGTTCATCAAACCAAAAAGAATTGAAGCGGAAGAATAAATATTTTTATCTCTGACTTGCTTTCCGTCTTCGGCGGCTCCGAAACTGTAGAAACCAAGATCATCAATCCAAAATATTTTTTCTAATGCTTGCTGTGCTTTCGGAAAAAGTTTTTCCGTTTCAGTTTCAATTTCTTTATCACCAACGTACTTTGCCATCAAGTTTACTTCTTTAATTCCTTGTGTCCATAAACTTTGTGTGTAGTTGTCATTAAAAATTTTTACGAGCGAACCAAATTCAAGAACACCGAGCCCGGCACCTTTTAGATCCATCAAACCATCTCCGTTGCTGTCTTTGCTTAAACTCCATTTATATGCTTGCACAATTGACTTCCAGCTTTTTTTTATAAACTCTATATTCCCGGTTTTTCTAAAGTAATCTCCAATCGCAACTAAATACCACGGAGAAGTATCCGCATGATTATATCCAAAATGATAATCATTCCACCAATCAACCAATCCATCGCTTTGAGAAAGTTCGTGCGCCATTTTTCCCACATCAATCACTTTATCGTTTGGATTCTTTTTTCTTATCGGAAAGTTTTCCTGCCTCTGCCATTTTTGTGTAAACTCAAGCGCATCACGTACGGTTGAATAATCACCGTAACTGTTTATTGCAAGAGAATTGATGAATGCATCACCACCGAAGTACCACGCAAATCCCGGTCGTCCACCACCGCCGCTTAATCCGTAACCTGCAACTAAACCTTTTCCGAGAGTTGGATTATCAACTACCAAATTATTGAGAGCAACTTTTCCGTACTCGAAAGCAAGATTTAATTTTTCATCCGGTGTAATAATTTCTACTGTTGAGCTACGGAGATTCTCGTAATACTCACAATTCTTTTTGTAGAACATTTCAATGTTGCCAAGAAGATTTTTATAAACTGCTTTCACTGAATCATATTTTATTTTAACGGGACTTCCGGCAATTGCTATTGGGATAAAATTATTTTTTGCATCGCCGGGTTTAATTTCTATTTTGAATTGAATCGGATTATCTGCAAACATGTGTGCCGGCGGCGCAGCCATTTGTTGTGCAACAGGTGATCCGCATAAAAATAATCCTCTCTGTTGAGATTCGGAAATTACATACGCATTCATTCCGTCATCCCAGTAACTATATTGCCCGCCGATTCCCGCAGGCCATTGCGGCTGCATAACAGGCATAAATCCGGGAACGATTGTAAGTGGTGTTGTTGTGTTAACATCTAATAGGATTATTGCGCCGGGTTTATCGTGCGGGATAAATATTATTTCTTTCACCGTGAATGATTCGTAAACAAATGTGAGTGTTGTCGCTTCCGGCGTAACTGAAATATCTCTCAATATATCTTTTGCAAGGATCGGCTGTGTAGTTGTTCCAACAAAGAATTGTATTTCAAAATTGCGCAGAACTTTCCACGGCCAAATCCACAGTTCAAATGAGCCGTTCTCATATCCCAGCAACGCCGCTTTCTGCCCGATCTTATCCATATATTGATTTGGTTGTGCGGGACGTGTGATAGTTAGATTGTTCTGTTTGATTTCGAATTTGTTGATCAATCCGGTTTGTGCTGAAAGATTCGTCAAAAGTATTGTTAACAACAGAAAAACAGATTTGTAATTTTTCATGACCCTTCTCTATTTTAATTTTTTAATGGAACACAGATTTTTTATGATGGTTATGATTTATCATGATTAATCTTAATCGATCATAATAATCAGCGTTCTATTTTTTATATTTCTCAATAAGTACCCTCGCCATGATTGAATCCCAAATATAATTTGGCGGAGAGTTTAGCACTTCATTATCCGGACTGTATGATTCCCAAAAATTATGATTCTTTTTTAATTGTGTTGTAACAGCAAGCATCATTTTATCTGCAAGTTGATTTGCAATTTTGTTGTAACCGTATTTTTTCAATCCGTCAAGAACCATATAATCCCACAACAGCCAAACAGGACCATTCCACTTGCAGCAGTAATCAACATAAGGAGTGTACCACGTATCATCGGCGGCAAGAGTTGGAATTCCATACTTACGCCAGAATTTTTTCGAATCGAGTAAATGTTTTACAAGTTGTTCCGCTCTATCCTTAGGCGCAGCTTCTGCCCACAACGCAAGAAATCCAATTATCTCCATTCTCTGTAAATCGCGTGTAAGATATTTGAATGAATGATCTTTCTTATTGATCGAATAATAAAACTTGCTGCTGTCATCCCACATTTTTTGATTAACAAGTTCTGAAGTTAAGTCGGCAATTTTTACCCATGCACGCGAAGCATCTTTCATTCCAAGTTCTTTTGCCATCTCAGAAAGTGTGCGAGTTTCTTTTACAATCATTAATGTAAGATCAAGACATTCGAGCTCATCGGAAATATCTTCTTTATCAACGTTGAGATATCTTTCTGCACTCACTTGAAATACAGCATTATACCAATCGCGGACGTTTTCTATAATTCCGTAAGGTCCCCATTCATACAATCCATCTTTATCAAGATCGCGATTGTTGATCAACCATTTAATATATTTTTCCCCGCTATTGTATGCATCCAAAAGAAATCTTTTGTCTTTATTAACCTTGTAAACTTCCCAATTTATCCAGCTGAAAAAAGGCGCTGATGTCGTTGACATCTCTTTGTTAAGCTCTTTACTGAAGTGAGGATAATCTTGCAAACCGCGCGGACCGTGGCGGTATGCAATTAATCCGTCCTCTCTTTGCTGTTCCATGTAAACGCGCTGAGAATTTTCTGCAGACTTTGGATCAAGATATGCATAAGCGAGCATACTTAGCGATTCATGAAGAACTTGATGTCCGTGTCCCCAGCCCCATAAGGGCTGGCGTGAGAAAACATAAAAATTATAATTAGTCTTTTCCGTTGGAGGATAAAAACATCCTCGTGCAAGGTTGAATGCGCCGAGATAAACAAGTTTTTCGTCCTGAGTTTTGAATTTGATGCGTGGGATTTGAGAAAACAATTTCACATTTGCATCAACATATTTTTGAAGCGGCTCGGTTTTAAGTCGTTCGATTTCTTCAACGAGTTTTTGCAAATCTTCTTTTTGATCCTGCCAACCGCGGAAATACTTTACATTAATTTCTTCGCCCGGTTTCAAAGAATATTTCCCGTGAAGAGAAATAAAATTTACCAGTCCTTCTTTTTTGTGATTGAGTGAATCGTTCCTTTTCTCGGCATAAAAATCTGTTTTGATCGTAATGTAAAAATCTTCGAGAGATTTGTGATAGCCACCATATGAATATGCAGTAAAGTTGGAAGTAAAGTAATCTCGTGTTTCCGTTGGGTAAGGTGCATTCTTATAGAGAGAATTTATTAATCTGTATTTCGATTCATGATGTTCGGTTATATATCCATTATGAATTTTATCATAATCTTTGATAAACAATGAATCATTGCCGATCTCTAGAACCGGATACAATTCAATGTTGTGATTTATTTTATCCGTGTTTTTGATTTGCAGATTCACAAGAGCGATGGAAGAGCTGTAAACAAAAAAAGTTTCCTGTACTTTTATTCCTTTGAACGGAGAATATTCCATAATCATCATATCGGGGAATGAAGAAGTAACAACCGGTTTTTCATAGAACTCACCGGTGTTCATAACAATTACCTGATCAACTTTCCAAATACAATAAAATTTTCCTGCCTGATCTCCACTATAATTGATCGGAAGATGTTCCGAGTAATTATCCATCTTGTAACCTTTGTCGCCGTACAATCTTGATCGTTCCATTGCTGCAGTGTACGTTGTATAAAGCGGATCGTTTTGTTTTGCTTTGAATGCCAGATAAGGATCGGAAACTTTGAGTTGTTGTGCCAAGATTAATTTGGTGATAAAAAAAAATAAAATAAGTTTTTTCATAGCTGCCTTGTTGAATGGAACGCAGATTTTCTATGATAATTATGCTCGTTTATGATCTTAATAAATCATAGACAATCATAATAATCAGCGTTCTATTTTTAGTTTAACCGTTTTATTGATGTATTTGTTATCTGATTTTTCAAATTTAACTTCAACTTTTTCAATTTTTCCGTTTCGATAAACTTCCAGTGTCTTCGTTGTACCGCTTATTCCTTGGACTTCAATTATATAAGCGTCTCCTTCCAACTTATCGGAAAGAATTCTAAAACCTTCGGATTTGTCATTCGGCATTGGATGAGAAACAACAGGTAAAACAGAAATACCGTTTTTATAATCAATTTCTATCTTCGATGTTCTATTCAACGCGAATGAAAGATTTATTGACTTATAATTTTGTTTCTCTATTTCAGTCGGTTTACCATTTATTTCCACTTTTTGAAATTCCGTTCCAAGCGGAAATAAAGGATAAAATTCGATGCGGATCTGTTTAGATGAAGTGGGTGTAAAGTTGTAGAAATATTTTCCATTTATTCGCTTCATTTCAAAATTAATAAAATCATTTCCGATCTTTATTCTCTCCACTTTGATAAAATCCCAATCTGCCGGTAAACGCGGAGAAAATTTTATTTTATTATTTGCCGCATCAACTTCTAATCCAAGCATTCCTTCTATCGTAGGCTGCAACACCATGGTCTCGCTCCATGCTTGGTGCGAACAAACTCCTCCTGGTTTATATTCAGCGCCGTTTAACACTTCTTCAACAAATCCAAGCTGCCAATTTTTATAGACGAGTAAGTTGTTCATTATATGAGAATAACCTTGCACATAATTTTCATTCTTGAATTCAGCAAGTGCAGCCCAGCCAGTAAACAAAGGCCAAACACTTCCAGTATGATATCCGCGCGGATTGAAAATTGGACTGTCTTCGCGCAATATTCTCACTCCCCAATCTGAAGAAAAATAATTCTCTGCATAAGCATCCGCTACTTTTTTTGCTTTCGCGGAATCTATCATTTCAAAATATACCGGTACTGCGGAAAGAACTGTTTTTTCTGAATTATATTTTTCGTTTTTCAATTTCGAAAAGCTTAAAAAGTTTTCTTGCTCGTTCCAAAAATCTGTATTAATTATTTTTTTAACTTTTTCAAACTCATCTCTATACGTTCTACGTTCTGCACTCAGTCCAATTTGTTCTGCCATATAACTTGCTTGCCTAAGAGCTTCTGCCCAGCAAGCGGCAAGGTAAATTTCCGTGTGTGCCGTATAAAGTCCGCCACCTTCAACCCAGCCATGCCCGACATTTGTATTTTCAATTAAATGATCTCCGTCTGTATCGGTTGAATAACAAAAATCAATTGCCTTCTTTATATATGACCAATTCTTCTTGATGAATTCAACATCACCCGTATGATGCAAATACTTTCCGGCAAGAATTATATAAAGCGGTGTTGCATCCGATGAATCATAATGTATAGCCCCCGATGTTGTTAACTCGTGAAAAATTTTACCCGATAGATCCTGGTACTTATTAAAAAATTCAAGCACTGATTTCACTTTTTCAAAATCGCCATAATCCAAAAGAGCAAAACCGCTCCAGCATCCGTCGCGGCCGAAATACCAACCGTAACCGGGTCTCCCGTTAACTTTGTGTCCGCCGTCCCATCCTTGCGCTGTTGTTGAATATCCTGCCACAAGAGATTTTCCAAGTCCCGGAGTATTAACAAAAAATCTGTCCGTACCGATCAATGCCCATTTATATCCTTCGTTAAAATCTTTATCCGGTGTTGTTATCATTAATGAGTTGTTCAAAAATTTTTGTGTATAGCTTAAAGCATCTTTATAAATTTTTTCCGGTGATAACATATCATAAGTCAAATGGCTTTCCATTGAAGCACTAACAACAAAATCGGCATAATCTTTTTTCTTTAGATCAATCTCTGCAAATGCACCGACCAATAATTTGTCTGTTTTAATGCCTTTAAATTCTGACGCGGATTTTTTAAATCCGCTGTATTGACCTATAATGTAATTTGAAAAGTTTCTATTCGAACCGGCTAGTAAAGAAAAATTATTTTTATCAACGAAAGAGAAAGCATTGCCTGAAGAGTTAACAGAATAACCGATACTTCCGGTTGTTCTTTCGGAATAAGGCCACATAAATCGGAAGTTGCTGTAAAATTTAATTACAAGCTTCGCTGATGTTACACCTTCATATTCATAATGAACCACAGCCTGAGATTCTTTGGTTGATGCAACAATAATTTCACGAAGAGTTGAGTTGTTAATTTTGTAAATGCGCGAAAAGGATTCAGGTCTTACTTCAATTTTCGGTTGGAAATTTTTCAACCAAACAACCGAATCTTTTTCATCAAATAAAAGCCCTGCTTCATAGTCCCTTAATGCCATAAACGGATGTGCCCAAATTTCATCAATGCCGGATTTTTCTTTTCCCATTACAAGAATTTTTTGCCCTGCAACATTCCAATAATTATCGGTTCCTTTTTCTTTTTCCAATTTTATCGAATTAGAATTTCTTTCCCATTTTCTTGATGAATCGAATTTCACCGGATCAGATTTTCTTTTTAATTCATAAACTGTGGCAGGAGAATAATTCCAATAAAATGTTTTTGTCGGTTCATATTTCAAACTACCAGCAAGATATTTAAGACAGTTGTTCGTAAATAATTCCAGATGAGCGCGGTTATTATTTTCCAATCCATAATAAGTATAAGCACCTATTGATAAAATTTTCCCTTTACCAATTTCGTGTTCGATAATAAGTTTTGCATTTTCTTTTAAGGTAATGTATGCCCAATCAACTGCAATAACTTTTCCGTTTTTAGGAATAGAGTTTTCGAAAAATCCAATTTGACGAGTTCTCTGATCTTTTGTTGGATTGAAAATGTAAGCCCCGCCGTTTAGTCCATCAAATATTGGATGAGAACGATATGCATGCAGTCCAAGTCTTCTTCCGTAACCGTCATCTGCTGCGTCAACGTTTTTTATTGTGGGCCGTTCCGATTCAAATCCAAGCAGATTTAAATATTTCATTGCATCAAGAG
>JBBAAM010000054.1:0-25251 GCA_041658245.1 Melioribacteraceae bacterium
CAGCAGAACTTGCTCTTTTTATACCGGCAGCCGTTTTGCTCGGACGCAATGGCTGGTCGTGGGGAATGCATAATTATTCAAATTATTATGGCACAGATTATCGTCCTTCATGGACTACAACAGAGCGAAACCAGTTCTATTATTTGCTGACGGGATATGTAATCGTAAAGATCATTAGCGCATTTGATGCAGGGTATTCGGCTGAACGATATAATCAGAATATCTCGTTGCGCTACGATACACAGACTAACACTGCGATGCTTTCATTGAACATCCCGTTTTCTTATTAACTGATGTTACGTAATTTGAGGAGTGATTATTGAAGGTCATAAATCTCATCATCCTGAAAATTCCGAACATTCGCATGACGATCATACTCATCATCGCTCTCATCAGAATAATCACAAGATGAATGAAAACGCTTCTCATCGGCATGATGATAAAAAAAGTTCTGTGCCCGCCGACCACTCTAATAATCATAATCATGCCGGTCATTCTTCAATGATCGGCGATTACAGAAAGAGATTTTGGATCTCGCTCATAGTTACTCTGCCAATTTTAATTTTTTCTCCAATGGTCCAACACTTTACAGTAAAATCAAAACCTACGGTTTAGAAGAGCTTTCTTAAATAAATTAAAAAATCTTTAAGAAACTTAATTATCTTCGATAGTATAGTTCAGAAACAAGAGTAAAAACGCAGTTTGGAACTGGCACAATCCTTGTCTAATGCTTGAAAAAATTAGAAAAGAATGGTCAATCAACTATTAATATTTGCTATATACCTCGTTTTAGTGGGAGTTCTTATTTACATTTGTTTTATTGTACTTTACTCAGCGGATAAGGATAAACATAATTCTATTATGTATAATAATAATCTCAGAAGGTTAAGTAAAAGATTTCTGACCAGAAAAAGAAATACTAAATAATATGGAGAATTAAATGATAGAAAAAATTATTGATTGGTCTGCCAGCAACAGATTCATTGTAATTCTGATTTATTTGCTAGTCATTGGTTTTGGCATCTACAGCGTTATTAATTTGCCTGTTGATGCCATACCCGATCTTTCGGAAAATCAAGTTATCATTTTTACTGAGTGGATGGGACGCTCCCCTCAAATTATTGAAAACCAAATTACATTTCCTATCGTTTCAGGTTTACAAGGATTGCCTAAGGTAAAAGCTGTGCGTGCAACTTCAATGTTCGGCATGGCTTTCGTCTTTGTAGTCTTTGAAGACGGTGTTGACACTTACTTTGCACGCACACGCGTCTTAGAAAGGATGAACACAATTCAAGCACAATTGCCTTCCGGAGTTGTTCCTTCTCTTGGTCCGGATGGAACCGGCGTTGGACACGTTTTTTGGTATACAGTCGAGGGTAAAGGATACGATCTAGGAACATTACGTTCTTTACAAGACTGGTATATACGTTACAAACTTACTTCCGTTGACGGAGTAGCAGAAGTTGCAAGCATCGGCGGTTTTGTTAAGCAATATCAAGTAAATGTGAACCCTACCGATCTCCGTGCTTATAATTTAACTGTCTCCGATGTTGTTAATGCTGTTCAAAGAAGCAATAATGAAGTTGGCGGAAAAATCTTGGAGGTAAGCAGCGCAGAATATTTTGTGCGGGGACAAGGTTACATTCAATCAAAAGAAGATGTTGAGAACACTGTAATCAAAACAGCATCGAATGGAATTCCCATCCTTATTAAGAATATTGCATCGGTTTCTTTAGGTGGAGATATAAGACGCGGTGCGTTGGAAAAGAACGGAGAAGGACAAGCCGCCGGCGGAATTATAGTTATGAGAACCGGCGAGAATGCACAAAGAGTTATTGACCGGGTTAAAGAAAAAATTAAAGAAATCTCTCCCGGTCTTCCTCCCGGGGTTGAAATTGTAACCTCTTATGATAGAAGCACATTGATAAAAGAAGCCGTGGGTACTTTGGAAAGAGCTTTGCTTGAAGCATCTATAACTGTTTCAATTATGGTTATGATTTTCCTTCTTCATTTTAGAAGCATTGTAAGAATTTTAATAGAGCTTCCTATCTCAATTCTCATTGCATTTATTCTAATGTATCTCTTTGGAATCTCTTCAAATATAATGTCTCTTGGTGGAATTATCTTAGCCGTGGGAGTGATAGTAGATTCCTCAATTGTGCTCGTGGAGAATGCATACCGTAATCTTGCGAAGGCGTTGGAAGAGAAACAACATTTGACACCGGATGAATACAAAAAAATTTCTATTGATTCTGCAAAGCAAGTTGGTAGAGCAATCTTCTTTTCAGAGTTGATTATACTTACTTCATTCTTACCGGTATTTTTGCTAACCGGTCAAGAAGGTAAGATGTTCCATCCGCTCGCTTACACAAAATCTTTTGCTATGATCGGATCTGCAATTGTAGTTATATCTCTCATTCCCGTTTTGATGACTATGTTGATGCGCGGTAAATTCAAACCGGAAGAGAAAAACCCAACCACAAAGTTTTTCATTAAGCTATATGCACCGGTAATTCACTGGGTGCTCAAACATAGAAAAATTACAATCGCAGTAAATGTGATTGCTCTGTTAATAACTGTTCCGATGATTCTTAACACCGGCAGCGAGTTTATGCCACCGCTCGATGAAGGTTCTATTCTTTATATGCCCGTAACATTACCCGGCGCATCAATCGCGGAAGCAACTAGAATTTTACAAGTGCAAGACAAAATTATTATGTCGATTCCGGAAGTTCATCACGTGCTTGGTAAAACCGGACGCGCAGAAACTCCGACGGACAACGCACCGCTTAATATGATTGAAACAATTATTTTACTCAGACCAAAGAATGAGTGGCGCCCCGGCATAACCAAACAAGATATTGTTGCCGAACTCGATGCCAAATTACAAATACCCGGTGTGCGTAACGGCTGGACTCAGCCGATCATTAACAGAATAAATATGCTTTCAACCGGCGTTAGAACGGATATTGGATTTAAAATCTTCGGTCCCAATCTAGATTCTCTCGAAAGATACGCCATCAAAGCTGAAAGACTATTAAAGAAAGTTAAAGGCGCGGCAGATATCGTTGCCGAACGCGTTCAGAATGGTTACTATTTAGATATACAAGTCAAACGTGAATTTGCCGCCCGCTACGGTGTGAACATCCGGGATCTTCAAGACATAATTGAAACTGCAATCGGCGGTCAAAATCTTGGAATCGTTATCGAAGGAAGAATGCGCTTCCCGATTAGAATGCGCTATCAAAAAGATTACCGTGATAACATTGAGGAGCTGAAAAGCTTAATCGTTCCGGTTGCATTATCAAGCCCTATGGCTGCTCAATCATCCTCAAGTTCAATGAGCGGCGGTGGAATGGGTAAAAGCAGCTCCGGCGGAATGTCTTCTTCTATGGGAAGCTCAAACCAAGCAAGCGTTGTTCCGCAAGCGCCAAACACACAAAATGATTTATCACTTACAAGTGTAAATCAAAACGCTGTTACTTATCTACCTTTGGCTGAATTAGCAGATATAAAATTAGTAACCGGTCCTCCAATGATAAGCAGCGAAAACGGAATGCTTCGTTCTATAGTTTTTATGAACACACGAGGACGCGATATGGGCAGCGTTATGGTTGATGCGAAAAAGGTTATCGAAGATGGACTGAAACTTCCAGCCGGTTATTCTTATACATGGAGCGGACAGTATGAAAGCAAAGTCCGTGCACAGCAGACACTTGAGATCATTATGCCGGTTGTTTTCTTACTGATCTATTTTCTTCTCTTCTTCACCCTTAAAGATTATGTGGAAGCCGGAGTAGTAATGCTTTCGGTTCCATTTGCACTCATTGGTGGAATGTATATGATCTATATTCTTGGCTACAATTTCTCTGTTGCCGTTTGGGTTGGATTTATTGCCTTGTATGGAATCGCAACCGAAACCGGTGTTATAATGGTGGTCTATCTGCATGAGGCGCTGGATAAAAAATTACGCGCTCATCAAAAAGGATTGCGCGGACCACTTACAAACGAAGATATTTACGAGGCAACAGTTGAAGGTTCTGTTTTAAGATTAAGGCCAAAATTAATGACCGTCTTTACTGCAATGGTTGGACTCATTCCGATTATGTGGTCTACCGGCACCGGCTCCGATGTTATGAAACCGTTGACAGCTCCAATGATTGGGGGCTTGCTTACAAGCGCTATTCACGTCCTTGTAGTTACGCCAATTCTTTTTACAATGATGAAAGAACACGCTCTCAAAAAAGGAAAATTAGAATTATCTAAAATGGCCGATTGGATGAAGGAGGGTGAATAATATGAGCGTAGAACGTAGAGTGAAGAGTGAAGAATTATTAATGAAGAATGGAGAATTGAGAATGGAGAATAATCAAATGAGAAAATCTTTGCGTAACTCTGCTTTTTTCTCAGCGGTCTTTGCGGTAAGTTTTTTCTTTTTATCTATTAGCCCGATAAACGCACAGTCGGTTGATTCTTTGGTAGCGGAAGCCATAAAAAATAATCCGCAGTTGAAATCGCTTCAATACAGAATCACTGCATCGGAAAAGAGAACCGAGTCTATCAACACTCTACCGGCTCCTAATCTTTCGATTGAGTTTTCCCAAGTGCCGACAAATCAACTGGATATTCTTAACCAATCCAACTCAAACAATTTAGCACTATCGCAAATGTTTCCTCTTGGCGGAAAGTTAAATGCTATGGCGGAAGTTGAGAGAAAGAATACTCTGGTTGAAGGTAACAATTATGAGATATATAAAATCAATCTCACCGCCCAAGTAAAAATGTCTTACTACACGCTTTGGCTGATTGACAGAAAAATCGAAGTCCAGAAGAAAAATATTGCTCTCTTTAACGATGTAATAAAATCGATTGAATCATCTTACTACACAAACAAGATCAATCAAGCGGATTTTCTTACGCTTCAAAGCGAAATAGCGTCTAACGAAACCCAGCTTTTGATTCTGGAGAAACAAAAAGAAGCTGAGATTTACAAAATCAACAAACTTCTCGGGCGTAATCTTGATTCGAAAGAAGTTTATGCTGTTACAGATTTTTCAGCGGATATACTTTCATCTTCTCAATCAAAATTGGAAGAGCTGCTCGGCTATTCTAATCCAACACTTAAAAAAATGAAAAGCATGATTGAAATGAACAAGGCAATGATTGATGCCAACAATCGTGAGTTGATTCCTGACTTAATGGTTCAAGGAATGCTGATGAGAATGCCGCGAGGAATGATCTTAACTTCTAGAAGTGATCTTTCAATGCTCGATCCGAAAACAGAAACAATGTATTCGCTGATGTTCTCTATCAATCTTCCCTTTGCGCCCTGGTCTATCAACAAATACAAAGCAAAGGAACAAGAGTTATACGCCGGAATCAGCAGCATTGAATATGAAAAATCCGATATGCAGCGCGAGATAACTTCTCAATTGAAAGCAGCTCTTGTCAAATATAATACCGCGGTTGATTTGACAAAACTCTACAACGATAAAGTTGTTCCGCTCTATAGCAAGGCGGCTGAATCGCAAGTCTCGGCATACCAGAATAACAGAACCGGCGTTACAACTGTAATTGATTCTTACCGTATGTTGTTAATGCAGCAGATGAATTTTTACATGTCTCAAGCCGATACGCAGATGTCCCTTGCAGAAATTGAATTGATGGTTGGAGGGAAAAATGGTAAATGGTAAATGGAAGATGGTAGATGGAAGATGGTAAATGGAAGATGGTAAATGGAAAATTGTTTAATTAATTGAGTGGAATTAAAAATGAATGCTAAAACAGCAGAATTATTAAAACGGACTTTTGATTTCGGAGTTTCAACGCTGAAGTTCTTGAGAAAACTTCCAAAGGATAAAATCTATTCTGTGATAACATATCAACTTGCTAAAGCAGCAACATCTGTCGGTGCAAATTATGAGGAAGCCCAAGGCGCAGAATCAAAAAAAGATTTTTCGCATAAAATTGGTATCGTCTTAAAAGAAATTCGGGAATCAAATTATTGGTTTAGAATCTTAAATGAAGTTTTACAAGATTCACAAAGCAACAGCGAATTAATAAAATTATTAGATGAGAGTAATCAGTTAAAACAAATTTTCTCATCAATCAAAATTTCATCATCAAAAAAGTATTAATAATGAAAGAGCTTTTATGTTTGGGAAATTCCATTTTCCGTTTACCATCTTCCATCTCCCATCATTGATAAGCTTAATTAAAAAAAGGAATAAATCATGAAAACGAAATTGATTATTAGCTTACTAATATTGTTTGTATTTGTAATAGCCGGCTGCTCAAAATCCGAAGAAAGCGGCAAGGATGAAAATACAGTTGTAAAACAAAAAGATTATTGGACTTGCACAATGCACCCGCAAATTCGCATGGATAGACCGGGCGCTTGCCCTATCTGCGGAATGGATCTAATCAAAAAAGTTGCAGATGAAAAAGAAGAACCAACAAACGGTAAAGATATGGCAAACATGGTTACACTTACCGGTAAAAAACAAATTTATGCAAATGTTTCCACGTTTGTTGTGAAGAAAGAAAATCTTCAAGAACAAGTTACAACTTACAGCTATATGGATTTTGTTGAGAATAACCGCAAAACAATTTCTGCACGGTTCAACGGAAGAATTGAAAAACTGTTTGTTGATAAAACCGGCGATTATATTAAGAAAGGTCAGCCGTTGTTTGAAATCTACAGTCCGGATTTGGTTCAAGCGCAGAATGAATATTTGATTGCGCTGAACAATTCGTCAAACTCGACTTCCCTTTTGAAAGCTTCAAAGAAGAAATTGGAAATTTTCGGATTGACGGCAGAACAAATTCAAACGCTTGAGAAAATGCGGGAGATAAACATCACTCTTACATACTTCTCACCTTTTAGCGGAACGGTGATCGAAAAGAAAGTTCAAGAGGGCGTTTATGTGAATGAAGGAACTGCAATTTATGATGTTGCCGAACTTTCAACTCTCTGGAATATCGCTGAAGTGTATGAAAATAATTTGGCGAATGTAAAAGTTGGTAGTCCGGTTAAACTTCGCTTACGCGCTTATCCCGGTGAAGAGTTTAACGGCAGAGTTACTTTCATCTATCCGGTGCTTAATTCGCAAACAAGAACGGTAAAAGTAAGAAGTGAATTTTCTTATTATGGCGGTAAACTTAAACCGCAAATGTATGGCGAAACCGTATTCATCAACGCCGGTGGTCAAGGATTACTTGTTCCGGCAGACGCAGTTATTATTGCCGGTAAAAGAACAGTGGTATGGGCAAAAGCCGGTGATGGAATGTTCGAGGCACGCAGCGTTCAAATTGGTAATCGGTTTGGAGATAAATATCAAATCCTTTCCGGCTTAAATGAAGGCGATGAAATTGCAGCAACCGGCGGCTTCCTAATCGACTCCGAAAGCCAGCTTAAAACCGGAATGCCGACCGATCATCAGCACGGCGGAACTTCGCAGCCGCAAAAAAAGAAATCTTCTTCCGACGGTATGGAAGGAATGAAAATGTAATGTGGTTAAGTAATGAAAAATAAATCATCAACAATATTTTATAAGGAGAATAATAATGATAGAGAGTAATAAAATAAGTGCTATAAAAGTCATTATGCTTTTAATCGTTTCATTTTTATTACTAAACAGCAACACAATCTTTTCACAAGATGCAAAAAAAGAAAAAACAACTATGCCTTCCCACGATATGAAAGGTATGAAAGACATGAAGGATATGAAGCACGAAACACTTTCTGTTTTAGATTCAACAGTTATTCGAAAAGGTGTGATAGACTTAAAAGCAATCGACAAAAACAAAGATGGAAAAGTATATCAAGATCAGATGGATTGGAATGTAATTTCCGATAAACCGGGTAAATGCCCGCTGTGCAAAATGAAGTTGAAAGAAGTAACGCTTGAGGAAGCCAAAAAGAATCTTGAAGAGAATGATTTTAAGGTAAAGTAGAAATCGCAAAACCAAATATGTGGACACAGAATGAAACTGATAAAAATAAAATCAATAACGTTTTTCATACTCTGCTTTACATCAATAAACTTATTTGCAAGTTTATCTAATCATCCTTCCTCATTTAAGGAAACGGTGGTTAGAGGAGGCACAAAGACGGTAGAGTTGCATATAAGCAACTCTATCGCTTCGCCGCTAAGTTATTCATTCACAATTCCGGTTAGCTGGGTAAAAGGTTCGCCTCCGATTGGAAGCGTTGGAGGAAATGCTACTCTAACTGTTATTCTTACCTTTGATGCATCTAATATGATAGAAGGAAAATATAATACCACCATTTCTCTAAACGATCCTCATCATGGCGGGCTTTCGATTCCAATTGAATTTAATGTTTCAACAACTACGGATATAAAAGAAGATACATCTGTTCCCACTGAATTCAAATTGATGCAGAATTATCCAAACCCATTTAACCCGTCAACTATAATTTCCTTTTCAATCCCGGAAGAACAAAATGTTTCCCTTGTAGTTTATGATGCCTTAGGTAAAGAGGTCGCTGTTCTTATTAATGAATTCATGCAGCCGGGTTTTTATAATTCTCAATTCTCCATTCTAAATTCTCAATTATCCAGTGGCATCTATTTCTATAGATTAGAAACAGATCGTTTCACTCAAACAAAAAAAATGCTGTTAACAAAATAAACTAGGAGACAAAATGAATTCTCAAATCAAAATATTTCTTTCACTAATCTTTTTTATCGTTATTGCAATTTCCACTCAAGCTGTTGCTCAAGAAACAGCTAAATCAGATTCTACAAAACATGAAATGAAAAAGATGAACTGTTGCAAAAATAAAAGCGCTTCCGAAAAATCTATGAACTGTAAAAAAGGAACAGAAACAACCGCAGTTTCCCGAATAAATGTTGATGAGGTTGATAAGGACAAAGATGGGAAAGTTTATCAATGCTCTATGTGTGCAGATCAACTTGCCGATGAACCGGGAAAATGTCTCAAGTGTGAAATGGATTTAAAAGAAGTATCAATCGAAGAAGCTCAAAAAGCTATGAATAAGAAAAGCCACGACATGATGGACCACAGTAAAATGGACGGTCATAAAATGGATCACTCAAAAATGATGAACCATGATATGAAGCCTGCTGATCATGATAAAATGGATATGAAGAAAGACAATCTAGTTCGCGAAGGAGAAATAGATTTAATGGCTATTGATAAAAACGGAGATAAAAAAGTATTCCAGGATACTATGGACTGGAATGTAATTTCAGATGAAGCCGGTGAATGCCCTTTATGCGGAATGAAATTAAAAGAAGTAACTCTTGAAAAAGCAAAAGAGAATCTAATTAAACACGATCATAAAGTGAAGGATTTATAAAAAATGTTGGAGCCGGTCAATCAAACCGACTCTATAGACTTATTAAGATGCAATAAATGATTTTAAATTAATAATAAATAAAGTGGAGTATAAAATGAATACGAGTAAAATAAAAATTCTTACGCTTGTTCTGTTCGTTTTTGTGTTTACAAGTTTTGCCTTCGCGCAATTCAAATTAGAACCCAAAGCTGTAGTAAAACCGATGGCGTATGACTTTGGAGATATTATTCAAGACTCGGTTGTTACAATATATTTTGTTATTACAAATGAAGGAAGCAATCTGTTAAAAATAAAGAAAGTATGGGCTTCATGCGGATGTACAGCAGCAGCGTCTGAAAAGAATGAATTAAAGAGGGGTGAATCAACAGAGATAAAAGTTACATTTGATTCTAAAGAAAGATCCGGGAAACAAAACAAGACAGTTTACATTGAAACAAATGATCCAAAGAATCCAACAATAAAAATTGCTTTAACGGGAAATGTTGTGATCAAAGAAAAATCAGTTGAAACAAAAAAATGATTGCAAACAAATACTTATCACACAATAAAAATCGAATATATCAAGGTAAAATCGTTTTAGAAATAACTGATAAAGAAAAGTGGTAAAATTTTTAGATGTTAGATGGAAACGGATAAAGAATATGGAAATAAATTTTAACTCGATTATCAAACAATATAAAGACGACAAAGAATCAGTCTATAATACTTGGTTCGTCAATAATGAGGACAGACTAAAAGCATTCCGCTCTATTAAGCGAGGTGTAATACAGGTTATAGAAGATATAAAACAAAAGAAGTTTGGGAATGATTTTAAAGGTAGTTCATTAGAATTTGTTCTTACTTGCATAACTGAACAGAAACAAGTTTTTGAAGGGGCGGCACATCCTTTTTATTGGAAACCAAAGTTGAGGATTCCTGATATTTACGAAAATGAAAATAATAAAACAGCTTTTGGTCAATTTTTAGAAAATGCCCTGTACGCTACAAAAGAAGAGCAAGTAACTAAAGAAATAATCAAACTAGACTCTTATAAAATTAAAGGTCTTGGTCCAGCGGTTGCCAGTATTTTATATTTTCTTCATCCGACAATTATTCCCCCTTTTAATACGGCAATCATCAAAGGGTTTAATTATTTATTCAAGGACAAAAAGAAACTTGGTTCTTGGGAGGATTATTTAAAAATAAGAGAAGTGATAGTAGAAACTAATAAAAAATATCAACACGAATTTTCTCTTGATTTGGGTGCCTTTGCAGGAATGTTGTTTGAAATCGGGACTCAAAGACTTTTAGTTGGAAATGATGAATATATTACAGATGATGAAAGAAAAAAGTTAGAATCGGTTTTTCATAAACGCCAAAAAGAAATTCTTGAAGAAAAGAAAGAAGAAAATTTGCATTCCGAAATGCAATACCATTTACTTAAAATAGGAAAAGCTTTAGGGTATGATATTATCTGCGCCAGAAATGATTTATCAAAATCTTACAATGATTCAAACTTTTCATTCTTATGTTTGAATTTATTTCCTGAAATTCCTCTAGATAAAGAGACTCTTAATACAATCCAATTAGTTGACGTGCTTTGGTTTCAAAAAGGGACTAATAATATTGTTGGAGCTTTTGAAGTAGAAAAAAGCACAAGTATATATTCAGGGATTTTAAGACTGACTGATTTAGCTTACTCAATTGCTGACGGTGATGAAGTATTTTACATTATCATTCCAGACAGCAGAGAAAAAGAAGTCATTTCACAGCTCAACAGACCGTCAATAAAAAATATATCTGTTCCCATAAAATATATTTTGTTTTCTGATTTGAGAGCAAATTGTGATGCAATATGCAAATTTGGTGACACACATTTTATAATGGAAAGAATTGCAAAATCAGCAGGATGTAATACTGTCTAACGGCGGATAAAAGAAACTAAAAAGTTTATTGAAAACGATAACAAGAAAAATGTTCCTAAACATTAAAAAATATATTAGGTGAGGTAAAAGATGCGATGCGATAAGTGCGGTATAGATAATTCTACGGAAAATAAGTTTTGTATCAATTGCGGTGCTGAACTGAAAAATCAAATTATGATTGACAAATCATTTTGCCCTTCTTGCGGTGTACAAAATTTGTTATCAAGTAATTTTTGTATTTCTTGTGGAGAGTCGTTAGTTAACGAAAAACCAAGTTATGATCGTATAGCTCTAACTCAAACAAATGATCACAAGAAGAAAAATACGAATACCAAGAATAACACTATCCACCAGTCTCAAAAAAGTAAAAGAGAGTTAGCAAACAAAACTCTGGGAATGAAGCCGTTATTAATTGCAGTTGGTGTGATAGCGGTTACTTTGATGGCGGTATTAGCGCTTAATTCTTTATTTAAGAAAGACGTTGATAGTCAATATCCTTTAGAAACAAAAAGCTCTAATCCTTTGGTAGAAGCAGAGGTATTTAATATCGCATCAAAGTTTGTCTGCTCTTGTGGTACTTGCAATGAGGAATCTTTAGAAGTTTGTAAATGTGGACGCGCTATTGAGGAAAGACAATTCATAAGAGATTATGCTGAAAGAAATCAGAAGAAAGAAAACATAGTTTATGCTCTTGCAAGTAAATACGGATTTTTAAAATCTCAATTTGCAGGGGAATTCAAACAAGTTGATAAATCAAAAATATTCGAGACTAACCGAATAACAATTCCAGATAATAACCTTGAGAATAAGAACTGGTATCTAAACAAAACGGCAAGCATTTCAGATAGAGTTACAATCTTTTCTGCCTTTAAGTGTAATTGCGGTCAATGCGGAATTGACGAGTTAAAAGATTGCAATTGCTCTCATCCTAAGGGCGCTCAAGAGGTTAAAAAATTTATTGATGAAAAAATTTCTACAAATAAATATACAGTTCAAGACGTTATTGAACTGGTTAATAGTAAATACGGCGGTAAAAAAATATAATTTTTTGAGAGCTGGTTATGAAACAAATTTTATTCCTTTTGATATTAATTACAAGCACAGTAGCGGCACAAGTCGCTTCCGAGTTTGGTAAGGTTAGCGGAATAGTGTTTGATAAAAAAAGTAAATCGCCCTTAGCAGGAGTAAATGTTTTTTTTGTTGGGACAACAATTGGCAGTTCTACATCTATCGACGGAAAGTTTTTGATTAGTAGAATTCCGCACGGAATTTATAAACTAAAATTTTCTTTGATCGGTTATAAAGAAATAATAGAAAGTGTTGAAATAGAACCTAATAAAGAAATTGTGATAGAAAAAATTTTAGAAGAGGAACCAATACTGTTACAAGATGTGGTAGTTACACCAGTACCGGAAAAGTTCGACGCAAGCGGCATTTCTGCCAAAATAGATAGGAGAATGGTAACCGAAGCACCTGGTTCTGCACAAGATATTTTTTGGGTAATACAAACTTTGCCGGGAATTTCAAGCGGTAGCGATGATTCGAAAATTTATGTGCGCGGCGGAGCTGCAAACGAAAATCTTGTTCTTTTTGACGGCAATATTATCTCAAATCCTTTTCATTTTAATGTGCTTGGCGGCGGATTATTTAGTGTGTTCAATTCGCGCTTGGTACAGAATGTTGAATTTTATGCAGGAGGATTTCCGGCACGTTACGGGGACAGATTAGCATCGGTCCTTCTAATCAAAAATAAAGAAGGAAACAAAGAACGGCTGAGCGGAGAGGTTAATTTGAGTTTGTCCGACCTAAATGCAATAGTTGAAATTCCATTAAAGATTCAGAATGCATCGGCAGTTTTTTCCTTCAGACGCAGTTACTTTGATCTGGTGCTGAATTTAATTCCGGATTTAAAAGGGGACTACGATGTTGTGCCCTACTTCTTAGACACATACGGCAAATTAGATTTTAGTATAAATGAGAAAAATAAAGTTGTATTCAGCTACTTAACATCAAACGAAAAAATGAGTGGAAATTACAACAAGCCCCATTTCCAGGGTGATCTGAATGTTAAAAGCAAGAATAATCTTTTCGGGCTTAGTCTATATTCTACTCTTTCTGAAAAAGTTCTTTCCGAATTGAATTTATTTTATTCAAAAGACGATCGCAATGCAAGTTATCCGGAAAATTCGTTTGAAATCATAAAGACAACAGAAAAAGGTTTTAAGGAAGATATAGCTCTATTCTTAGACAATCATGAAATACATACCGGATTTTGGTTGATCAACAAACAAGGCGATACAGATATTAATCTTACTAAAGATGCTAACATATACTCACTCGAAGAATTGATCGTTAAATCTCAAGGAGATTTTAATCTTTATTCGCTTTACATAGAAGACAAAGTGAAATTCAGCGATGCAATCACGGCAAACATTGGTATACGTTATGATTATGTTGATAAATCTAAAGAAGGTAACATCGCCCCCAGGATCAATGTTGCTTACTCCTGGAATGAACATATGAGCTTATCATTTGACTATGGATGGTTTTATCAATCCCCATATCCATACGAATTTTCGCTTAACCCAAATCTCAAGTCAAAAAAAGCCGAGAGTATAGGATTGGGAATTCGTCATCAGCTTAGCGATAAATTTATTTTAAGCTTGCAAGCATATAATAAAAAATTATCGGGTCTGACTACTTTTAATAATCTTTCCGGCCAATTCTCCAACGATGGATTTGGATTTGCCCGAGGACTCGAATTTTATCTTCAATTAAAACCTTCAAATGGATTTTTTGGGTGGCTCTCTTATTCTTATTCTGTAGCCAAACGCAAAGAATACACGCATAAAGAAGAGCATTATTTTAATTTAGACAGAACACATCTCATCAGTGTAGTTGGGAATTATAATTTCTCAGAGACATGGCAAGTCGGTTTAAAATATCGCTTTGGAACCGGCACGCCTTATACTCCTCCGGTGGGCAGTATTTTCGACCCTCAACAGAATAGATATTCCCCTGTTGTGGGAGAACAAAACTCTGCAAGGTTTCAAGCTTATCAAAGATTGGATATGAGGATTACAAAAAAAATTCCTATTTGGAATACGAGTATTAATGTCTATTTCGAACTGTTAAATGTCTTTAATAACGTAAATGTTGTCCATTATTTATATTCTGAAGATTATACTACAAAAGAACCGATGACGGTATTTCCTATATTGCCTGTTATTGGGTTTAGTGTAAAAATTTAAATAAATAGGAGAGATAAATGAGTCATAATAATTTCTGCCCACGATGCGGACAAAAATTAATAGAAGCAGCGGTTTTTTGCCCCGAATGCGGCAATAAAGTGAAAAGCAATAATGCAATCAAAAAAGAACGTGTTCTAAATAGCCAAAACAATTCCAAAAGGGCTTGGATATATATTGGATTGATTACTATAGTGATAGTTGGTGCGTTAATATTTTTTAGAAATAATGATCCATCCAAAGAACTATCAGTTATTAACAAGCAGCCGGTTGTTTCAGATAAAGTGGCTTATAGTTCGGAACGATTAGACCATTCAATCACCTTAGCTTTTGTGAAGGATAACAAAATAATTCTCCCTTTAGATTTAGTAAAAGAGAAAAAGTTTGTCCGCTTTCAAGTTGCAGGGGATAAAACAAATAATCTTCCAATAGTAGCTTACTTAACGGAAGACGGCAAAGTTGTAACTGCAATTAGTATGTGCGAACCATGTAACTCTACCGAATTTCATATTAGAGGAAGCAATTTAATTTGTAATTCATGCGGCACTACATGGAATCTTAATGATCTTAAAGCTATCAGCGGTTCTTGCGGAAAATATCCGCCCGATCCATTGCCAAGTATTGTTGTCGGCAATGAAATACAAATTGATAAATCCCTTGTAGAGAACTGGAAGAGAAGAGTTTAATTCTATAAGAATTATAAAAGCAAACAGGTGATTATTATGAAAACAATAAAAGCATATGTTCGGACGGATGTTACGAAAAAGGTTATAAAGAAGCTGGAAGAAAAGGGTGTAAAGAACATGATGGTAGAGAGAATTGATGAAATTGCACAATGGGAAGATAAAGAAGCCCGATTATATTCGCTCGAATATTTAGAAAAATACAATGTAATCGAAAAAATTGAATTTGTCTGTGAAGATAAAGACGTGGAAATTCTTTGTGAGCTTATCAAAGTAAATTCTAAAACGGGTCATGATGACAACGGAGTAATTATTGTTCAACCGGCGGAGAAGATAATTCCAATTTCAACTAAAAAAGATTGACAATGGAGTCAAACAACTAAAAAGAGGTCTTTATGAAAATGAATATGAGCCGATATGAATTTATTGTTCCAATGCTTTCAGCGTTAATATTTGCAATAATCTTAAATGGCTGTTCGGCACTTAAAATTAGGAGCAATAGTTCCGTGGGCGTAAACTTATCGTCGTATATTAAACCAGGCGAGCCAATTGCAATAATGCCTTTTGAAACAGAAAGCGCGTTATCAAACTTAGGAGGATTAGTTTCGGATGAAATTACGACGAATCTATTAGAAAATGTAAGCGGTATTAAAATTATTCCTACAACTGTTACCCGAAATTTTCTTCAGACCATGAGTTCACCTGTAAGCGGTATACCCGATTACCACACAATTCACAGTTTAAGTAAGGGACTTCAATGCCGCTACTTGCTAACAGGTAATTTCTATTCATCTGTTGGCGATGTAAGATACAGCAATTCATATACAACGCGAATTGCCTCAGGCAGTGTAACGGTAAGATTAATTGATTGCGACTCTGCAACGGTGATTTGGGCAAAGCACATACAGGATAGCTATCAAACAACCTCATATTATACGGCGAATAGCAGTCAGCCAGCAATTTATTATACAGATGGTCAATTAATGCAAGAACTGATAAAAAAATTGGGCTCGGATGTAGCTCAATATTTTTATAGAGAGAAATAAAAAAAAATGGATCAAACAGCATTGAAATTAATTAAGAAAAATCAAGGAGGCAGACATGTTCACGATAAAACATAAAACAATTATCCTTTTTTTGTTTGGACTTTTAGCGATAGCCATAATTACATTTAACGGTTGTACGGCAGCAGTTGGGACAAGGAGTCATCATGAAAAGAGAATTATTTCTACACACTAAGAACAAATAATTACTCATTAACTAAAAAATGGCTTTAACAAAATAACCAGGTGATAAAATGAATTACAAATCAAAATTGATAATTGGAAAAACGACGCTCACTTTAGCATCAATAATTCTATTTGGCTTCTTTACGCTAAGCTATGGTCAGACAATTCCGGATTCAACTAAAAATTATAATAATAAAAATAAAAGCACTGAAAAGATGAGCGGCTGTAAAGGAAAAGGGATTGATATGAAAGAAAGCAAGGGGCATGAATCAATGAATAATGAAGAGAACTTAGCATCCAATTTAGAGAAAAAGGAAAACATCTCTCAGAATAAACTTATTCGAGAAGGAATTATAGATTTTGCACAAATCGATGAAAATAGAGACGGGAAAGTTTTCCAATGTTCGATGCATTCGAATATAATTTCTGATACAAAGCAAGACTACCCAAAATGCGGAATGAGTTTAGTTGAAATATCTATTGACGATGCAAAAGCGAAATTAATTAAGGATGGGTTACAAGTAAAATAGCGGTCATTTGATCATTGAGGAAAAACAGATTATCTCATCGTGAATAGAATGCAAAGAGGAATGAGTTACTTTTATGAAATTACATAACATAGCGTTTTTGAGTTTAAGACGAAGAAAAGCTAAAACAATTTTTTTGATTGTCGGATTATTTCTATCCGTGGCTTCTGTAGTAACTCTAATTACTGTAAGCGAAAATATAAATAAAAGTGTCGCAATCAATTTGGATGAGTTTGGAGCTAACATTATCATCACTCCTAAATCAGATCAGCTGATGATAAATTACGGAGGGTTGAGTTTGGGCGAAGTTTCATTCAATAACTCGCAGCTTTCAGATAATGATTTACAGAAAATTAACACCATAAAGAACCGAAAGAACTTATCCATCATTTCACCTAAACTTTTTGAGACTGTTAATCTGAAGGGTAAAAATGTTCTAATTGCCGGAGTTCGTTTTTCGGATGAACTAAGACTTAAAAAGTGGTGGGTAATTAATGGAAAATCTCCGCTTTCCCCGAATAATCTTTTAGTGGGTTCAAACACTGCTGAAGTTTTGCACATCAAAATCAATGATACACTCGTAATCAATGAACAGCAGTTTGTCGTCTCCGGAATTCTTTCAAATACCGGTTCGCAAGACGATGGTCTTATCTTTATGGATATTTTAACTGCTCAAACTCTTTTTCGCAAACCCGCAAAACTTAGTCTCATCGAAATAGCGGCATTGTGTTACGACTGCCCCATCGAAGATATTGTTTCTCAAACTGCATCTGTTTTGCCAACGGCAAATGTTACACCGATCAAACAAAACATTGAATCGAAAATGATGGCAGTTCATAGTTTTGAGCGTTTCTCTCTTGGAATTTCTTTGGTAATGTTAGTTACAAGTTTTTTAATTGTATTCGCAAATGTAAACGCTTCTGTAACGGAGAGAACAAAAGAAATTGGAATATTTAAATCGGTTGGTTACAGAAAGTCACACATTCTCAAAATCATTTTAACAGAAGTTATAGCGGCAAGTTTAACAGCCGGTCTACTTGGGTTTCTTGTGGGTATATCAGCAGCAAAATTGGTTTTGCCCTTCCTTAGCATGCATGGTATAACTTCTTTTACTTATAATTTTACAACACTTCCAATTGCAGTATTACTCTCTTTGTTCGTAGGAATAACGGCATGTATTTACCCGGCAATAAAAGCATCACGATTAGATCCAATAGTTGCATTTAGATTTATTTAATGAGGCATAGGTATGAGTTTAATAGAAATAGAAAATGTAAGTAAAGAATACAAATCCGGAACCGAGATCGTTACCGCTGTAAATAATATTTCATTGAAAATAGATAGAAGTCAATTCATAACTATTATGGGAGAATCCGGTTCCGGGAAAAGCACGCTTCTGACGTTGTTAGGCGGTCTTTCCGTTCCTACAAAAGGGAAAGTGCTGATTGATGATTTAAATATTTATGCTCTTCCTCAAAATAATTTATCCGACTTTCGCAGGGAGTATTTAGGTTTCGTTTTTCAAGCTTTCAATCTTATTCCATATCTCACTGTTGAAGAAAATGTTATGGTTCCTTTGGCTATTGGCGATCTGACCAGACAACAGAAAAAGGAAATTGTTCACGCTACTCTAGATAAAGTTCACTTAAAAGATAAATCGAAAAGACTAATTAACGAACTAAGCGGCGGCGAACAACAAAGGGTTGCAATTGCACGTGCACTTATTAACGACCCTTTAATAATCCTTGCCGACGAACCTACCGGTAATCTGGATTCAAAGACAAGTGAAGATATCATGAACATTTTTGGTTTTCTTGTTGAAGAAGGCAAAACAATACTTTTGGTTACTCACAATAAAGATTACCAATTTTATGCAGATAAAAAAATCTTTCTAAAAGATGGAAAAATAAACGGAGGTGACTAATGGTAGTTGTAAAAGATCCAGTATGCGGAATGGTCTTTGTCAAAGAAGATGCCGCTGGACAAACGCTTTACAAAGGTGAGACATATTATTTCTGTGCGCCATCTTGTAAAAAATCATTTGATAGTGATCCTCATAAGTACTTAGCGTCTTTCAATGATATTCATGGTTCAATAAAAAGCAATGAAATAAATTTTGGAGAGGATGAAAGAAATGAAAAAGATAACAGCTTACGTGAACACGACTAGAGTCCATTGGTTAGTTGAGGAATTACAAACTCTGGGAGTTCAAGAAATAGAAGTTACAGAATATTTCAAACCACTTTCCCAAATATCGCGATTTGAATTTTCGTGCCAAGATAATTTAGTTGAGAATGTCCGCACCGTTGTTCACAAAATCGGAACATGCGGTCAGGCGGTTGACCATGCATTTTTTGTTTACTCACAGGAAAAATAACGTCACAAAATAATTATACATATCAGCTTACAATAAAAGGAGTACCGAAATGAAAAATCAAGTTAATTTCCAAAAGCAGAATGTTATAATACGAATATCTATGGCAATTGTTTTCTTATCCATAATGAGTAGCTTCACAATATTTGCACAGCACCAGCATGGCAGCGGCTCCGGTATGGGCAATCAAGGTATGAAAATGGACGAAACGCAAAAATATATGGCAAAGATGCAAAATATGATGAATCAAATGAACGGACTGGTTGAGAAATCATCCAAGATGGTTTCAATGATGAAAAATGATAACCAACCGCAGCAGCAATCCATGAATAAAATGGACATGCATTCGAAGATGCTGCCAATTATGCAAGGGATGGAGAATATGGCAAAAAACATGAAAGACGTCTTAGGAGAAATACATAAAACAATGTCCAACCAGGAAATGATGAAGAATGATGACATGAAAGATCACTTGACAGATATGATGGATAAAATTGAATCTATGATGGATAACTATGACGACATGCTTAAGTTGATGAACGAAGCACAACAAAAAGAGAACAAATAATGAAGGATTAAAAAATGTTGTATCAAAAATATAAAGGAGAAAATGAATGAGCGACCTTTACTTACACCATTTTCTCAAGTGGTGAAATTAATAATCAATAACAAAAAAGGAGTAACACAATGAACACACTTAAATCATTCGCTAAAACAGCTATGATGCTTTCAGTAATGTTTATTTTCAGCATTACTGTATCTGCTCAGCATCAACACGGCAGTGGAAGCGGCAGCAATATGGGAACCGGCTCTCAAATGCAAAACATGGGAGCTAAAATGGGCGACATGCAAAACATGATGGCTCAAATGAACCAACTCATGGATAAAAGCGGCAAAATGCTCTCCATGATGCAGAACCAGCAAGATAACATGAACATGGGTTCTCAAATGACCGGCATGATGCAAAATATGAACGATATGTCGAAGAACATGAAAAACATGCTCGATCAAATGAATACCATGATGGGTGATCAAAAAATGATGGACAATCAAGAAATGAAGGATCACATGAAAGGCATGACCGATAACATGAAGACTATGATGAAAGATTATGACGACATGCTCGGCAAAATTCAGAAAATTCCAAACTCAATGAAGAAATAGGGATAATAAAATGCAGATAAAAATTAAAAGCACAATCCTTTTAATTTTTTCCGTCATTCTTTTTAGCGGAGTAACTTTTGCTCAAGAGGGCTGGTCGGTTTCGACCGGCCTTCAATACTCCGGCGGAAATTATTATTACAATAATTACAGCAGACTCTTTTCTTTTTATGGCGGATTGCGATATCAAACGGAATATTTCAGCGTGAATATTACCGCGCCTATTATTTTTAGCAATAACAATACGCTCAGTCAATCCGGTGGAATGATGCTGCCGATTGGAGGTAATTCTTCCAACAACAATAATATGATGGGCGATAATTCTTCCGGTAATATCACCGGCGGCATGATGGGCAGTAATGGAAGCAATTCTAATCCTTATATGTTCGGTTCTTCATCTTCTATGAACTCAAGCATTGGTCTTGGTGATATTTTTATGACGGGCAATTATAAATTTTATTCTAACTACGAAAATAATTTTACTGCATTGATCAATTATCAAATTAAATTTCCTACCGCAAGCGGTATGACAAACATCGGCACCGGCAAGTTTGATTACGGCGCTTCCGTAACTCTTCGCAAAGGATTTGATTCTTATCTTGCAATTGCTGATTTGGGATACCTTAATATCGGCGATCCAAGCGGAATTACTTACAATAATCCTTTTACCTATGGAGTTGGTTTCGGAAAATATTTTAATGATGGCAATTCATCTCTTCTGCTCTATTATCAAGGTTATACAGAAATTGTTTCCGGTTACGCTGCGCCGCAGCAGTTATCACTTGGGCTTAACCATCAGCTTAGTTCAAAACTTACTCTTACAATTATCGGCGGAGTTGGGTTGACTAAATTCTCTCCCGCAATGTTAGCTTCTGCCGGTGTAACTTGGCGTATCGGTGAGTGATCTATCAAAATGGAGTTTTTATGAAAAACTTATTTACGTTCATTTTTCTTTTGATGCTCTTTACAACTGTGGTCTCTCCACACGGCGGAAAAGATCATAAAAAAGAAAAAGTCGTTAAGCAAGATACGTTAACCATAGTTGGCGGAGATACAATTGCAATAAGCGGGGGAATGAATTTTGAACTATAAACAATTTATTAGGAGTTACTATGCAATTAATACCAGATTGGGCGCCGAACATTCATCCGATGATCGTTCATTTTCCCATTGCGCTTTTAATAGCAGCGGTTCTTTTAGATGTTCTAGGTTTGTTTCTAAAAAGATTTAATTGGCTGGAAAAATCGGCGTTCGTTTTATACGCAATTGGAACTATAATGTTAATAATAACATTTTTTACAGGACGTTCCGCTTCTGACGGACTTGATATTCCCGCAAATGTAATCTCTTCTGTTAACGATCACGCTGACTGGGCAGAAATTACTATGTGGTTTTTTATTATTTATTCAATAGTACGTTTATCAGTCGGCTTTTGGCTTAAGAAATTGAACAAAACCATAGTTGTTCCTGTTGTACTCGTTGCTTTTGTTGGAGTTTATTTCCTTTTTCATACTGCCGAATACGGTGCTAAACTTGTTTATGGACATGGATTAGGAACAGGTAATATTTCAAGAATTGAAAAAACAGAAACAAAAAATGGACAAAAAGAAGAACAAGTTTCTGATTCAATTTTTACCAAAAGTAATGGCGGCTCATGGAAACTGATTGCAGTGCAAGGTACAGCTTTCGTCTTAAAAGAAAAATTTAAATGGATTAAAGGTTCCGCTGATAAGCTAGATCCAATGTATGATAAAGATAATTCCGCTCTTATGCTTCATCCGGCTGATGAAGGATTTTTTGTTTACGACAATAAAATTAAAAGCGTTCAAATATCCGTTAAGATAAATTTAGATGATCTAAACGGACAGATTGAACTTGTCCATCATTTCATTGATCAAAATAATTATGACTTTTTAAGAGTTGGCAATGGTAAGATTATTCTAGCGCGAAAAACTAATGAACAAGAAAATATTTTTGGAGAAGATCGTTATGCTAAAAAGGGTTGGATAGAGGTAAAAGTAGTTAGCGATGGAAAGCATTTCCGCGGATATGTTGATAATAAAATAATTGTACACGGGCACGATGATGAACCTAAACCCGGAAGTGTAGGTTTGCGCATAACTGGAAAAGGAAGTGTAAGCATAAAAGAGATAATGGCTGAGTCGTTGAGATGAAAGAGACAGAGTTTATTCTTAAGCTTGGCGAGCAGATGTTTGCGCATCTCCACAATAAAATAGTTCACTTCCCTATTGCTTTAACGCTCGTGGCATTTTTGTTTTCATTACTAAATATTAAACAACAGAGCCACTGCACTTATCAATCTATCAAAATTCTTTTGGGAATTTCACTCTTTGCAGGTATATCTGCCTACTTCACCGGAAATTTTCAGTTAACACCTTTTATAGGAGAGCCAAAAGAATGGCTGGCTAATACGCATCGTTTAACCGGAATAATTTCTACAAGTTTGATTCTAATTTGGTTTGTTACGTTATTTATTGAGCGGACAAAAAAATATTCATGGGTAATTGGTTCAATCGTAACTGCAGCAATTTTAATTACCGGCTTTCTTGGCGGAGTGTTAGCACATTAAATTACAACTAAAGGAGAATGAAAATGTTACGGCTGATAAGTAGAAATCTTGTTTTAACTTACTTTATTGTTATTCTCATTTCTATTTTCTTTACCCACTTTTTTCTGATGGAGAAGAATACACATGCTATGCACAGTACCAACAACGTAGATATGATGATTGATTCCTTCTACATGACGCTGATATTGTTTCCAATTCTTTATCTCTTGATTTGGGTTGATATAAAAAAAAGAATAAAAGTTGAAGAAGAATTAAGAGAAGCGATTGCTACTAAAGATAAATTCTTCTCAATCATAGCGCATGATCTAAGGAGTCCATTCCAAGGATTTATAGGATTAACAGAAATACTAGCAGAAGACGTTAGTAGTTTTACCCAAGATGAATTATCAACTTTAAGTAAAGAGATGCATAAAAAAGCAAGTAATCTTTATGAGTTATTAGTAAACCTCTTGGAATGGGCACAGATGCAAAAAGGTACAATAAGTTTTTCGCCTCAAGATTGCTCTCTGTCAGAAATTGTTAAACATGGAATTGATATAATAAGTCAAAGTGCTGCTCAAAAAGAAGTTAAGGTAATTAATTCAATTTCGGATTCAATTAAAGTATATGCCGATGGGATAATGATCAATTCGGTTTTGCGTAATTTTTTATCAAATGCAGTAAAGTTCACCGCGAAAGGTGGAAAAGTAATTGTAAGTGCAAAAGATTTGGGAAACAAGATGGTTGAAGTTTCAGTAACCGATAGCGGCATTGGTATGTCTGATGCTCTATGTAAAAAATTATTTAAGATAGAAGAAAAAGTGGGTCGGGAAGGAACCGAAGGAGAAACAAGTACAGGTTTAGGTTTACTTATTTGCAAGGAATTTATTGAGAAGAACGGCGGTAAGATTTGGGTTGAAAGCAAAGAGAACTGTGGGTCAGCTTTTAAAATAACACTGCCATTGTTGATGAATGGGTAATATTTATACTTTACTTTTAACAGTTCATCTATTTACATGAGTTGTTTGCACATTAAATTCAGCGAGAAGTTTATGCACAAGATCATTAGAAAATATTTGGTTGTAAGTTACTTTACCATAATTCTTGTATCAATTTTTACAACACACTTCCTTTTATCAATCAGGCATGCTCATTTTGTAGATGCCTTATATTATTTGGAAATCTTTCTCGATTCTTTTTTGATGACCGGGATCGTATTCCCAATTTTATATTATTTCTTTCTACGCCCACTTACTTTAGAAATAAAGGAAAGAAGAAAAACACAAATTGAACTAGAGCATGCAAAGGAAAAAGCTGAATTATCAGACCGGTTAAAAACAGAGTTCTTAGCACAGATGTCCCACGAGATAAGAACGCCGATTAATGTTCTTGTAAATTATTCACAGTTGATAAAGGAAGAATTGGATATTCCAATTGGTTCTGATTTGAGCAACTATTTTGATGAATTAGAAATTGGAAGTAAAAGATTGATCAGAACTATCGAATCCATACTGTATATGTCTCAACTACACACTAATTCTTATATTCCAACATTCTCTTATGTTGAGCTTAGGGAAATATTAAAGCGAAAGGTAAAAGAATTAGAGCACTACGCACGCGAAAAGGGCTTACAAATTAAATTAAATATTCAAGAATCTGATTATACACTTCATGCAGATAAATTTGGTATCGAACAAATCTTCCAACATCTAATTGAAAACGCTATAAATTTTACTTTTCAAGGATATATAGAAATCACACTTGCCAAAGATGATCAGAAAAAAATTATTTTTTCTATTACTGATACAGGTATTGGAATTTCTGAGGATTTTTTCCCAAAACTCTTCCTCCCATTTACCCAAGAAGATCATGGCTACACAAGAAAGTTCGAAGGCAATGGTTTAGGACTTGCGTTAGTAAAAGGATTTTGTGATATAAACAAAGCCGAAATTGAAGTTGTATCTTCAAAAGGAAAAGGAACTACTTTCCAAATTACATTTTTAAGATAGCTGATGATAATTCATCCGAAATTCTCTTTCAACATTTTTGTTACTGTAAAGTAGTGTAATACATAATTTAATAATACAATAAATAAAGGAGCTATCATGAAAAAATCATTTTTTCTTTTGTTGATGTTGTCTATCATTTTAGAGGGCTGTATGATGCTCGGTATGGGAGGAATGGGGCACACCGGGGGCGGCGGTATGCAG
>JBBAAM010000055.1:0-24886 GCA_041658245.1 Melioribacteraceae bacterium
TTTCGGTGTTGGTGTTGATCGTATTGATTATACAAAAGGAATAGTTGAACGCTTCAGAGCTGTCGAAAGGTTTTTGGAAAAATATCCCGATTTTATCGGGCAATTCACATTTATTGAACTGGGCGCACCAAGCCGGACACTTATCAAACGCTATCATGATTTAATAGCGGAATTGGATGAGACAGTGGATAAAATAAATTGGCGTTTCCAGACGAAAGGATGGAGACCTATTGTTTTTCTTAAAGCTCATCATAGTCATGAACAGATTAATCCATTCTACAAATCGGCTGAGCTATGCATGGTAACTTCACTGCATGATGGGATGAATCTTGTTGCCAAAGAGTTCGTCGCTTCACGTGACGATGAGGATGGCGTTTTAATCCTTAGTCAATTTACCGGTGCATCAAGAGAACTTCAAGATGCACTCATTGTTAATCCATATAGTATAGAAGAAGTGGCAGATGCTATTTATGCAGCATTAACAATGCCCCGTGAAGAAAGAACCGAACGGATGCAAAGGATGCGCACTATTCTTAAAGAACGGAATGTCTATCGTTGGGCAGCAAATATTATTACTACGTTATCTCGCTTACGTGTTACGATTAACGCCGAAGAGAAAAAATAGTGATAACTATGCCGCCAAAATATCTATTTAAACAACATGAGCGAATTTGGACTCAACTCTATAAAACTATTAAATCTCATCATCGAATAATTTTATTCTTAGACTACGATGGAACATTAGTTTCTATAAAAAAAACTCCATCCCTGGCAATTCTACCTTATACTATACGAGAACAGTTGCAACGATTAGCAGAGCAACACAATTTATCATTGGTCTTGATTACCGGGAGATCGCATTCGGACATTAAAAATCTTGTGCGCATTAAGAACATTACAATTGTTTCAAATCATGGTTATCAAATTTCGATCGGCAAAAAAAAATGGATTCATCCTGAGGTGAAAAGTTTTCTCCCTTTACTGAAAAAGATTTCACAATCTCTAATGGAATCACTGAAACCTTTTCATGAAACTCTGGTTGAAGATAAAGAGATTACATTAACTGTCCACTTTAGAAACGAGGAAAAGCGTTCAGTTCCGTTGGTGAAAAAAATAGTATCAAAGGTTGTTCAAACATATTCCAAATCATTCAAGACAACAACAGGTAAAAAAATAATTGAAGTAAGACCAAATATTGAATGGAACAAAGGACGAGCCGTTCTCAAAGTATTAACCATGCTTCGATTTCAAAAAAATAAATATACTATCGTTTATATTGGCGATGACAAAACTGATGAGGATGCGTTCAAGATGCTTCGACATAAAGCTATCACAATACGAGTAGGACGGAGCCGTAATTCACAAGCAGAATATTATCTGCGTAATCCTCATGAAGTACAAGAGTTCTTAGATAAAATAGAATTAATGAACAGCAGAAGGAGCTAACTATGAGTCTTGTTGCAAAGGAACCTTTTCATTTCTACACCCGCCAAAACCTTACATACTTGAGCGGAAGGAAAGCCACAAATCTTATAGAATTACTTTCCGGCATCAAAGAAGTTCCCGAAATGTCAATCTATCATCATACACATCACTATCTTGAGCAGCATGAATTTCTATCGCCGGAACCGCCAAACGACTTTGCATATTGGATCACTAACAATCTTCAAGACAAATTATTGGGAGAAGAAATTGCCAGCATTGATTTAAGAGAACTGCTTACATTGAATGAAATACGTTTAAAATTCATAGAAGCCATCGAATTCTCTATAAACGAGAATTCCGAATCATTATCTCGCACCGCATCACCCGGAAGCGAGTTTCATTTTATGAGTGCACGTACATTTGTTTTCCCTACGAAATACATTGCAAATAGTTTGGGTGAGTTCGATGAATGCCTGAAAAAAGTATCTGTCCATTCCATCTTTTATCATATTTTTGAAGCAAAACTCTTTAAGAAAATATCAAATTTTTGTGATTGGCTTTCGTCTTCTCTTAATGAGCAAAAACTTGCAGAGGAGTTCTGTAAATTAGATCCTTATACCCAGACCTTAGAGAACCTTAGAAAAATGCTTATCGAGCTTGTTGAAAACAGATTAAAGGAGTACTCTTATGGTAAAGCTTAAAGAATATGAAAAGTATGTTGGTGTTGATGTAATTGACGAGCTTGAACTCTATGCAAGCAAGCTTTCCGGTGTTGTTGTTCAAAACATCAATTCGACCTCTGTAGGCGGAGGAGTTGCAGAGATTCTTACGCGGATGATTCCACTACTTCAAGAACTCGGAGTTAATGCTCTTTGGGATGTTATTAAGGGTGGGGAGAAATTTTTTGAAGTAACAAAAAAAATGCATAATGCACTGCACGGGCAATCGGTAACCTACACGAAAGAGGAAATTGATCTGTACTTAGAAACGAACGAAATGAATGCGCGGGAGATGGATTTGAAGGGCGATATTATGTTTATCCATGACCCTCAACCGTGTGCATTGATTCGTAAGAAAAGTGACGTTAATCAACAATGGATTTGGCGATGTCATATTGATTTCTCGCGCCCCGATCCATTCACCTGGAACTTCCTGAAAGAATATATTGAACAGTACGACGCTAGTATTTTTTCAGCACCATCCTTTGCGCGCGAATTGAAAATTCCACAAGTGCTCATATCCCCATCCATCGACCCGCTAAGTGATAAGAATAAAGAACTCCCTCAAGAAACAATTGACTCTGTTTTGGAAAATTTTAACATTGATAAGAAACGTCCTATCGTAACTCAAATTTCTCGTTTCGACTATTTAAAAGATCCTGTCGGGGTTGTAAAAGTATTTCGCCGCGTAAGAAAATATGTTGATTGTCAACTCGTTCTTGCCGGGGGTGGTGCAACCGATGACCCTGAAGGGGTAAAGGTTCTTGCAGAAGTTCAAGAAATTGCTGCAAACGATCCGGATATTTTTCTGTTACTACTCCCCCCCGCAAGCGATATAGAAATTAATGCTCTTCAACGCGCTTCTACAGTCGTCCTGCAAAAATCGCTAAGGGAGGGATTCGGATTAACAGTTGCTGAAGCGCTTTGGAAATCGAAACCGGTGATTGCTGGAGCCGTAGGAGGAATTCCTCTGCAGATTGCGCACAAATATTCCGGACTTCTGACGCATACAATTGAAGGAACTGCTTTTGCATTGAAACAGCTTTTACAAAATCCATCTTATGCAAAAAAACTTGGTGAGAACGGGCGTGAGAATATCCGGAAGAACTTTCTCATCACCCGTCACTTAAGAGATTACTTATTACTCTTCCTTTCACTTCTTCATAAAAAAGGGGATGTTATATACCTGTGATGTGAATTTCGACTTGTACAGGTAATATGATATTGACTACATAATTCCTCTAGAAATTTAAAACCCACATTTCTTGACATTCTAACCCCATAGAAATATATTTACACCCTTTGAAAAATAGAATTTTGCTTTTGGAGGCAGTTTTGAAGCAGGAAAGAATTACAAGATTTATAAAACCGGAAGACGCGAATCAGAAATGGTATTTGGTTGATGCTAAAGATCAAATTTTGGGACGTTTAGCAGCCAAAGTTGCCAGAGTAATTCGCGGTAAAAATAAACCTTTTTTTACTCCTAATATGGATACAGGTGATTTTGTTGTAGTTATTAACGCCGATAAAATTAGAATGACCGGTAAAAGAGAAACTCAAAAAACATATTTTTCTCATTCAATGTATCCGGGTGGTACAAGGGTAAGAAGTTTTTCTGAGGTTATGGAAAAAAAACCAGAATTTGCTTTTGAGACTGCAGTTAGAGGTATGCTGCCCAAAACAAAACTCGGTAGAAAATTAATTAAGAAGTTAAAAGTGTATGCAGGTGATGTACATCCGCATACCGCTCAAAAACCAGAAGTAATAAGTCTTTAATGGAGAGAGTTGATGACAGATAAAATTTTTGTTGGTAGAAGAAAAAATGCTGTAGCCAGAGTTTATTTAAGAAATGGTTCCGGCAAGATAACCGTTAATGACAAAGAATTTGAAAAGTTTTTTTCGCGTAAAGATCATAGTGATAATTTAATGCTTCCTTTTGCTGCAACAGAAACTCTCGGTAAATATGATGTCTTTGCAAATGTGAACGGCGGCGGTATTTCCGGTCAATCAGATGCAATTCGTCTTGGTATTTCAAGAGCGCTGGAGGAAATTAACGGAGATTTTAGAGTTCCGTTAAAATCAGAAGGTCTTTTAAAAAGAGATCCAAGAATGGTTGAACGTAAAAAGTACGGTCAAAAGAAAGCACGTAAAAGATTCCAATTCTCTAAGAGATAATTATTTAATTAACATTATTCATACTCTCGGATTTGCCCCCTGTGCCCCGAAATATCTTACGATGTTTCGGGGTGGAAGGCAAAGATGAAGAGAGTAGAAGAAAAACAGGAGAAATCATGTCTAGAGTCCAACTCACAGAACTCATTGAATCAGGCGCACACTTCGGTCACTTAACACGCCGCTGGAATCCTAAAATGAAACCATACATCTTTATGGAAAAGAATGGTATTCATATAATTGATTTAAAGAAAACACAAGAGGCAATTGAAGTTGCCGCTCAAGCAATGACTGAGATTGTATCTCAGGGTAAACGTGTTCTTTTTGTAGGCACTAAAAAACAAGCTAAAGGAACAGTTGCAGCAGAAGCAAAACGTTCCGACAGTAACTGGGTTAGTGAAAGATGGCTTGGCGGTATGTTAACCAACTTTCAGACAATTCGTAAAAGTATTAAACGATTGCAAAACATCGAAAAGATGGAGAGCGACGGTACTTTTGAAAAGATCACAAAGAAGGAACGTCTTGTTCTGACAAGAGAAAAAGATAAGCTGAGAAAAGTTCTTGATGGTGTTGAAACACTTGCAAAAATGCCGGGAGCTTTATTCATAGTTGATATTAAGAAAGAATCAATTGCAGTTAATGAAGCTTTACGATTGAATATTCCTCTCTTTGCAATCGTAGATACAAACTGCGATCCTGCTCCTATTGATTATATCATTCCGGCTAATGACGATGCATCACGTGCGGTCGAAGTTATTACACGAGTAATTGCAGATGCAGTTATTGAAGGAAATGCAAAATCAAAAGAATTAAGAGCACATGAAGCTGCTGAAAGAGAAAGTAAAAAAGAAAATAAAGAAGAACAAGAAGTAGAAAAGAAAGACACAAAAGGTAAAGTAAGAAGAGTTAGAATTGATTCAAAAGATGATAAGAGACCGCAACACAGAGATAGAAGAGACAACAGACAAAATAGACCGGCTCAAAGAAGAGATGATAGACCTGTTGAAAAGAAAGAAGTTAAACCGGAAGCAAAACCTGTTGAGAAAAAAGAAGAAAGCAACGAAGCAAAAGCAGAATAGTATAAACAGTTAAGCTGTATAGATATTAATAAAGATTTCAGAAAATTATTGAGGTAAATAAATTATGGCAGTTAGTGCAAATCAGGTAAAAGAATTAAGAGAAAAAACCGGCGCAGGGATGATGGATTGCAAGAAAGCTCTTGAAGAAGCTAATGGTGACTTTGAAAAAGCAGTAGAACTATTAAGAAAGAAAGGGGCATCTGTTGCAGCAAAGCGTGCTGAAAGAACTGCTAATGAAGGAATTGTTTTAACACGTGTTTATAACGATGGAAAAACCGGTGCAATTTTAGAAGTGAATTGCGAAACAGATTTCGTTGCTAAGAGTGATGACTTTGTGAATTTTACAAATTTTGTTATGGATATTGTTGTTAACAATAAACCTGCAGATGTATCATCACTTATGGAAATTACTAAAGACGGAAAGAAAATTGTTGACGAATTAAATGCGATCATCGGCAAGATCGGAGAGAAAATTGAAGTATCACGTTTTGCTATTGATAACACAGCTAACGGTGAAATTGTAGATTATGTTCATGCTGGTTCCAAACTTGGTGTTCTTATTGAAGCCGAGAATGTTCCATCTGATAAAACAAATGCATTCGAACCGGTATTAAAAGACATTGCAATGCAAGTTGCAGCTATGCGTCCACTATCAATATACCGCGATGAAGTTGATAAAACTCTAATTGAAAAAGAAGTTGAGATTTACAAAGAGCTTGCACGTAAAGAAGGTAAAGCGGAACAGATTCTTGAAAAAATTGCTCTTGGTAAACTAAATAAATTCTACGAAGAAAATTGTCTTTTCGAACAAGCATTTGTAAAAGATAATACGAAAAAGATCGGCGGATTAATTGAAGAGTTCAATAAAGCAAACTCAGCGCAAGTGAAACTGATTAAATTCAGAAGATTTCACCTCAGCGATGAGAAAAAGTAATTCGAAAAAAGGTCTTATTTCTAAATAAGACCTTTTTTTTTATATTGGAAACGATTTATGACTACTAAACTTAAATACAAAAGAATATTACTAAAACTTAGCGGTGAATCGTTAGCCGGAGAAAATGAATTTGGAATCGAACCAAAAATTTTAGAGTTCTTTTCTGATGAAATAAAAAAAATTCATTCGCTTGGGGTTCAAGTTGGTATTGTAATCGGAGGAGGAAATATTTATCGCGGATTAAATACCAACGGTCAAGGTATTGATCGCGTAACCGGCGATCAGATGGGAATGCTTGCAACGATGATCAATTCACTTGCTTTGCAAAATGCGTGTGAAAATAAAGGAATGTACACTCGTTTAATGACGGCAATTAATATGTCCGCAATTGCTGAACCATATATTCGTCGAAGAGCTATTAGGCATCTTGAAAAGGGTAGAGTAGTAATCTTTGGAGCAGGAACAGGTCATCCATATTTCAGTACCGATACTGCTGCTTCATTAAGAGCTGTTGAGATTGAAGCCGATGCAATATTTAAGGGAACGCGTGTTGACGGTGTGTTCGATTCTGATCCGGAAAAAAATCCGGATGCGTTTCGCTTTGAAGAAATCTCTTACATTGATGTTATGCAAAAAAATCTTCGTGTTATGGATTTGACTGCAATCAGTTTATGTAAAGAAAATAATTTACCGATAATAATATTTAATATGGATAAACCCGGTAATCTTCTTAAAGTTGTTACCGGCGAAAATGTTGGAACATCGGTTAGAAATTTGGCGCAAACAATTAAGAACTAAAATTTCTGAGGTCATATGTTAAACCATCCGCAAATAAAAGATGCTCGTCATCGAATGGATAAAAGTGTTGAAGCATTCAGATCTGAAATAGCAAAGATAAGAACTGGCAAAGCTACAACTGCACTACTCGATGGAATAAAAGTAGATTATTACGGAACAATGAGTCCGCTCAATCAAGTAGGGAATGTCTCAGTTCTTGATGTACACACAATTTCAATTACTCCATGGGATAAATCAATGGTGCAGGCAATTGATAAAGCTATTCTTGCATCCGACCTTGGTTTAAATCCAATTAGCGATGGAACAAACCTTAAAATTCCTATACCTCTGTTAACCGAAGAACGTAGGAAAGATCTTGTAAAATTGGTTAAGAAATTTGGTGAAGAAGCAAAAGTTGCTTTAAGAAATGTACGCCGCGATGCAAATGATCACCTTAAGAAATTAGAAAAAGAAAAAAAGTTGACTGAAGACGAATTGAAAGAAACCGAAAAGGAAACTCAAAAACTTACTGATGAACATATTGCCAAAATTGATGAAATTATAAAACACAAAGAAAAAGAAATCATGGAAGTATAAATTAACCATCAGCCTTCAGCCATCAGCTTTCAGAAAAAAAGGAGTGTAAATAATTTTGTGTAAATGGTTAAAGTAAAGAAATAGTTAAGTGCTGCTTCGCTAAGCTTCGCAGCACTTAACTTGGCGAAAATCCCGGAGGGTTTTCATTTTATAAAAAATTTATCATTTCTTGTAAATCTAATCTTACCGTTAAATCAATTTTTTAAGTAGTTGATTTTTGTTTTAGTATCACCCAAATATTTAACGATTTATCTATTTAACGAAAGTAAGTATGCCGGAATAATTTCAGTTTATATTACAAATTAATCTAATGGGTTATGAATCCTCAGACTGTATATAATAAGTTAAGAGCAATAATAGTTGATGATGAACTTCATGGAAGGGAGAACCTTAAGAAGATCATCGAAAATTATTGTCATGAAATTGAAATCCTTGCATGCGCTGATTCTGTTGTTAACGCAAAGGAACTTGTAAGTATTCATAATCCCGATGTAGTATTTCTCGATATTAATATGCCGGTACTCGATGGGTTTGATTTTCTTGATGAGTATGATGAACTGAACTTTATGGTAGTATTCGTCAGCGCACATGAGGAATTCGGCATCAATGCTGTAAAAGCCGGTGCTGCAGATTATCTTCTTAAACCGGTAAACATAAAGGAGCTTAAGCAGACGGTTAAAAAACTATTGATGATTAAGAACAAAAAGATAAAAGCCGAGACAGTTTATGAAACGGATAATTTAGTTCTTCCCGCGTCTCATGGTTTTAATGTTCTGGTATTTGATGATATAATCCGTCTTGAAGCGGAAGGATGTTATACAAAAGTATTTATTAAGGATGGAAAGAATAGAATTGTTTCCCGCACTTTAAAAGATTTTGAGGATACTCTACCAAAAGAAAAATTTTTCAGAATTCACAAATCGCATCTGATCAATCTGAAGTATATTAAAAGCTATTCAAATATCAGCGGAAACTTTGTTACGATGACTGACGGCAGCAAGATTGAGATATCGCGCCGCAAAGCTCCGGAATTTATTCAGAAAATAAAAGCAGTGCTAAATGCTGTCTGAAAATGTTTAGAAAAATTTTAATACTTACCATAATCAGTTTTTTCCAGTATGCCCAACTTTATTCGCAGACACCTTCTTATTATCATTACACTTCATCTGAAGGACTGGCTTCTTCAACTGTTTATGATATCATTCAGGATAAAAACGGCTTTATATGGTTCGCTACTGCAAATGGAATGAACAAGTTTGATGGAAAACACTTTACTACTTTTCGAACGAAGGACGGACTTAATTCCAATTCCATCATATCTCTTTTGGAAGGGAAAAATGGCGAATTGTATATCGGTAATTTTGAAAAAGGGGTTAATGTTTTTAGAAATGGCCAAATTGAAAACTATTGCAGTGAGATCAACGGGAAAAGTTTTGCTCTATCATATTTAATGCTTGTCCCTTCGGAAAAAAATGGACAGAAAATTTTCGCCTATAATCGTAGGGGGAATATAAAATTAATCAGTGAAAAAAAATCTGCCGGACTAATTACTAATGTTATTAATACTTTCCCCGTTTTAATAAATAAATTAGAAATATTACCAAATGGTGATATGATAGCTTTAACCACAACCGGGTTATTCAATTTTAAAAATGACGCTCTTTCCAAATTTCACATCAACGGTTTCCCGGATACTGATGTTTATTGTCTTACTAACGGTGAAGACGGTAGTTACTTTATTGGCACAAAAGAGATGATCTACAGGATAAAAAACAATAATGTAATTGAACAGTATAAGATAAATATAGCCGGTAATAATGGTGTTGTTGCCATTTTAAGGGACAGAAATAATAATATCTGGTTTTCGATTATGAACAGGGGTTTTTATCTAATTCCGAACGGTTCTGATAAAATAATTGATATTGGAAGTAAAATGGATCTGCAGAAGACTCTTGTAAATAATTACTTTGAAGATAATGAAGGAAATATCTGGGTAAGCACATTCGGCAAGGGAGTTTATTGTCTAAATAATCTTTTTGTAAAAAACTACAATGAAAAGGACGGATTGAGCAGTAATAATGTTTATTCCATTGTAAAAGATAGATCAGGCAAATTATTAATAGGTACGTTTAACGGTCTTAACATTTTAGAAAATGGAAGATTCGATCAGATCAAAAGCAATTCGGATAAAATTTTAGCTGGATATATCTACTCTATTAAAAATAATAATAATGAGTTTTTTATCTGTTATGCATCGGGAAGAAATGAAATGATAAATATTTCTTCTAAGGGAATGAAGTTGCATATGTTCGACGCGCTATCTTTCTGTAAACTAAGAAATGGACTATTTCTGTTTGGAACAAGGGCAAATTCCATAAGAGTCCAAAGAGATCTTAACTATAAGAAGAATCAATCTTACGTGTTCAATATTTTTGGAGATAGTCCTAATGAAAACCGCGTTAACGAAATTTATGAGGATACAAAAAAGAATGTTTGGATAGGAACAGGACTGGGTTTATGCAAAGTATCCAACCTTTTCGATAAACCGGAAAAGGCAGGATGGAAGAAAACTTTTTTCCCCTCTAATCCGGTTTTGAACTCAAGAATAAATTCAATCATTCAGGATAAAGAAAACAATGTCTGGTTTGCCGGCGAAAAAGGAATTGCTCGTTATAATCTCAATAATGATTCTATTAATAGTTACACAAATATTATGGGGCATGATTTATCATCTTCAACTTCTATTGTTTCAGATAACAAGAAAAGGATCTGGATCGGAAATATGAAGGGACTTTATTTATTTGACGGCAGTTCAATCAAATATCTTAATAGGCAAACAGGTCTTCCATCGGATGAAGTATATTCACTTTTTTATGATAATGAAAAAAACTATCTATACATCGGCACAAGTAACGGTATCTCATTTCTTGACATAAATATGTTTGACAATTATGTTCCTCCTACACTCGATGTTAAAATAATCAGCATCAAGGCAGGTGATTCGGTTTATACAAACTATAACAATTTAGTTTTTGAACCGGAACAACATAATGTTTACATAAACTTTGCAGCGTTAAGTTTTTCTTCACCTGGCTCGGTAAAATATAAATATAGTTTGAACGGAGAGTGGGAAGAAACTGATCATGATTTTCTGGATTTAGTTTCTCTCAAGAATGGCAAATATGAACTGCAGATCATGGCTAAATCTCAGAATGCTGATTGGAGTAAACCATATTTCCTAACCTTCCATGTTCTGCCAAGATTTGTTGAGACGATATGGTTTGATCTTTTGATAATTTCAATATTTGTTTTTGTCTCTATTTCAGTTGTAACATGGCGCTTGAAACTGAATAATAAAAAGATTGGGGAAGAGTTAATACTTACAGAAAGAATAAATGATCTAAAACATCAGGCATTATCCGCAATGATGAACCCGCATTTTATTTTTAATTCACTCAACTCAGTGCAGTACCTCATCAATTACCAGAGAAATGAAGAGGCAAATGATTATATAGCAATGATGGCTAAGCTGATCAGAAAAAATCTTGATACAGCGGGAAGCGGATTTATTCTTTTATCTGAAGAAATTAGCCGGCTTAAACTTTATCTGGATCTTGAAAAGCTAAGATTTCAGGAAAGTTTCTCTTATGAAATTATCACCGGAGCCGATGTTGACACTGGCTATATAATGATACCTAATATGATCATCCAACCGTTTGTGGAAAATACTCTTTGGCATGGAATAATTAATTCCGGCAGCAGGGGACTTGTAACTATTTCATTTTCATTTGAAGATGTAGATATTGATTCAATAATCTGCAGATCGTTAATAATAAAAGTTACCGATAATGGAATAGGAATTAATGAAGCACGGAAGAATAAAAAAGAAGATCACATTTCAAAAGGGATACAAATAATTGAAGAACGTCTTAGATTGCTGAGTACAAAAATGCAACTCCCGAAACCGATTATGTTTGAAGATCTGAGCAACCGTAACAGCAACTCTCATGGAACAGAAGTAATCATTTCACTTCCCATGCCACTTTATAAAATTTCTGTTCCGGAGTCAGATTCTCTTTCTTCGCTTACCGATTAATTCTTTATTCATACCGTTCACTTACCAATACACACCGTACACTTGTTAGCTATTGTAACGGCTAACTGTCGTATGTAGATTCGAACAAAATCTTAAACTACAAGTTGTAATTTGACATGTATGTTATAAAGTTCATCTTTGACAAGCGCAAAACGTTTTAACAATTTAAGGATCAACAAATGCAACCAAATACACCCTCAAAAGAATTACGCAATAAGCTGCATGCTCTCCAAATGATTATTGCAATAAGTGCTCTAATTTTATTCGGTAGCGGAAATTGTTTTTCTCAAACTCATAAGACAGGAAAAACCATGAAGACAACAAAAAATGCAGCATCAGTTTATTTAGATAAAAGTGATCCAAAATTCATATCAATAAAAGAGCGGGCATTCTCCGATCTGGATACAATCGTAAAAGAATTCGACTCTGAATCAAATTATAATAAATTAGTTGCCATCCAAACACAAACATGGACTGAGGAAATGAGAAGTGAATGTCAGGCTTTAGGTGCTGAATCTATTAATGATTATGCAGAACAAACACACTTAGATGTCGGAATGTTTATGATGGTTATTACCAGTTTAGGAGAGATAGATCAGAAAAAGATGGAAAAAGAGTGGGAAGTTCGGGTTCAATTTATGGGCATCGATAAATATGTAGCTGAGTTCTGGGAAGATGCTCTTGCTGTAAATTCTGAAGAAAATGCCGTTGCTTATGCACATGAATTGGCTGTGAGTGAATATGCAAAAACACACCCGGATAGTGATGTTGGGAATGTCGAAGTCATCAAAAAAAATTACGCTAATACCCGCAAAACTATTAAAGCCGGTAAGCAGGAACGGTACACAAAAATGATGGCTTTGCTCTATACTGTAGATAATGGAGGGGCGGTTACTTTTATAAATCCATTCCAGCCTTCGAAAGATTTTCTTAAAAATAACAGTAAGTAAGAGAGGATGAAATTCCACTTAACATAAAAGAAGTAATATAGATTATGAACTACAGATATTTTCTAAGAAAGTTTGGCGATTACTATTCTGAAATTTTTAGAATTCCAGATAATGGGAAAAACATAATCAATAATATTCCACATCTGGAGAAATACATTCCAAAGAACAAATGGTCAAACGATTCTAAAGATATTAAGGGTTTACTAGAAGATATATCAACGGGTTATTTCTCTGAAATATCAGATGAAACTACAGAAGTAAAAGCGTTAGAAATAATTACAAGGATAGATACAAATGAAACCAAATAAAACAATCGTACTTTCAAAAAAAATATTTAATAAGTTGCCAATTCCACAAACCATTATTGCCTTAATCACTCTAGTTTTTTTCGGCAGCGGATATTGTTTCTCACAATCTAATAATACGGGACAAACAATGAGTTCATCAATAAGTAATATCCAAATAGATAATACAACACCTGTTTACCTGGATAAGAGTGATCCGATTTTTATATCCATTAAGGCTAGGACAGTTGCCGATCTGAAGCAAAGAACAGACACAGCATCAGCTGAGAATAAACTAATTGTGGCTAAACTGAGAACATTGACAGAAGAAAAACAAATTCAGTTGGAAGCCATATTAGTAAAATCATTTACTGATTATACATCTCAAACGCGCGGGGAATTTATGCTGCATTTTAGGGAGGTGGCGGAGAAGGACCCTAAAAATATTGCAGAAGAGTATGATTTTCGTGTTCAAAATCTCGGTAATAATAAATATGCGGCTGAATATTGGGAAGACGGTCTCGCTGTAAATTCAGAAGAAAATGCTTTGGCCTGGGCACAAGAGTTGGTTAAGAGACAGGAGGCTGATAAGATAACTCCGGATATTAAAGGAATTGTTCAGGAAGTAAAAATAAAATTTGAGGATGTCAGAAATTCTATTAAATCCGGCAAGCAGGAACGATACACAAAAGTGTTGGCTTTGCTTTACGTGCAGGAAAAGAATGGCTCCGTTACTTTCCACGATCCTTATCAGGAGCTGTACAATTTTGTACTCAAATAATAAATTTCAAATTTTACACCTGCCGCTCCGAAGAAGGCCTAAGGATAAGCAGATGGAAATTTAATTTGAACTTGAGTTCTGAAGAAGAATAAATAAAAGAAATTAAGATTTTGGCGTGGTAAGTATTTACGAATCAATGCCATAAACTGAAAGACAAAAAAATGAAAAATAGAATTATAATTTTTGGATTTATTTTATTTAGTTCTTATTTGTGTGGACAAAATACGAAAGGAACTGTTAAGACAACTTCAATACCAATTACTATTAAATGGGTTGACAATCTATCGGGTGATTTTTCATTTAAAAATAATTGGAGTTACCCGGAAGGTGTCTATAAAAATGAATACGGACAGTTAAGTTGTGACGGACTTTGTCCCCCTGAAATTGACGCAATGAAAGACAGCACAGGACGAATTTACAAGGATTCATTGCAAGCATTCTATAAAACTATTGACACAACTCACCAGACCTATTCTATTCAGTGTAAAGCCTGGTGTTATGAATGGGCGGGAACAGATTTTATAGAAGTGATTCGCAAAAGTGAAGATAGTATTAACTGTTTTACAATGACCGGCATTGCTACTCACTGTAGTTTGCAGCTTGGCATAATAAAGAACATCTGTTATGCTGCTATAGATTTAAACAGCATTGTTCAAGGCGTTGATGCCAAATATTATTGCACGGACGGGTATATTACTATTGACAAAAAGCTTTGGAAAGAAGGGATAATGAAAGCTCAATTCAGTTTTAATTTTGGACACAATGAAAATCCGAAAAGACCAATTTACTGGAAAGGTAAAATCTTTGCTAAAATTAAAACGACTTGAAAAACCTTATATGGCAAATAAAAGAATGAGAAGAGTTGTAATCATATTGGTATTATTGACGCTTGTAAGTTGTAATGGAACTAAACCGGGTGTGGATAAAACTCAGGCATATTTTAATATCAATTCAATGTATACAGATTACTTAGTTAGGTTTTCTGATGAAAGTGATTCTTCCTCTATAACATCTTATGGTTATAAAAATTTACACGGAGAGATTATTATTCCCAAAGGGAAATACAACCAATGTTTTACAGATACTTTCAAGAATTTTGCATTTGTTTCTGATGATAAGTTAACCAATTCGAAAGTTGTAGCAATTAACAGGAATGAAACAATTTTATTTGATGCATACATGTTTGACAATGGTCCGGATGAGTTAGCAGACGGCCTATTTCGAATAATACGAAATGGAAAAATAGGTTACGCTGATAAAAACGGAGTTATCGTAATAGAACCAAAATTTGAATGTGCGGATAAATTTGAGAATGGTAAAGCTAGTGTTGCTTTAGAGTGCAGAAAGGTTGTTGAAAAATATGATTCAGAACATTCTAGAATGGAAAGTAACTCCTGGTTTTACATTGACAAAAAAGGAAATAAAGTAAAATAAACCAAACCAATCACGCTATGGAAAAAGTAACTCTGTTTTATTTAGAAAGACCTGATATTAAAATATCCATGCAGATATACTTTAATGATAAAGATCAGTTATACTTTGATGGGTATGATATTGGTAAATCCGTTGAAGAAATTTGGGGTGATTCTGATTATGAGTATATCTATACAATAGAGCCAGAGGAAGTAAATAAGTTCTATAATCTATTTAGTATACGAGATGGAGATAAATCTACTCTTTTACAAGAAATTAAAAATCGGTTCAGTGTAAATAAAGCATACTCTTTGTTTGGAGAATTTATGCGTGAGAATAATATAAAGTTTAATAGTTTCACATGGACCTAGTAGGTCATTTGTTTTGGTAAATAATAACAATATGACAATTATTTGAATGTTCGAATGAATTTTAGACCTGCTGATATTATGTGATATAATTAGATTGTGCATATTCAAAATCTCTTCCGAAATTAAAATTTGAGGATAAATTTGAGAATGGAAAGTAACTCGTGGTTTTACATTGACAAAAAAGGAAATAAAATAAATCAAAACGCCCGATAACAGACACAACTCTTTTTTCACTTACCGATTACTTACTAATTCATACCGTTCAATTACCATAAGATACCGTATACTTGTTAGCTATTGTAACGGTCGACTCTCATATGTAGATTCGAACAAAATTCTGGTAGAATAAATTGAATACTATAAAAAAACTGATTGGGTTCTTCACAAAAAAGAATTCTGTTTCCATGCCTCTTTTAATTATCAAGAAAGGTGCGGATGACGTTAATGTAAAAGAATACAAATCCATTGAAGAAGCAATTGCCGATCTTGAAATTGATCCGAATGTTCCTTCAGATAAGATAGAAAAATTAAGATCGTCACTGAAAAATCTGAAGAACAAGACTTCTATTAAAATTAAGAATGGTGAGATAATATAATGTTGAATAAAATGAATTCTCCAGAGGCGAACCGATATGCGGGGAAAATATTTTCAGCAATAAAGATTTATTAAAGTAACGAGGTTAATATGAAAAAGTTTTATTCAATGTTTATAGTTCTTTCCGGCTTGTTATTTACCACAAACATATTTGCACAAGCGGCTTCTGTTACATGGGCACTTAACAATACAACTCAATTGATTGCTGTGAATGTTGGCAATGTAACAGGGTCAGCGGAATCTATAAGTTCGGGTTCCGGACGATTTGGAATGAGTGTTCTCGATTATAACGCCGACGGCCAAAGACTTTGGGAAGGTACTGCCGGCTGGATAGCAGGAACTGAAGAAGCTACACGTTATATTCAGTTTGATGCTTTGTTTACAATTGGAAATAGTTTTAAAGTAACCAACGTTTCTTTTAATTATGGCGCCGCTGGTATTGATCACAATATACAATCGAACGCTTACTATTCAACTGATGGTTGGGTAACCAGAACTCTATTGAATCCAAGTCCTTTAGCATATCCGGGTTCTGGCATGTCCCCATTTACCAAAGACATAAGTGTTACAATAGCTAGCGGTTCAATTTTTTCTGTACGAATATATCCTTATTCAATTGTAAACAGTTCACCCATGAGTCCAACTTTTGCTGTTCATAATAATGTTATTATTAGCGGAACAACTGCCGCTAAGAAAAATTGCGTCATTCAAGTAACAAATGCAACGGGTAAGTGGGGAAAGTCAGTTTTGTTGACGGCGAAGCTATTTGAACCTGGCTTAATGCGTAATACAGACTTACCAAACCAAGAACTAAAGTTTTATAAAATCTCTCCTGGAACAAGAGAGGGAGATACAGTAGATAATAAATATATCGGATCGGGTCTAACCGATGCAAACGGAGTTGCTACTATCGCTTACACCATACCACAAGATTCAGTTTCAAGTTCAATGAAAGCGCCACAGGATTCGGTTACACATACGATCAAAGCAGAATTTGCGGGAGATGCATTTTACAGCGCACAAAGTGGTACTGGTAAATTGACTGTAGTAAGGCATGTTACAAGTTTATCAGTACCAGCTCAGAGCGGTATTTTTGGACAGACTGTAACGTTAGTGGCAACTTTAACAGACAACGACAATAACGGGAAAGGGATTCCTAATCAAGTGCTACAGTTTAGCCTAAAAGGAATCCTAGTAGGTTCAGCTACTACCGATGCAAGCGGTGTTGCGCGCCGAACTACAAACTCAAGCCAATCGGCAGATTTAGATGCTATTATAATGGTATCATTTGCCGGAGATGCAAATTACAGTCCAAAGAGCGGTACGGGAAAATTGACCATTACACTTGTAGGTGTTGAAAAAAATCAACTTGATATTCCAACAAAATTTGATCTTTCACAAAACTATCCCAATCCATTCAATCCAACTACAACAATAAAATATGATATACCTAAGTCGGGTTTTGTAACTATTAGTGTTTACGATATTCTTGGGAGAGAAATTAAAGTATTAGTGAATGAGCAGAAAAGTCCGGGTCATTATCAAATAATTTTCGATGCAAAAAATTTAGCGAGCGGAATATATTTCTATACAATCAGAACTGCTGGGTTCACACAAATAAAGAAAATGATCTTGGTGAAATAGTAAAATGAAAACAAGTTTTTGTAAAATTAAATATCGGACATTGCATCTAAGTTAATGCTTCATTATAATACCACTAAAAAAATAAATCGAGATTGATTAATAGGATATATTATGCGAAAAATATTTTTACTTATAACTTTCTTTTTCCTAACCGGTGTATCAATTGCCCAGGTTACTGTCCAACTTCAGCAGCCACCGCCAAATCAACTGAAAGCTACTGATCTCTGGAAAGCAATTCTTATAAATACTACAAAATCAACTTTACGCATAACACTATCTGGGACTCTTGATGTGAGGGGAGAAGGAATAGTTGTTAATGGGCAATCCGGACTAATGAGCTTACCTCCTGGAACAAAGATGATTACTTATAACGATGTTAAAATCGGGAATGTAAATTTCAAACCTGGTAAATGGAGCGAAGCTTTTAATCGCACTAGTAACGCACCATCCGGAGATTATACGATCTGCATTGTTGTAAAAGCAGAGGATGGAAGAGAAATTGGCGGTAGTTGTATTGATCAAACTATAGCCACAATAATTCCGGAAGTGATAAATCCACATATTACCGTGAAATTAATTCCACCTCCTCCAAATCAACTGAAGACTACAAACCTTTGGAGGATAGTAGCAACCAATGCAAGTGCGGCAGCATATAATGCAGTTCTTATAACTGTTGATCTAAAGGAAAAGACGACTGGGATTCAAGTCGAGAGTAAATTAAGATCGGTCGTGATCTCAGGATCAAAAAGTTTTTCATTCAGTGATTTCAATTTAGCAGGTATAACCTACCGTAACACAAAACTTCAGGATGCTTACGGTAAGAATATGAATGCCCCCGATGGAAATTACACAATCTGTGTCTCTGTTAAAAATGAAAGGGGCGAGGAAGTAGCAGGAGATTGCATTGACCAAACCATAGAAACTTTAATTCCGGAAGATGTAAGCCCACAGCTTATTTCTCCGGCGAACGGATCAAAACTTAATGTGAATCAGCCAATTCTGTTTACCTGGATGCTTCCATCAATTAAATCCGGTGCTGATATTAATTATAAATTAAAAGTAGTTGAGATACTTGGCAATCAATCACCATCTGAAGCAGTAAAACTAAACCCTGCTATGGTTGAAAAAAATGATATCAGAACAACAATGCTTCAGTATCCGTTATCGGCAAAAAAAATTGAAAAGAATAAAAAATATGCATGGACCGTACAACTCGACAACAAAGCAGGACAAGATGTTCGAAGTAATGGCGGAATATCAGAAGCGTTTATGTTTGAAGTTGAAGGACAGAAGGGTGTCACTAAAAGTTTACCTGTCACTAATCCATCTGACAGTACTGTAACAGGAGGAACCGGTACGGCAGCTGTTGGTGATACAATTAAGGCCGGGTATAATGGTGAATTCAAAGTAATCGTTTTTGAGAGTACTGCTGAAACAGACGGTTCATTGACGGGTAAAGGTAAAGTATATATAAAGTGGCTGATGACAAATGTTGCAGTCGAATTCAAAAAAATACGGATTGATTCCACAAAGCGGCTAACCTCTGGTGGAATTGTCAGCAGTCAGGGGGGAAGTTCAAGTACTTCATGGCAAACCTATCCGCTTGCGTGGGCTACAAGTTTAACATCAGGTCCAGGTGGAGCATTTGTTTTAGACCATGTAATGACTTGGAGTAATAATGTGGTGGAAAACGTTGTGAATTGGACAGTCAATTCTACGGCGGGTTATCCAATAATGAATTACCAAAGCAATATTCCACCGCCACCGATTCCGGATAATTCTCTTAAGATGCCTTTTGGATTACAGTTCAACAATGGCAATCAGAAATTGGTTATTACCGAGATAGTCTTCAAAAAAGATTCATCCAAAATAAATTTTTTAGCACAGGATAAATTTACAAAATCTGGTGTCCCATATACTTTAGGATTCGCGGGAAAATATTTCCCAATACATCCTTCCAGTATAAATTTTAGCAGCGGTCGAATAGAACTTGTTGAAGACATTAAAATTCCCAATACCTCAGCAAATCCAAAGATAATTTTCAACTTTAAAAAAGGTACATCTAACACAGGATGTTACATTGAATGGGATAGCACCGGCGTTAAAGATATAAGTCTTGGTCTCGAGGTTAAATTTACAAGAGATTGGTTACTTCCAATTCCAACTTCAACAGATTCGGTTACAGCAACTATTTCTGGAAATGGAACGAGTATGCAGGATATTCTGCTTACAGGTTCTTTAGATAGTTGTGAAATTGTGGGTACGAATGGAATTAAGATTCAGGCAAGCCCAATGTCACTCGATCTTTCCGATAGTAGAAATCCCTTGAATATGAATTTCCCAACCAACTATGCAAACGATTCAACTGTTGCATGGAAAGGATTTTACGTAAAATCTTTTGATGTTACTTTACCTGATACATGGAAGACAGGGACTAATTTAACTGCCCCGGTTGTTTCAGCAGATAATTTTATAATTGATGATTTTGGGCTTACCACGAAGATAAAAGCAGTGGATGTTTTCAATCTGCAATCGGGTAGAATTGCAGATTTAAGTGCCAGTTTGGATACGCTTGAGATTTCTATAATCAGCAGTTCTTTAGTTAGCGGAAAAGCCAAGGGAATACTTGTACTACCTATTAGTGAAGCAACAGTTCAAAATAGTTTAAAATACACAGCAACATTTAATCAGGTTTCTAGTGGGAATAATTTTCAAATAGTTATTCTTCCAGTAGGCCCGATTGATGCAGATATTTTGAAAGGTAAATTAACATTACTACCAACTTCAAATATTACTGCATCTATATCTCCTAACTTACTTACGCTGTCTATAAATCTTAACGGTACCTTTAACTGGGACAATCCAGTTCCGAGTATTAAAGGAATAAAGATGGAGATGGGTTTTGAGAATGTTGGATTAACTTACACAAATAATTCAACTACAAACACACTCGCTTTTAATCCCGGTACATGGAGTTTTGCTAGTCCTCCAAAATGGTTAGCTAATTTCCCTGTCTCGATTAAAAATATCCATTATAAATCATTGCCAACCGTAGCTCCAACTGATCCGAATAGCAAAGAACTTTTGAGAGGCGCTTTAATGATTGACATCGTTGTCAACCTCTCCGAGGATATTGGTGGAACAACTTCAGTTGGTGCTGCATTTGCGATCGAACGCAATAAAATTTCCAAGGATTTTGCGCCTAAATTCAAGAGTATTTTTATTGATAGTATTGCAGTTCATGCAGATATGCCGGCTGTAAAGATAGACGGTAGTATTAGTTTTCGAAATGAACACCCTGTTTATGGCAATGGCTTTCTGGGAGAATTAACTGTTGTATTTACTTCTGTTGGAATTAAAGCGAGAGCATTAATCGAGTTTGGTAATACTAATTACTTATACGGCAGTTTATACAGATATTGGCGCGTAGAAGCCGATGTACTTTTACCACCTCCTGGTGTACCTTTTCTACCGGGTATTGCATTCAGAGGATTTGGCGGCGGCGCATATTATAATATGAATGCGACACAGGCGGCCTCAGCAAAAACTCCATCAGGTAAGAAATTTACTTTTACTCCTTTGAAATCAACTATGGGGTTAAGAGTAGCAGCTACAATTGCAACTACACCAAAGGAAGAAACTTTTAACGCTGATGTGGGATTATTAGCACAGTTCTCAAAGAGTCAGGGTTTAACATATATCGCTTTTACTGGTGACTTTTGGGTCGGCGCCGGATTTGCAAAAAGACCTACAGCTAACATTAGTGGAGCTGTCATTGTAAGTTATGATTTCCCAGCTAAGCATTTTAACCTCTCAGCAAGTGTTAATGTAAACGCTCCACCAATAACAACTCCAAATGCGGCTAATCTTGTATTAGATATTAATGGAAAAACAAATAAATGGTTTTTTAAGTTTGGTGAACCAACGTCTAGCGATAATTCCTTAGTTAATGTAGATGTTAATGTAGGTATTGCCACTGCCCATTTATACCAATATTTGATGTTTGGAAACAGTATTACAGCTCCTTCCGGATTTACACAAAAATTTAAGGATGGGTATCATGGAGTATTTGGAGATGACCCTGGTGCGGTAACTACAATTGGAGTAATCGGTAATACAAACACTGCAACCGGTAGAGGATTTGCATTAGGTATAGGATTTCAGTTTAACAAAGATATTGACTTTCCTTTGGGAGACAGTTTTTCTGCGTCATTAAAATTAGCAGCCGGCGCTGAATTAAATCTGGCATTTGCAGAATATAATGGCAATAACTGTGAGCCTCCTTACGGACTAATTGGAATTAACGGATGGCAAGCTTCAGGGCAAATTGGCTTTTATGCTTCTGTACTAGCATCTGTAAAAATGGGAACTTCAACCTGGGACATAGCGGATATCAAAGCCGGGGGCTGGCTGCAGGGAAAATTTCCAAATCCAGTATATGTCGCTGGCAAAATTCAAGGGTCTGTTAAAATTGGAAAAATGCAAAAAAAATATCATCCATTAGGACATTGGTCAGGTCCAGCCTATTGGCCGGAATGGTCAGCTTGTACACATACTTATGATAGTTATTTTTTCAATACCTCTTTTGACAAGGATTTTGAATACGGTACTAATTGCACAGGAATAACAAGTGCAGGAAGTGGTGCAACAGTTGTACAAGAAGATGCTGCACAGGATCAGAAACAATTACTAATACAATATGTGCATCCTACGCAGCAATATAGCTTCCCGTTAATATCTCCGTTAGCCGTACAGTTTGGATTGATTCCGAATAATGTATTTGATGTTACGGAACAACAATCCGACGGTTCAATAAAAAATAGAACCTTTAAAATGGTAGTAACCACAAATCTAAAAATTCATAATGCTGATGGCTCACAATCGAATGTGACATTAAAGAAAAATGAAAACAATCTTGGCGAGTATTTATATACTGTTTCAACTCCAATAACAATAAATACAACAACGGCAAAAACAGTAAGTCCAGCTCAAGCACTAAATACACTTAATACATATGTAAATTCTAACAGCACTGCTGCAAAAAATTCTGCAAGTATTGGACAACCAATATTTACTTCTTATCCATTGCCGCCGGCCACTAATACTTATAATAATTTACCTCCCGAACCTCCTGAAATTAAAAATAACTTAATAGTAAATAAGGATTACACTTTTACTGTAACTGCCACATTAAAAGAATATATAAGCAATAGTTGGGTTGATGCAAAAAACAAGAATAATAGTGTTGTTACTCAAACTGTTAAGAAAAACTTCAGAACAGGGCCAATGGTTATTGTTGCAAGTACTAATAATTCAAAAAACACTCTAATAAATAAATAATAAAATAAAGATCAACTATGAAAAATTTAATAATATCAAATATGCTTAAGCACAAAAGGCGCTTAATATATATCGTCGCCATTTTTTTATTTGCAAACATCGGCTTTGCTCAAGAGACAGATACCACAACAATTCCAACAAGCTATATAAATGTTGTTGGTAGATATACAGAGGGCAAAGGTGTTGAAATACGATTTTTCCCTGATAAAAAGTCAGTTCTAGAAGATGGTTTTAAAAATGGATTTAGTATTGAAAGAACTCTTTTCGATTCAAAAGTTAAAAGAAAACAAACCGATACTTTGAATTACGTAGAAATAGCAAAAGTATTTCCATATAAAGATAGCCAATGGGAAACTACAATAAGAAGCGAGAAAAATTTAGAATCAAGGAATGAACTGGAGATTGCCAGAGATTTTCTAAAAAACATTTCTAAAAGAGAAGGTGGAGTTTTCAATTTTGACAAAGGCATTTCAGAATTAAAAGATCAGAAAAGTAAGGAAGATTATGAGTACATGGTTTTCGCGCTAACAGCATTACAAAATGCAAATGTTGCTACTGCATTGGGTTTAGGTTATACAGATAACACTACCATAAAAGGAAAATCGTATTTCTATAGAGTTAGACCTTTAGGTGCCTCTAATATGTATAAAATCATTCCGGTGGATTTTTTTATTGTGGCTGAGAATCTTAAGAAAGGTTACGATAATCCTGTATATGTAAAGCAGGGAGATACAGAATTATTTTTTGCTTGGTTAGATATGCCGGAACTTTCAGGATATTTTGTAGAGCGTGCTAATCCCGGTGAAACCACATTTACTCAGTTAAATAAAGCTCCAATACGTAGTCTTGAAGGAAGCGGTTATGAGGGTGAATCAAGAAGCGGATATAACGACAAAAATCTGATCAACTATAAGATATATACATATAGATTTTTTGGCTACACTTTGTTTGGTGAAAAAGTGCAGTTTGCAGAAGTAAAAGGAATGCCTAAAGATTTAACTCCTCCCGAACAACCATTTCTACCACAACCCCAACATGTAAAAGCTAAAGCAGTTTTAGTTACATGGAAAATGAATCCGATTCCGGCTCCAGACTTGAAAGGTTTTTTTGTTGCTCGATCAGATAAAAATGAAGGAGAGTTTAAAGTACTGCACAGCGCAATGCTTTCAAAAGATGCCAGAACATTTACAGACACTACTTTTATTGCCGGACAACCAAATTATTATGTAGTTCAGGCAATTGATACTGCAAAAAATGTTAGTTCTTCTTATCCTGTCTCTGTTACTTTAATTGATTCAATACCCCCGGTTAAACCAGTTTTTATTTCCGGCAAAATAGATTCGCTCGGTGTAGTGACAATCACAGTTCAGAAAAACAAAGAAAAGGATTTAATGGGGTACAGGCTTTTTAAATCAAATAGTCCCGAACATGAATTCTCTGTTATTCATGAAAGTTTTTTGAATAGTGATTCTTTGGTGCAAGTGGTTCAAACAGTATTTAAAGATACCGTTACACTGAATTCATTAACGCCTTTTATTTATTACAAAATTAAGGCGCTCGATTTCAACTACAATCAATCAGAGTTTTCAAATGTACTTAAAGTAGCGCGGCCTGATACAATTCCTCCTGTTACACCTGTATTTAATGATGTGATTGTAGGAGAAAAAAAGATTGAATTGCACTTTGTTCCAAGCAGCAGCGAAGATGTG
>JBBAAM010000056.1:0-24744 GCA_041658245.1 Melioribacteraceae bacterium
GTTTACTAAAGTAATAACTTTTTCGCGTAACGTTTCTCGAAATGTTTTAGTTTGTGTGTATCCTAGAACTATCAGAGTAAATAAAATCAAACCTAAAAATATACCGATGAAAACATTAACAATTTTCCGGAATAAACTTCGTTTAACTTTCGATTGCTTTTGTTTCCCATCAGCTTGATCACTCAACCGATCATTTTCATGACCTTGCTCATGCTCTTGTTTTTTACTATTTAACTCTTGATCAGCCATTAATTCTTAAATCTTTCCAGAACGATTTTTATAATATTAGTTGTAGAGCGATCGTTTACAAATTCAATTGTTTCTACTTTCCCTCCGTTAGCTTCAACAATATCACGTCCTACAATGTTTTCTAAAGACCAATCAGCACCTTTTATTAAAACATCCGGAATAATTTTTTTTATAATCTCATGTGGAGTTTCTTCATCGAAGATCACAACATAATCAACCGGTTTGAGCGAAGAAATAATAAAAGCCCGTTCATTCTGGGAAACAATAGGTCGAAGTTCTCCTTTAATTTTTTTAACTGACGAATCGGAATTAACAGCAACGATTAAAATATCGCCTTTAGCTTTGGCTTTGGTTATATAATCTACATGTCCGGCGTGTAATATATCGAATACGCCGTTTGTAAATACAACCTTTTTGTTTTGCAGTTTCAGTTTTTTTCTGATTTCCGCAAGCTCGTTAATGTTTTTAATATTACTCATTTCAACTCTTTAGACACTGCGTTAAATAAAGTGTTTAATTCTATTGGAACAATTCCAACTTCCTGGCAAACCAAACCGCCGGCATAATTTGCCAAGTATGCGGCATCAAAAATTTCTGCGCCTGCACTAAGTGCCATTGTTAATGTTGATATAACCGTATCGCCGGCACCGGATACATCAGAAACTTTTCTGGCAATGGTTGGAACTATTCTTTCAGGTTTCCCTTTTTCGAAAAGTGCAATTCCTTTTTCTCCTAATGTAAGAAGTACATATTTGCAGTTAAGCTGTTCAAGTAATCTAAATCCGGCTTTTGTAATATCTTCTTCTGTTTTAATTCTGATTCCAAAAACGTCTTCAGTTTCTTTTCTATTTGGTTTGAATACTGTAACATTCTTGTATGAAAAGAAATTTATGAATTTAGGATCCGCGGTTACAATAACATTCGCACTCTCTGCAAGCTTAATGATTTGTGTAATTAGATTTCCGGTAAGCACGCCTTTATTATAATCTTGAAGTATTATCGCATCAAGTGTTTTAAGTTCTTTTTTAAGCAATCCTAATATTTTCTTTTCTGTAGATGGAGAAATTGCAGCAGTTTTCTCTTTATCAATCCGTACGATGTGCTGCTTATCGGCAATAACTCTTGTCTTTGCAGTAGTTGGACGCTTTGGATCAATTACAATTCCTTTATCAGAAATTCCGAAGTCCTTCATCAGCTTGCGAATAATTTTTCCTTCATTATCATTTCCAATTACACCGATAGGGAAGGGCGTTCCACTGAGTTTTAAAATATTATAAGCAACATTCATTGCACCACCTAAGCGGAAAAATTCTTCATCAACTTCCACAACAGGTACGGGAGCTTCGGGTGAAACTCTTGAAACTCCTCCCCAGAAATAACAATCCAGCATAAGATCGCCGATAACAGCAACGCGTTTTCCGGGAAAATTGTTTTTAAGTGAATTCAATTTTTTGAATGAGACGTTCATCATTTTTTCACTCCGCTTTTAACACTGCTATGGATTCCTATCCACTGTGCAAGCTTATTGAAGAAATTAATTTTAATCAATCCGGATTCTGTACCGAGCCACAAGTTTGTTCCGTCGAAAAAGATCGAGTAAACAGTTTGCGGAATCCGATTATCGCGAATTGGAATTATTTGATTCGTCATTCTATCTATCAAAACAATCCCTCTTCCGAATGTTTCTTTTGTGTTCTTACCAAACTGATATAACGATACCCAAATATACTTACCGGTACGTTCTAAATCATAAATACCATTAGCGGGCAATCCTTTTGAATCATCAAACCGGAGCCAATCATTTTTCCTATTGAAGCGGAATAATCCGCCGAGATTGAATTCGGGTCGTTCCGGTGTAATAAATTCATCAAGACCGATCCAGACAAAATTTCTGTCGAATAAAATTGAAGTAATGGAAACTTGTTCACCTTCTCCGTCAAAGTAGTTGTATTTCGTGTCATAAAAAGTTAATGAGTTTTTATCATTAAGGTCTTTGGATTTATCATACTTGTGTAAACCGGCTTCAGTTCCAAACCAAACGAGAGAGTCGCCATCTACCTGGATGGATTTGATGGTGTTTGTCTTTTCGTTTCCTTTCACGGTTAAATCATAATCGTTGTATTTTTTTTCTTTCAGATCGAACTTGGTAAGATATTTAAATCGTCCGATCCAAAGAGCTTTTTCATATTTATCAAAAGCTAAAGCGCGAATCCAATTTGCCAACTGTCCGCCGAGACCAAATTTTCTTTTTGTCCATGAGTCATTTTTCTTATCTAAAATAAAAAGCCCGTCTGTTGAGCCTGCCCAAACATAATCTTCATTAGCTGCAATGCAGTAAAAGAAATCGTGCTGTAAATTTCCAAATGAAGTTGAATACTGCATCCATGCATTTGTTTTGGGCATATATTTGAAAATACCGATTCCGTTTGTAGCGAACCAAAGATTTGTGCCGTCGCTGGTTATATCTGTAACTTGAGCACCGCCAAGAAAAAATTCGAGATCGGACTGCTCTTGAGCGTGAACATTTATTCCAAACAAAATGAAAAACAAAAACAATATTCTCTTCATTACAGAAATAATCAGTTAGTGAATAGCTACGATTTCTATTGGGAAATTTAACATTAAGTAAGAAGGGATGGAAACGATTAAGAAAGATTTTTAATCTATTCTACTCAACAGCCGGAATAAAGGAAAATTATTTCGAACTCGAGCAACTTTAGTATAACTACTAAAGTTTTTTGCCAGAAAACTCAAAGATTAATTCTTCCCTAATAAATAAGTTGAATCAGAATCAAAAAAATTTTTATCTTTATGTGGAGGGAAAAAGTTTTGTCATTTAATAATAATCTGAAATCAAACCATGCTGCTGCATAATTCACTCGGAATATGTGTCGGGGCATCGACGGTCTCGTCGGTGAATTTGTTACCATCGAGTAACACTCAAGCGGCACTTTCGACTGAGATAATTCAGCACCATGGAAATCCAAAACTGATCGTCGAAAAGATTTTTCAAAATGGTATCCCGGAAAAGGTAGTCGTAACCGGACGAAAGTTCCGTAGATTATTAAATGTTCCTTCTATTTCTGAACCAGAAGCAATCGAATTAGCATTGGAGTATTTAAAGCTTGATGCAGACCTCATCGTTAGTGCAGGTGGAGAGAATTTTATTGCTTATCAATTAGATAATAACAGAAAGATCACAAAAAGTATAACGGGGAATAAATGTGCTTCAGGCACAGGGGAGTTCTTCCTTCAACAAATCAGACGAATGAATCTGGACGTTGAAGATGCCATTCAACTCGGGTGTGATGGAGAGCCCTATAACATTTCCGGAAGATGTTCTGTTTTTTGTAAATCCGATTGCACTCATGCTTTAAATAAAGGTGTTCCAAAAAAAGACGTTGTAGCCGGATTAAGCCGAATGATGGCGCAAAAGATAATTGAATTGATATCCAAAACACATGTCGATCGAATAATACTCATCGGAGGCGTTTCGAGAAATGAATCCATTATTCGATTTCTTAAAGAACAGATCAATGATATCATAATTCCACCCGAGTCGGCATACATTGAAGCGCTTGGAGCGGCAATCTTCGCATCGAAAAATAATCTTCCTAAGATCAACAAAAAAAATATTTTCAGGTCAGAGCATTCGGCATTTTCTTTTCATAAAGACTTAAAGAAATTCGTTCATAAAGTTACATTTAAAGATTTCGAAAGAGGCACAGCAAATCCAAATGATGTTTGTATTCTTGGATTGGATGTGGGTTCAACTACTACGAAAGTCATTTTGATGAGAAAAGATGATTGTGCGATCCTTGCTTCTGAATATTTGCGAACGAACGGCGATCCGATCCAGGCTTCTGTTGAATGTTACAAAAGTTTGGTTAGTCAATTAACCGTTCCGATCAAAATTATTGGATTGGGTGTAACAGGTTCGGGCAGACACATTTCCGGACTTCATGCTCAGAGTAAAGGAATTGTCAACGAAATTCTCGCACATGCAAATGCGACCGTTTATTTTGATAAAGATGTCGATACGATTTTTGAGATCGGCGGACAGGATGCAAAGTACACTTACATCACTGCCGGCGTTCCGAGTGACTATGCAATGAACGAAGCTTGTTCAGCGGGAACGGGCTCATTCCTCGAAGAAGCGGCGAAAGAATCATTGAATGTTGATTACCTAAGCATTGCAGAAATTGCACTGCAGGCAGATCATCCACCGAATTTCAACGATCAATGTTCGGCTTTTATCAGCAGCGATATCAAGAACGCTCTTCATGAAGGATTATCAAAAGAGAACATTATTGCAGGATTGGTTTATTCGATCTGTCTGAATTACACAAATCGTGTAAAAGGGAATCGTCCTGTTGGAGAAAAAGTTTTTATGCAAGGGGGAGTCTGTTACAACAAAGCAGTTCCGATCGCGATGGCGGCACTTACAGGCAAAGAGATCATTGTTTCACCCGAGCCGGGATTGATGGGCGCATTTGGAGTTGCTCTTGAAATTAAAAAGAGGATCGAACTTGGTTTTATACAAGAACAAAATTTTGATCTTGACGGATTGATAAACCGAAAGGTTGAATACGGCAAATCGTTTATCTGCGCCGGTGGTGCTGAAAAGTGTGACAGAAAATGTTCCATCGCAATCATCGAAATCGAAAATAAAAAATTCCCATTTGGAGGTGCTTGCAATAAATATTATGAGCTTCAGCAAACCAAAGCTTTCAATATCAAAGAACGTAATATTGTTAAACTTCGTCAGGAACTTGTCTTCGATAAATATGTGCATACTTTCATTCCTAAAGTTAATGCACAAACGATTGGAATCTCTAAATCATTTTTAACGAATACATTCTATCCGCTCTTTCATAATTTTTTCAACCGGCTTGGATTTACAATTATTTTGGGGAGCGAACCAGTCAAAGCCGGAATCGAAAAACAAAATGCAGCTTTCTGTTATCCGGTTGAATTGGCACATGGATTTTTTCAGGATCTTATCGACAAACAACCCCATTATATTTTTCTTCCACACATAATCGAAACTTATGTTAAGGATAGTGTAGGCTACACTAAGAACTGCGTTTTTATTCAATCTGAATCATATTATTTGAAGACCGCATTTAAAGATTCGCTTGGAAAGATCAAAATTCTAAATCCCGTAATTAATTTTTCGAAAGGATATGAATCATCGAAAGATGATTTTATAAATTTAGCAGTAGAACTTGGGCAAACTGAAAAAAAATTATCCGAAGCTTTCGATCTTGCACTCAAAGAATTCAAACTGATGTTGAATGAATTTAAGGAGATCGGAAAAAGAACATTAGATAATCTTGAACAAAATCCGGATGATTTTGCTATGGTACTTTTCGGAAGATCATATAATTCTTTTGCTGATGAAGCAAACTTGGGCATTCCACAAAAGTTTGCTTCTCGGGGGATGACTATAATTCCACATGATTTTCTTCCAAGTGAAAATCTCGGCACATTTGATACAATGTACTGGGCTGCCGGGAAACAAATTCTTCGCTCTGCTAAGTTTGTGAAAGATCATCCTCAACTTTTCGGTGTCTACATCACAAATTTTAGCTGCGGACCAGATTCATTCCTCATCACTTTCTTCAGAAACATAATGGGGAATAAACCATCGCTGACATTGGAACTTGACAGTCATTCAGCCGACGCCGGTATCAATACAAGGATCGAAGCTGCTTTGGATATCATCAAACGATATCGTGAACTTTCAAAAAAGGGAATTATCAAAGAAGAGAAGAAGAACTTCAAGCCACTCGAATTTGTTGACGCATACAATTTTATTTGTTCAGATGGTAAAAAATATTCTATCAAAGATAAAGATGTAAAGATGTTGATACCGAGCATGGGGCGTTTCGGGACAGAAGCCTTTGCAGCAGCATTTAGACATATTAACGTGAATGCAATTCCACTCCCGGTTTATGATTATCAGACACTTTCTATGGGAAGAGGTAATACCACGTGTAAAGAATGTCTTCCGCTTATTTTAAACACCGGCTCATTTCTTGAATATTTAGGCAAGCATAGAAGTAATGAGAGTGAAAAAATATTGTATTTCATGGCAGACGGTACGGGTCCATGTCGTTTTGGACAGTATAACGTCTTCCTGAAAGAACTTATCAACAAAAAAGAAATTCCAAATGTTGGAATTTATACTTTGACCGAAAAAAATTCTTACGGTGGATTGGATGATGAATTTACAAAACGAGGGTGGGCTGCACTTGTAACTGCCGATGTGATCCAGCAGATCTTTTTTGCTATGCTTACGATAGCGAAAGATCCCAAATATGCAAAGGCGATGCTTGATGAAGTGTGGAAAAAAATTCTATTAATTTTAGAAAAAGGCTCGCTTAATGAACTTTACGATCGGCTGAATGAACTTGCAAAACGACTAAGAACTCTTGAGAGAAGAATTGAACTTAATGATGCTGTTAAGGTCGCACTTATTGGCGAGATTTTTGTACGCAACGAAGAATTCTCAAGGATGGAATTAGTCGAAAGACTAATCGAAAACGGAATATTGGTAAAGGTGGCACCAATTACCGAATATGTGCATTATTCAAACTACACTTACAAACGAGATCTGAGGAAAGATAAAGCTTCTCTCAAGGGAAAAGTTAAATTCAAAATAAGAGAGTATGTTCAACATAGGATTGAGCACAATATCAAGAAAGTACTTTCAAAATCCGGCTTTTATGAATTTGAAATGATTAATATAGAAAAATTGCTTAGCCGTGCAGAGCATTTGATCGAAAAAAATATGGAAGGAGAAGCGATATTGACTGTCGGTTCGGCATTTTATGAAATATTGGATCACGTTTCCGGTGTTGTTGCGTTAGGACCTTTTGGATGTATGCCTTCACGATTAGCCGAGAGTATTTTAAGTGTAGAGATGAATTTAAAAGGTAAAAGAGAATCTGAAAAAAACAATTCGATATATCAAGGACTTGAGATCGAAAACCTACCTTTCTTAGCTGTTGAAACAGATGGAAATATATTTCCGCAGATCATTCAATCCAAGATCGAAATTTTCATTCAACAAGTTCATCGGACGCACAAGAAACTTCGAGGTTCTAAATAGTACCAGTTCAAATAAATCATCTAATACACTGGTTCGCCTTCATCTTTCGACCCCCTCGACCAAGCTCGGGATAAATCCGCTCAAGGTAACACTCATCCGTCGTCAATCTGAGAGCTGAATGAGCTTCCAAAAGAATTTATGAGACTCAATTTTCAGATAAGATGTAAGAATAGTCTTGTAACACTAATTCGATAATTTTCAAAATTCTATCAAAATCATTGCCTTGATTTTTCGCAACTAATCCTTCTCTAATACTTTCACCGGTGGAAGTAAACGAAATATTTCTAATCGAGGAATTGGATCTTACTCTAAAGACGAATTCTCCTTTAAATCTTTTTCCGTTTTCTCCAGAAGAAATCCATCGTTTGAGCTGGCCCAAACATAATCTTCATTAGCTGCAATGCAGTAAAAGAAATCGTGCTGTAAATTTCCAAATGAAGTTGAATACTGCATCCATGCATTTGTCTTGGGCATATATTTGAAAATACCGCTTCCGTTTGTAGCGAACCAGAGATTAATACCGTCACTGGTTATATCCATAACTTGAGCGCCGCCAAGAAAAAATTCGAGATCAGACTGCTCTTGAGCGTGAACATTTATTCCAAACAAAATGAAAAGCAAAAACAATATTTTCTTCATTACAGAAATTATCAGTTAGTGAATAGTTACGATTTCTATCGGGAAATTTAACACTAAGAATGAAGGGATGGAAATGATTATGTAACAATTTTAATCAAGTAAAGCTTAGTTCAAATGCCGGTTCAAATTTGATCTGCCATTCCAATTCAAATCCGACTATTAAACAGGTCTTCAGTTTTTGGTAGTCTATCTCTTCGTTAAGAATGGTTCCGAGCTCTGTGGTTTTGGTATTCAATTCTAATGATAATGCATTTTTAGTTAATTCATCGGAGTTAATGTAATCAACAAGTTTTTTATGAAATGGTCCGCACAATATTGAACCATGCTGAAGAATAACATTGTTTAACTTTCTCTGTGCACTTCCGATCAGTTTCTTACCATTAAATTTTACTTCGTTTCTTGCAGTGCTTGCAAAACATAAAGCTCCGGATGGTTCTTCCAAAAGTTTCGGAAAGTTCGGCTGATAATCTTCAAGCTGTGATTTTGCAAGAATGGGGTTGTAAATTTCCAATCCGCGCATTAGTGCATTTGAGATCCTAAAATAAATTTCACGCGGTGATAATTCAAAATTGTAGGGAAGTACAACAGAATAAGTTAATTCCTCAGCGTGAAGAATTGCTCTTCCGCCGGTTGGCCTTTTTACAATATCAATTCCATCGGCTTTGGTTTTGTCTTGATCAATGTCATCAAAACTTTGGTTGGCTCCAAGTGAAATGCAGTAAGGATTCCATCTGTAAATTCTAAGAAATGCTTCGTCTGGTCTGCAATGTTTTGCAAGTTCAATATCGAATTGCATATTGTACTTGCCGGTGTTCTCGGATGAATCTATGAAATGCCAGTTCATTTGCTGATAATTCCGAGTTTACTCTCATTTATAAATGTAAGAATTTCATTTGCAAATGGATCATTAGGAAATTCTAATTTTATCTTTTCCTTTGCTTGAGAGATATTAAGCTTAGATTCAAAAATATAATTGTAAATTTTTTTTAAATGCTGAATTTGTTTCGGAGAAAAACCATTCCTACGTAAACCAATTGAATTAAGACCACCATACTGAACTTCTTCAGTTCCGGCAAGAATGTAAGGAGGAATATCTTTATTTAAAGTTCTTCCGCCTTGTATCATACAAAACTTACCTACACGCATAAACTGTAATATTTTTACATTACCGCCAATTACTGCATTTTGGTAAATATGAACATGTCCTGCTAATTGTGTTAAGTTGGCAATTATACAATTGTCTTCAATTATACAATCGTGTGCAACGTGGCTATAATCCATAATGTAAACATTTTTGCCGATTGTAGTTTTTAGAGAAGCTGCAGTTCCTCTGTGAATAGAGACAAACTCGTGAATGATAGAATTATCACCTATATAGCAGTGAGTAAGCTCTCCTTGAAATTTTAAATCCTGTGGAATGTGGCCTATCGAAGCATTCTGAAATATTTTTACGTTGTTACCTATTATGGTATAATCATAAATAACAGTTTTGGGACCGATAAAAGTGTTGTCACCAATTTCAACTTCATCGTGAACAATAGCGAAAGGGGAGATTGTTACATTTTCACCAAGATGTGCTTTAGAACTTACAACTGCTGTAGAGTGAACATTTACCATATCAATGCAATTATTAACTGCTTATCGAAAATCATTTACCAATTAATCCTCTTGTACTCTGATTCATGAAGTTAATTACTTCTTTGGCAAAAGGATCATCCGGCATTTCATTCATTAATTTATCTTTAGCTTGAGAAAAATTAAGATGTGAATCGTAAATTATTTTATAAATCATTTTTAGATTTTCTAATTGATCGGGTGTAAAACCTCTTCTTTTTAATCCAACCAGATTCAATCCGTAATATTTAATCGGCTCACCAGCAGCCATAATGTAAGGAGGAATATCTTTACCGATTTTTGTCCCGCCTCCCACTATAACATGTTTTCCAATTTTTACAAATTGATGAACGGGAACTGATCCTCCTATAATTGCCCAATCATCAACTTGAGTAAAACCGCCAAGTTGAACAGCATTTGCAAGTATACAATTATCTCCAATAAAACAATCATGCGCTACGTGAGCATATGCCATTATCACTACATTTTTTCCGAGAGTAGTTTTACCGGTTCCGATGGTGCCGCGATGAATAGTTGCAAATTCGTGGATACGGCTTTTATCTCCAATGAAGCAGAAGGTTTCTTCGTTGTTATATTTTTTATCTTGCGGTTGATGTGATATTGATGCGCTTTGATAAATTTTTACTTCACTTCCTATTCTGGCGCCATCGTAAATTATAACATGAGGACCAATCCAGCTGTCGTTTCCAATTTCAACATTATCATGAATCCATGCGAATGGTTCTACAATAACATTCTCACCTAATTTTGCTTTCGGACTAACAATAGCAGTCGGATGAATTTGTATCATTATTTATAATCTTAATATCAGGGCTTATTGTTTTTAGGAACCATTGCAGCCATGAATTCAGCTTCTGCTACAGGATTGTTATCTACGTAAGCTGAACCTTTAATCGAAAAATATTTGCCGCTCTTAACAGAAATCATTTCTGCTTCTAGCACAAGTTGATCTCCGGGCATAACCGGTTTTCTAAATTTGGCATTGTTGATACTCATGAAATAAACAAGATAATTTTCCGGATCTAAATATGAATTCAATAATAAGATACCGCTTACTTGAGCCATTGCTTCAATAATTAAAACTCCAGGCATAACCGGTTGACCGGGAAAGTGTCCATTGAAAAATTGTTCATTGATAGTAACATTTTTAATTCCAACCACTTTTTTATCAAGCTGAAGGTCAATGATTTTATCTACAAGTAAGAAAGGATAGCGATGAGGAAGAATTCTCTGAATAGCATTAATGTCAAAAACAACTCCTTCTTTCTTAACAAATTGGTATTTACGAACAAATTTTTTCTGATGATATAATTGCCTAATCTTTTTTGCAAATTCAACATTAGCTTTATGACCCGGGCGTGCTGCCAACACTTGTGCTTTTATAGGAACACCTATCAATGCAAGATCACCAATCATATCCAGCACTTTATGTCTTGCAGGTTCATTTTTAAATCTAAGTTTGTTATTATTTAAGTAACCGTTAAATACTTTCAAATCATGGTTCAAATTCAGTTTGTCTTTTAATCGTTTTAAACCTTTCTCGTCAATATCATGATCTACAATTACAACAGCAGTATCAATATTTCCTCCTTTAATCAATCCCTTATCTATTAGCATTTCAACTTCGCTTAGAAAGCAAAATGTTCTTGCTGGTGCAAACTCACTTATAAATTCTTTTTCAAGATCGAACAAACCGGAGTGTTGGCTGCCAAGAGAAGGATTTTCATAATCCACCATTATTGAGATTCTAAAACCATCTAAGGGTAAAGCAACGATATCAACTTTCTCTTTCTCATTATGGTATTCTACAGTTTGATCAATTACTAAATAATCTTTTGGAGTGTCCTGTGTTACAAATCCTGCTTCTAACAATTTTTCTACGTACTGAAGAGAACTCCCATCCCCAATAGGCGGTTCCATTCCATCCAATTCTATAACCAGGTTATCTATTTGTAATCCAACAACAGCGGCTAAAACATGTTCAACTGTATAAACTTTTGCATCGCCTAAACCAAGTGTAGTGCCGCGCGAAATATCTACTACATAATCTGCATTGGCAGGAATTTCCGGTTTTCCACCGAGATCAACTCTAACAAATTTTATCCCGCTGTTTTCATGAGCAGGTACAAAAGTCATTGTGCAAGACGTTCCGGTGTGTAATCCAATACCTGATAAAGAAACCGGTTTGGCAATAGTTCTTTGGAGTTCCAGCATCAGTTACCTTTCGAAATTAATTGAGAAATTTTCTCTTCCAAAGATGCAATTTTTTCTTCTAACTTTTTAATTTTTTCTGCATAAGCCGGTACATTTCTAATATGAGCTTCCAGTTTCAGCATTTTGCTCATATCATCGGCAGGCGAGCCGCGGTACTTGCCGGGTTTTGTTATTGATTTTGATACACCTGATTGCGCCCCCACAATCACTCTATCCGTTAGTTCGATGTGACCAACAATTCCTACTTGACCGGCGAGAATACAATTTTTACCAATTGTAGTACTGCCGGCTATTCCGCTTTGAGCAGCTATTGCTGTATTATCGCCAACTGAAACGTTGTGAGCGATCTGTACTAAATTATCAATCTTAACACCTTTTTTAATTGTTGTTGATCCTAATGCAGCTCGATCTATTGAAACATTAGAACCAAGTTCAACATCGTCTTCAAGAACAACATTTCCAATTTGTGGTACTTTTTGATAAACACCTTTTTCATCTGGGATATATCCGAAGCCATCAGAACCAATTACTGTATTTGAATGAATAATAACGTTGTTTCCAATAACACAATTTTCTCTTACCGAAACATTCGGGTAGATCAAAGAATTAGAACCGACTTTTACATTCTCCATTAATACTGTGTTGTGATAGATAATTGAATTATCACCAATGGTGGCACCAGCTTCAATAACAACATTTTTACCCACAGATACATTTTTACCAATCTTCACGGAATCATGTATTGAAGCGGTTTTATCAATTCCGCTAAGATTAATTTTGGGTTGAAGGAATGTTATAATAATTTTTTGAAGTGCAACATTCGGGTTTTTTACTTCGATGTAGTTAATGTCGGTACGTGTTTTTTTGAAGTCCGGACTGATGAGAACAGCCGATGCTTCAGTTGAGATTAGAAATTTTTCGTAGGCAGGCAGATATAAAAAAGTTAATTCACCTTTCTTTGCTTCTTCAATTTTAGCGATGCCATTTAGCTCAATTTGAGGATCGCCAATAACAACACCGCCGACTAAGTCGGCGGCTTCTTTTAATCTTATCTTCATAAAAACTCATTTAAGTTTTTCAATTACCAAAGTTGTAACATCATATTCTTCTTTAGCATAGAGGAAAATGATATCGCCGCTTCTATCAAAAATAAAATCGTATTCTTTTTCTTTTGCAACTTGTTGAATAGCGGTAAAAATTCTATTCTGAATCGGCTTCATTAATTCTTCCTGTTTCTGGAAGAGCTCGCCTTTTACACCGAATTTATCCTGCCTGTATTTGGTAGTTTGATTTTCCAAAGTAACTAATTCTTTTTCTATCTCAGCACGTTTTTGCTCGCTAAGAATAAGTTTCCGCTTTTCGTAATCATCATACTTGGTCTTCCAATCTCTTTCCATTTTGGAAAGTTCTTCCTGCCAATCTTTAATTGTTGCATCAAGTTTTTTCTGTGCATCTTGAGCTTCAGGAAGTAGTTTCATAATTGTATCACTATCAACATAACCAATCTTCGGTTGACTGTAAAGTTTTGCTGATGTAACAATTATAAATAATGCGGATAAAATTAATCCAATTTTTTTCATGATCTATTTCCGGTAATTATTTTTTACCTCTTTTAAGATAATCAAGAACTTTATAAGTAATATCAAATTCAGGATCAGCTTTTACAAGAACACCCTCTAAAGCTTTGTTAAAAACAAACTGCATACCTAAATCTTTTGAGATTTCGTCAATTGCTTTGTAAATTTTTTCCATTACTGGTGTAAGTAATTGATCTCGTTTTTTGTAGATTTCACCATTAGGTTGACCAAATTTTGCTTGATTATACTGTGTAAATTTTTGTTCTTTTTCTGCTAATTTCTGCTGAACTTTTTGTAATTCTTCTTTTTTCATTGTCTCAGCTTGTTTTTGATTATCAGCTATAAATTTTTGATAATCAGTCTGCATACTATCCAGATCTTTTCTCCATTTTGATGCCATGCCTTCTAGATCAGCATTAGCTTTAATAGCTTCCGGTAATTGAGCAAGTATAACCTGTGAATCAACCCATCCGAGTTTTAATGTGGTTGTTTGAGCTTGTTGTGTCTGTGCAAAGGCAGAGACAGTAAAGAAAATAAGTATAAATAAAATAGATTTTTTCACGTTTACCTCTAATTAATGTTATTAAAAACCTTTTCCAAATTGAAAATGGAAAATCCATTGCGGATCTTTTCCGTCAACACTTCTTCTGTCAAATCCATATGCATAATCGAAACCGATTAATCCGATCGGATTCAATAAAATTCTTGCACCGATTCCTACAGAGCGTTTCAAATTGAATAAGTCGGTACGTTTAATATCCAAATAAACATTACCTGCCTCTGCAAATGCAAGTAAATAGATCGGGATCGGTTCTAGTGCCAATGCTACTCTAAACTCAGTTGTAAATTTTGCCATAACACCACTTCCTCTTACATTATTTGAAGAAGGGTCTCTCAAACCCAGGCTACGATCGTCGTAACCTCGTAAAGAAGTAGTAGCAATTATTAACCCGCTTCCTCCCATATAGAAATATTCAAACGGTTGTATAGGAGTGCCGTCTTTTAACTCCCCAATATAACCGAGTTCTGCGGAAGTGTAAAGTACAAATCTATTAGAATTAAAAATTGATTTATACCATTCGGATTTAAAATTAATCTTATAGTAATCAACATTACCCGGTAAAAAAGGTCCGCCGGTTAATTCACCGCTTAACATAAATTTAGAACCTCTAGAAGGGAAGATAGGATTATCTATATCGGTTCTGGAAATTGTTGTACCAAGTGAATATTGTCTTGTTAATCCTTCCGGATAATATCCTGCCCCATTAATTACGTTGTTATACTGAAAACGGACATTTCCCATAATATAGAAGAAATCATCCGGCCAGGTTAATCTTCTTCCAACTCTAAAAGTTATGCCAGATTGCTGCAGATCGTAAACATATCTTTGTCGAGTATCAAATATATCAAAACCAAGAGATGTTGGTGTATCCATAAACCAAGGTTCTGTAAAACCAAGAGAGAATGTTCTGTAAAAATTTCCAACGCCAAATTGCCAGTTAAAATTTAGTACTTGTCCACCGCCCATTTGAAACGGTTCTGCGATAGAAAAATTTGTTAAAGTAAAACCAACTGCGCCGCTGAATCCAAACGCTCCGCTGTAACCAATAGAAGCATTCAGATAATCACTTGATTTTTCTTCAACTTTATAAACAATATTTACTGTACTATCATTAGAAGGGCGGTAATCAACTCCCGTTTTATAAAGCTGCTCTACATTGAAGTATTGAAGATTCGAAAGCTGCTGGATACTTCTTAAAATATAACCGCGGCTGAAGTAACTTCCGGGTATTGTATATAACTCCCGACGTATTACTTTATCTTTTGTTTTATCATTTCCGGTAATTTCAACTTTACCAATTTTAAAACGATTTCCTTCATTAACTTTTATTCTGATATCAACAGAATCTTTAGCGGATTTTTCTTCTTTAGCATCAAGCTGAAAGCCGAGATATCCGGTATCTTGATAAATTGATGATACATCAGTTTGTTTTTCATTGTAATGTAAATTCTGATTAAATTTTTCGTAATCAAAAACATCACCTTTTTTGAAATCCAATCTAGCATTTAATTCTTCGTTGGGATAAACAGAATTTCCCTCCCAAATTACATTACGAACTTTATATTGATCACCTTCATAGACATCAACAATTACATCAAGAAGTTTTTTATCTTCAGAAAAAACTAGACTATCGCGGAGAACTACAAAATCTCGATAACCTTTTTTTCTATAAAACTTAGTAAGTAATTCTTTATCTTTTTCAAACTTGGCGCGCTTAAATTTTGCAGAGGTCCAGAATTTCCACCAAGCAGGTTCTTTTGTGTCATCAAATTCACCACGCAAAGCTCCATCATCAAACGCTTGATTACCGTTAATAATTATATGTTGAATTGTTACTTCATCTCCTTCTTTAATTTCAAGAAGAACAAGAGTACGTTCTTTAATTCGATTTACCGAATTTATAGATGAAGTTTTATCAATTTCATAAGTGGTTTTCAGTTCTTTGGAAAGATCTTTTTCATCCCGCCAAGTAATAATAATCTCTTTTTCGGAAGTATCTGCTTGAAAAAAAGAATAGTTATGTGGTGTAATTGTAGCGTTTAAGTATCCATCCTCTTCATATAAAGATTTTATTTTATTTGTTAAGCGAACAATTTCTTGAGGTTTTAAAGTTTGTCCGCGGACAATTGTAATTTTCTTGTTTATGTTATCTTCGCTTAGCTCGTCGTTACCATTTAAAACAAATTTCTCGAGCCGAGGATATTCTTGAACCTTGATTTGAAGAAAAATTCCGTCATCAATTTTCTTTTCTATAATAATTTCTGCATTCTGAAAAATTCCCAAATTCCAAAGTCTTTTTATTGCACTGTTGGTTTGATCACCGGGGATACTAATCTCATCACCGATTTTCAATCCTGTATTGGCAATAATAGTAGCAGCATCAGCGGATTTATTTCCAACGACAGAAATGCCGAGGATTTTATAATTAACCTTTTGGGTTTGAGCATTGACTTGGGCTAATGAAATTATTAATAAAATAATTAGACTAAGTATTTGCTGCTTTCTTGAAGTGTGTTTTAACATTCTGAACTTTTTTGTAGTTGGTCAATAATTGTTCACTAACTAATCCAAATCTTCTTTCTCTTTTCTGGTAATCCTTTACGGCTTCCAATAAATGTTTACATCGGAACTCAGGCCATAAAATATCGGACACAAAAATTTCTGAATAAGCAATTTGCCACAAAAGAAAGTTGCTTATTCTAAATTCACCACCGCTTCTTATCAATAAATCAGGGTCTTGCATTCCGGAAGTAGTTAGAAATTGAGAGATTGTTTCTTCACATATCTCATCAATTTTTAATTTACCTTTAATCGCAGCATCGGTTATATGTTTAACTGCCTCAACAAGTTCCCATCTTCCGCTGTAACTCAAAGCAAGATTTAGTGTCATTTTTGAATTGCCTGCAGTTTTGTCTAAAGCAGCTTGTAATTCTTTTTGAACAATTGCAGGTAATGACTTAGTATCGCCAATAGTTGTTAACCTAATATTATTTGTGTTGAGTTCATCAGTTTCATTTTGAAGACTTTTTACAATCAAACGCATTAAAGTGGAGACTTCATCTTTCGGTCTTTTCCAATTTTCAGTAGAAAAAGTATAAAGAGTAAGAGTTTTAACACCAAGTCCTACACAAGTCTCTACAGTTTCTCGAACAGAATCAACTCCTCTTTTATGACCGGCTACGCGTGGAAGACTGCGTTTCTTAGCCCATCTGCCATTGCCATCCATAATTATTGCAATGTGCTGAGGAATATTACCTTTTGCTTTAACTTCTTCGATTAATTTCTTGTCGGTCGTGCTAAGTTTTATTGCCAACTTAACTTTTCACCCTCGAATTTTAGCTCGAAAAAATAGTTCGCATGGGGATAAATGTCAAGATAATACATCAAGAGTAAATTATGTTTAATCTGCTTTTGTTTCAGGAAGAGTAACGATCTTTATATGTTTTTGAGTTTCTTCATTGAGTGATGAGATCAAAAGAGATGCTTTAACTAAAGAGTTGTTGGGAACACCGAGGAATAAAGTAATCTTGTTCTGAGGGAAACGTGCATTATAGTTTGCAAGAAAATCTAATTTGCTTAAAAAAGAATGTTCATTCAATTCTTCTTCGGAGACGGTTAATCCGATAGCAATTTTCTTTTTATATTTTGCCACAGCATCTACTTCATAGTCTCCAATCATTGGAGGTGCAGGTAAATATTTACCAAACTTTCGGCTCAACGTTAAATAACCATGCTGCCACAAGTGGTCAATTAAATAATCAACTTTTTCTCTTTTTAATTTCGGTATCATATTTTTTTAATTTAAGCTTGGAATTATTGGTATTACCGGAGAAAATTTTTCGTAAACAAATACTTTGATATTACACATTTTATCGTACTCGAATATTTTAATCTCATTTGAATTACCAATTTTTCCATACAAAACTTTCTTACCAGTTTTATTCCTGCTGATATAATAAGGTTCCAGAATAACCTCTTGAAAATTGTATAAAAATTTTACTCTATTTCTGTTTACGATTGCTCTCATAAATAAAAACGATTTCATGTTATCCTCCTGTTAAATCAATTATAGGTTCTGAAAACGCCAATTACTTTACCTATGATGGAAAAATCTTCACGCTGATTAACTTCTATTGGTTGGTAGCGTTCATTTTCCGGCATCAGGTAAATTATATTTTCATTTACTATGAATCGTTTCATTGTTGCTTCATCATGAAGTAGTGCAACTACAATATCTCCGTTAACTGCATTTTGTTGAGGAGATACAATAACAAGATCACCTTCAAAAATTCCGGCATTGATCATACTATCGCCTCGGACTTTCAAACCAAAACATGCAGTCTTCGTTTTGACCATGGTAGCATCTAGTAATAAATTTCCTTCAATATTTTCTTCAGCAAGAATTGGCTGTCCGGCTGCAACGCGACCAACAATTGGAATTCCAATTATATTATTTGAAGCTTGCTTTGGCTTATTATATCCATCGCCTAATAAAGAAAGAGTTCTACTGGTTTTACTTTCATTAGCAAGAAATCCCTTTTTAACAAGAGCATCTATGTGACGCTTAACCCCGAATGTACTTGCCAAATTAAAATGTTTTGCAATTTCCCGGAAGGTTGGAGGGAATCCTTTGATGCCTATGTACTCTTGAATGAAATCAAGAATTTCTTGCTGCCGGTCTGTAAGCTCATTTTTCATAATAGTGTTCCTTTGTTCACCTAAAATATAGTGAACGTATGAACACTTGTCAAGTAGTATTTTGGGAAGTATTAGATTTTGAACTTGGTAGGTCTATTTCCAACTCTTTTTGGGTTCTATATAATTGATAAGTTTTCTACCAATAATAAAATTATCCTGTATCCCATTAAAACTTTCTGCACCAACTCCATAACTAAAAATACCAACTAAGTTAGCCGTATGTTTTTTTGTAACCCAACCAAGATTAATTTTATTTTCTTTAAGGTTACCTGATGTAATTGACATTCCGCCAGTCTCATGGTCAGCAGTAATTACAACTAAAGTGTTTCCGTCTTTTCGGGCAAACTCGAGTGCTGCTTCAATTGCCGAATTAAAATCATTCATCTCTTGAAGTAAATATTCTTGATCATTGTTGTGTGCTGCCCAATCAATTTGTGATCCTTCAACCATCAAAAAGAAACCGTTTTTATTTTTTTTAAGATGGGAAATAGCTTTCTTAGTCATATCACCGAGAGAATAATTTCTATCACTAGCTTTTACAATGCCATTGTGCCCAAGTATAGCAGCAACTTTATTTATTAGATTTGATTCGTACATCTCAGAAAAATCTTGGAAGACTTTATATCCTGAAGAAGAAAGTGTATCAAATAAATTTTTGTGATCTTCGCGTTTACCTCCGAATGCCAGAGGGACAAAAAAATCAGATCCTCCGCCGATAACAAAATCAACACCGCTGTGGACAAACTGTTCGGCAATATCAAATTCCTTATTTCTATGATTAACATGTGAATAAAAACAAGCGGGCGTTGCATTTGTAATTGAACTTGTTACAACCAAACCGGTGCTCATTTTTTTATTTTCAGCTATCTCTAAAATGGTTTGAAGATCATTTCCTTGCGGATCTTGACCTACAACAGCATTGTTCGTAGGATAACCCGTAGCATACGCAGTTGCACCGGCTGCTGAATCAGTTATTAAATTATCTGCAGAACAAGTATTTACAAGTCCGATTGAATAGAATTTCTTGAATTGATCATTTTTTGAAAAGAGAACTGAAGCCGAAACTTGACTTAGTCCCATTCCATCACCAATTAATAATATGATGTTTTTTGGTCTAGGATTATTCTTAGAATAAAAAACGGTCGCACTTAAAAAAAATACGGCCGTTGTTAAAAGAAATATTTTCTTAATCAATAAACTTCTCCAGAATTAATCTATATAAGTCATCCAACCATGTCGGTCTTCTATTGTTCCGTAATAAATACCGGATAATTCATTATACAATTTTGTACCAAGTTCACCGGCTTCTTTATCGTTGAACAGCAGTAAGTTTTCATTGTATTTCAATTTACTAACAGAAGAAATTATTGCAGCGGTTCCCGTTCCAAAGATTTCAATTAATTCACCTTTCTTATAAGCATTAATAACTTCGTCAATACTGATCATTCTTTCTGTTGCGTTGTATTTCCAATCCTTAAGAATTTGGAGTACGGACATTCTAGTAATTCCCGGTAGAATAGAACCTGTCAGCATTGGTGTAGTAACTTCGTTTTTAAATTGAACAAAGATATTCATAGAACCGACTTCTTCTAAATATTTTTGTTCTATTCCATCAAGCCAAAGTACTTGTGAATAACCTTCTTTTTTTGCTTCTTGTTGACCCATCAAACTTGCAGCATAATTACCGGCTGTTTTAGCTTCACCAATTCCTTTACGGACCGCACGTACATATTTATTAGTTGCAAGAATTGGTAACGGTTTGAATCCTTCTTGATAATAAGGTCCAACAGGGCTAAGCATAATAATCAATTTGAAATTTTCTGATGTACGTACTCCGAGAAGAGGTTCTGATGCGAACAATACCGGACGAATGTAAAGTGCGTGTCCCGGTTTTGTAGGAATCCAATCCTTATCGATACGAACTAATTCAAGCAATGCTTGAAGTACAAGATTAGGATCAATTTCCGGGATACACATTCTTTTTGCAGAACGGTTTAATCGTTCTACGTTTTTTTCCGGGCGGAATAAAGCTATTCTACCATCAACTTGTTTGTAAGCTTTTAGACCTTCAAAAATAGTTTGACCATAATGAAGAACCATTGCTGCGGGGCTAAGTTCAATGTTGCCGAATTTTCTTATTGTAGGATTATGCCAGCCACCAAGATCTTCATCGTAGTCTATCTCAAACATATGATCCGAATAAATTTTCCCAAACACTAAATTTTCGGGTAAAATTACTTTCGTTTCTCTTTCAAGTATTTCGATATTGAAATCGTTCATAGTTTCACCATTCTTTCTTTTTGTGGAATGGAAATTATTAAATAAAAAACCCGGTCTGTATATAGCCGGGCTCTCTTAAAAATATTAAGATATAATCACAATGAGACCGAGAATAATGATATTTATTTCGAGTATTTTTTTCATTGTCTCTTAAGGAAATTTGCATCCGACTTTCTACTATAAAAAATATGTAAAAATAAAAGTAATTGCCAATAGTAAAAGTTTGTTATCAAGTCTAAATATCTTAAGAAATCTTATAGAAAAACATACGAATTCACGAGAGTTCCCTGAACTTCTCACAAAAATTCTTGCCGAAGTTCATCAAAAATTCAGTAATGTTAAAGTGCTGATAAAGTAACAGAATCTAAATCACCGGAAGAAGTAATTTCAAAATTGATACAACTTTCTTAGTTTTGTTTTGAATTAATTATTAATTGATATGATCACAGCAGTTGCACAAAACGTTGGAAGAAAAACTTTAGACTTTCTTCAAGAGTTCGGACAGTTCGTTCAGCTTTTTGTAGAAATTATCAAATCAATACCTCACCTTTTTAAAAACCGTCGTAACTTTTTTTATCAGATGGAACATATCGGCGTTAATTCTATACCTTTGGTTTTTATTATCGCTGTATTCACCGGAGGTGTAGCCGCATGGCAAGCTGCTTATCAATTGAAAGGATTAGCCCCTTTATCTTTCCTTGGCGCTGCAACAAGCAGATCAATTATTACCGAGTTAGGTCCTGTACTAACTGCTATTGTTATTGCAGGAAGAGTTGGGGCTTCTATTGCGGCAGAAATTGGTTCAATGAAAGTTACCGAACAAATTGATGCTCTTGAAACTATGGGAATTAGTCCTGTTGCATTTCTTGCAACTCCAAGAGTATTAGCTTCAATATTAATGATGCCTGTATTAGTAGTTTTTGCAGATGTTGTTTCAGTTACCGGTGCATATTTTATTTCGAATTATTTTCTCGGAGTTTCATTCAACGTATTTTTTCTTTCAGTAAAACGTTATTTTCTATTTAGTGATTTTGGTTTCGGACTAATTAAAGGAATGATATTCGGCGGAGTTACTTCTATGTTAGGCTGCCATATTGGATTTAGAACAGAAGGCGGCGCAGAAGGTGTTGGTTCTTCCACAATTCGTTCTTTCGTTCTTAGCTCTGCACTTATTCTTATTCTGGATTATTTATTATGGACTTTGCTATTTTAAAATAGAGCGAGTGTATTTTATTCCATTCAATTGGACAGAACTTAAACGTAAATCATCATAGACAGGTCATCCCATAAAATAATTGTCGGTCTTACAATTTATTTTATTACAAAATTTAGTATTAACTTTTTTTAAGGATTTATTTTTGTCAAATAAGTTTTTCTCTTGCACAAATTTGATAATGAGTTTAATTTGCTTACCGAAAATGGAAATCAATTATCCTTTTATGATAAGTTGTAGTAGATTTAAAAAAAATAGATTTCCGGTTTTAGAAACCAACCACACAATTGCCTCATTAGCTTCAAAGCATTACTGTAACTCACACATAAATTTTTCTTTTTTCCGCTTTCTATTATTAAATCAATTATTCATAAATAACACACGAGGAAGTTATGTCAGAATTTGTTAAGAATTTGATGGCTCAAGTGAAAGCCAAGAATCCTAGTGAACCTGAATTTCATCAAGCAGTATTCGAAGTTGCATCTTCATTAGCATTGGTTCTAGAAAAACATCCAGCATATCGCAAAGAAAAAATTCTTGAAAGAATTATTGAACCGGAACGGACTTTTATATTTAGAGTTCCTTGGGTTGATGATCAAGGCGAGGTGCAAATCAACCGCGGTTTCAGAATTGAAATGAATAGTGCCATCGGTCCTTATAAAGGCGGATTGCGTTTTCACCCTTCTGTTAATCTTGGCATTCTAAAATTTTTAGCGTTTGAACAAGTATTTAAAAATAGTTTAACTACTTTGCCAATGGGAGGCGGTAAAGGCGGATCTGATTTTGATCCTAAAGGAAAAAGTGACGGCGAAGTTATGCGTTTTTGCCAAAGTTTTATGAGTGAATTGTTTAGACACATCGGACCAAATACAGATGTGCCTGCAGGTGATATCGGTGTAGGCGGACGCGAGATTGGTTTCATGTTCGGTCAATACAAAAAACTCCGCAACGAATTTACCGGAGTTCTAACCGGTAAAGGTTTGAATTGGGGCGGTTCATTAATTCGTCCTGAAGCAACCGGATACGGCGCAGTTTACTTTGCCGCAGAAATGTTAAGTACAAGAAAACAAACTTTAGAAGGAAAAAAATGCTTGGTTTCCGGCAGCGGTAATGTTGCTCAATATACTGTTGAAAAGATTTTACAGCTTGGCGGAAAGGTTTTAACATTATCTGATTCCAACGGTTACATTTATGATGAAGCCGGAATCACAACAGAAAAATTACAATTTGTAATGGATCTAAAAAATGTTCGCCGCGGAAGAATGAAAGAATATACAGACAAATTTAAAGGTACAGTCTATACACAAATAGATCCTAACGCAGATCATAATCCGTTATGGAATCATAAAGCAGATTGCGCTTTCCCATCAGCAACACAAAATGAAGTTAATGGTAAAGACGCTGCTAATCTTTTAAAGAACGGTGTTTACGTTATTAGTGAAGGCGCAAATATGCCATCAAGCATAGAAGCCATTGATCAATTTGTTTCAGCAAAAATTCTTTATGGGCCAGGTAAAGCAGCTAATGCAGGCGGTGTTGCTACATCCGGTTTGGAAATGGCGCAGAATAGTATGCGTTATAGCTGGACGCGCGAAGAAGTTGATAACAGACTTCAATTAATTATGAAGAGCATTCACAAAACTTGTGTTGATACCGCTGAAAAATATGGTACTCCGGGAAATTATGTTAATGGTGCAAATATCGGTGGCTTTGTGAAAGTAGCCGATGCAATGTTAGATCAGGGTATTGTGTAATTATCTTTCTTCTAACCTCATCTGTTCTAATGAATGGGTGAGGTTTTTTGTTTTTTGCAGCATGACTTCTTATAACGTATATTATACGAAACTAAAAGTTATGAAAGGAGAAACAAAAATGGTAGAACAAATCGATGTACGTGACTTGCCGGAAGAAGAGGTCAAGGTTATTGAGAAGCTTGTAGAATTGCTTCGCCGAATACCGAAGGTTGAGAAAGAGAATGCAAAAAAACCTGAAAAAATCGTATTCCTAAGTAAACCAATGGGCGAGGTGAAAGGCAATCTCAGCCGAAAGGAAATCTATGACTACCTCTGAAATTGCTTTTCTTGATGCCAATATTCTGGTTTATGCGGCAAACAAGAATTCACCTTTTCACGCAATTGCCGTAGCACTGCGGGAGAAAGGTTTGAAAGGTGAATTATCGCTTTGTCTCGCACCTCAGGTACTCAATGAATTCTTTGCAAGCGTCACCAATCCAAAACGCTTGGAACACCCTTTTTCTCAAGAAGAGGCGATGCGAGAGATGGAAAAGTATTTTCAATCAAAGAGAATTTTGAAAATACATCCTCAGCCTGAAACCATGACTATTGTCTTTGATTTTCTCAAGCGATATAAAGTTGTTCGCCAAGAAATCTTTGATCTTTATATTGTCGCAACAATGCTCTCAAACAATGTTACTCGCATCTACACATACAATGAGAAAGACTTCTCAAAGTATGCGGAAATCGAAGTGCTTAATCCTGCGTCAGTGATAAAATAATATCACCCTATCAGCCTTAGAAGGAACAGGCTGGTTAAGTAAATT
>JBBAAM010000057.1:0-22046 GCA_041658245.1 Melioribacteraceae bacterium
TATGTTTCTATATCAATCTGAACCGCTATCTTATTGTTGTTTTCATCAATTATATATTTCTTTTTTATCGATTCCATTTTCGCTCTATTTTATTCCGTTTGAAAATAGTGATTTTTATTTCTTAACACAATCTACATTCAGTTGCGGTTATTGCTTTGTTAAACTCTGTTGTTTCGCTGCACTCTACATTCTACACTCTGCACTCTGCACTCATTTAGTTTGGTTGAAGCCGCAAAGAGTGAAGGTATCTGAACATTGAACTGTGATTTGATTTTCGTTCAGATCAATCCAAGACCATTTCATATTAACAAGTTCTCCTAATCTCATACCTGTATAGAATGCAGTAAAGAATAAATCTCTTAGAAAGTCTTCACTTGTTTTCTCCATGATTAGTTTTAATTCAACTTCAGAAATGAACGCAGGAAATATTTTAGAAACTTTTGGTGATTTTATTTTTTTGAACGGATTCTCCGAGATATAATCCCAAAGAACTGCTTTACTGAATGCAGCTTTTAATGTTCTGTAATAAACAACACAAGCCCTCGGAGTTTTAGCAAATAAAGAAGTTATAAATTTATCGAGAGTGCGAATATCAATTCGATGAAGAAAAAGATCACCGGAATATCGAATTAATGTTTTGATGGATAGCTCAACTGAGCGAACATAGTTTTTGGATTTTGTGGCTTTCAGATATTCAACATATTCATCCTTGAATTGCAAGAGAGTTATTTGTTTTGATACTGACTTTAATTCTGTTTCCTTCTCTTTCAAATAATTGAGAAGAAATAATTGTGCTTCTCTATAATTTGAAGTCTTTGTAGATACTGAAGTTTTTTTTTCATCAACAAAATAAATGAGTTGATAGAAAGGAGATTTTTTTGTTTTTGAAATTAACATAAGGAACTACCTCCTTATGTTTGAGAGGTATAAACGGATGTTTACTCGAAAAGTCCCTCCAAAGTCCCTCCAGGATATACGAAGATCAGAGTGACACTTAAAGATTGAAGGGACAAAAAACCCCGAAAATGATTTCTTTTCGGGGTTTTGAAGTGGGCCCTGAAGGACTTGAACCTCCGACCCGCTGATTATGAGTAAGCGGGATTCTTTACAATTCATGCTGAATATAAAGATTTTTGTGGCACTCCATACATAGTCCATACACGGCGAAAAGGAGTTTGCCATGTATCTTGTAAAAAATAATAAGTCGCCATTTTACCAACTTGTATATTTCGTCAATGGTAAAAGAACTACCGCTTCAACTAAAACCAAAAATGAAAAAGAAGCAATCCGCTTCTTAGGATCATTTAAGAAACCTAATCTCGAACAAAAGCCGGTAATCGAACCAATCACTCTTTCAAAATTCCAAGATGAATATCTCGATTACGTTCGAATCACAAAATCAAAACATTACGTTCGTTCAGTAAAAACATCTTTCAAAATTCTGCTTCAATTCTCCGGTGATGTTTATCTCAATCGTTTGGATCTTCGCACTCTTGATAAGTTTATCACTTCAACCTTTCAGCGAACACAGCGCGGGGCTTCTCTCTACTATCGCACACTCAAAGCAGCATTCAGTAAGGCCGTCCTTTGGAATTATCTTTCGGAGAATCCCTTTAAGAAAATCAAAATTCCAAAAGTTTCAAAAGCATTTCCGGTTTTCATTTCTGAATCAGAATTGAAAACCATTCTTGAAAAAACGAATGAAGAATATCTCAAAGATTTATTCATTACTGCTTTTTATACTGGTATGCGTCTTGGTGAGTTACTAAATATGAAATGGTCTTGGATTGATCTCAATCAAAATCAAATAACCGTGAAATGCACGGAAGAGTTCACTACCAAGAGTAAAAAAGAAAGAATTATTCCAATAAATCTTAATCTCAAAACAATTCTTATAATTCGGTTTCCAAAAGTATTCAGCATTAATAATGATGATTATGTTTTTTCAAAGTGCTCTGGAATAAAACTCAATGAAAATTTCATTAGTAAACAATTTAAGCAAGCAGTAAGGAAATCTTACCTAAATGAAAAAATCCATTTTCATTCTTTACGTCATTCCTTTGCTTCTGTGTTAGCTCAAAAAGGAATTTCACTTTATATCATAAAAGAATTATTAGGCCATGAAGATTTGGCAACTACACAAATTTACAGTCACCTTCAGCAAGAGAATTTGAGAAATGCAGTGAACCTTTTATAATATTAGTCACAAGTACTCACATTTATCTATTTTCTAGGGGCAATTAAGTTTTTCTCTTTTTGTGCCCATCGGACTAATCAGTTATCTTTTAACTCACTTGCCAAAATGTTGTATTATTAAACTTCAATTCACTTTTTAACTTTTGCAAAAGTCTTTTCTACTAAACTAACTAAGGCATCTTTAGTAAACGGTTTTGCTAAATAATCGTCAAAACCCTCATTTAAGAACCATTCCCTATCCCCAAACATAACGTAAGCAGTAACTGCAATAATTGGCACACATGCATATCCCGGTATTTTTCTTATTTGATGCATTGCGCCAATGCCATCAATATCGGCACCGAGGTTTATATCCATAAGTATTAGATCAAAGTGTTCCTTCGATGCCATTGAAACTCCCGATATTCCATCTTCAGCTTCAATTATTCTTACATAAGTGGATAAACAGTTTTTGATAAGAAAACGGTTGGATGAATTATTTTCCACCACTAATACTTTTTTCAATCCCTTTTCTTTGATGGTGGGTGGTTCAATGATTATTGTTCTTCTTTTTTCTTTTACTTTCATCTCAATTTGGCTTTCATCTAGGATTGCCGGCAGCCAAATTGAAAATACTGATCCTTTACCTACTTCACTTTCTACCTCAATCTTTCCCTTCATTAACTCAACAATTCTTTTTGCAATTGTTAATCCAAGTCCTGTGCCTTCGTGACTTTTGCTGTACCCTTCATCTAATTGACTAAACGCACTAAAGATCTTATCAAAATTCTCCTTTGGTATTCCAACTCCCGTATCAATTACTTTCGTAACTGCACAATCCTGGTCTTGTTTTCTTACATGATTCAACGAAACAAAAACGCCACCTTTTTTTGTAAACTTGATTCCATTGCTGACCAAATGATAGAGCGCTTTACCAAATAGTTCACTGTCTATATGAGCATTAAGATATGTATCGCTAAGTTCGGTTTTAAGGAATAACCGCTTTGACTGAGCCATAGGTAAGAACGATTTTACTCTCGCTTTTATCTCGTCAGCAAGATTGTATGGCTGCAAATTTAAAAACGAATTTGCTGTTTCAAGTTTTGAGATTTCTAAGATTCCACTTAAAGTGCTGTTTAATCTTTGTCCCCCTTCAATTATGTTGTTCACAAATTCCAAATGTTCGGGGTCTTTTAATTCTTGCTGAAGCAATTCTGCAAAACCGAGTACAGAAATCAATGGCGTTCGCAATTCATGACTCATATTAGAAAGGAAAAAATTTTTTAAGCGGTTCAACCCTTCGGATTGTTCTTTTGCCTTAGTAAGTTCTTCTTCAGCTTTTTTTCGTTGAGTAAGATCCACGTACATGCCATATATACCAATTGTTTTGTCATTTACTGCTACAGGTATGCCAATAATTTGAACATAAATAGTAGTACCATCTTTTTTTCTGCGGCAACTTTCTTTATTTATATGATAACCTTCACGTGTTTGATCTGAATAGTGTTTAGCTTCCTCTTTCAATTCGGGTGGAACTATTAAGTCGGTAAGAGACTTTCCTTTAATTTCTTCAAGAAAATAGCCAAACAATATTGAGAACGATTCGTTGATAAGTACAATTTTATCTTGATTGTCTAATAAAGCAATTGCAATTGGAGAATTATCAAACAATTGTGCAAATCTGTTTTTTTGAAAAATAATTTCTTCCTCAGCGCGTTTGCGTTCGGTTATATCCCGTACAACGCTGAGAATACCTTTAAGTTCGTTCTTATTGTTATGGAGTAACGAGACTATGTGCTCGGTAGGAAATACATTTCCGTTTTTCCTTTTGAGCTTAAATTCAAACCGTGCCGCCCCATTTTTCTCAAACGCCTTGCGCGTGAGTTCGCCGAATCGTATAAAATGCTCATGATCTACATGAAAAATTTCTGTTGAAAGACTCTTAATTTTATCAATGGAATATCCGAGCATTTCTTTGGCCGCAGTGTTTGAACCGATGATCCGTTGATCCGTCGTAAGTACAAACATAGCGTCTTGTTGTGAATTAAAGACGGTACGAAACCACAACTCGGATTCCCATAGCCTAGCGGTTCTCTCACTTACCAATTCTTCTAAATGTTCATTCATACGGCAGCGTTCTATAGCTATACCAATTTGGTCCCCGATACTATTAAGAACGCGTAAATCATCTTCACTAAATAAAACATCTGCCGTACCTACTAAATTCATAATACCAAGAACACGACTGCCAAAACGTAACGGCAGCGTGACGTGAGAACGTAATCCCAGCATGTTGTTTTTTGCATGTAGTAATCTTTCACATTCAAGCACGTTCGAAGATTTTTCAATTTCATCGGATAATACTTTCCGTTTGCAAAGACAATCCCCTTCCATAGCACACGGTATGTTTAGTGCATCAGGTGATCCTTTAGCTGCCGCAAGCTTGAACTCGGTATCACTGATGCGTATGAATATCCAACCAGCTTTAATATCAGGCAGTTCTAAAACACGCTCTAAAACTTCCTCAATAATTTCTTTTTCTGTAGTAGCCTGGTTAAGACCTCTTGCAATATTGTAAATACCAATCAGTATTTGATTCGACCTATCAAGCTGGCGTTCACGTATCTCAAGATTATTACTTAGATACACAGCTTGTTCATACATAGAAATAAGTAGATCCACAATCTGTTGACGTTCAGTAGTTATTAGATGTTTATTGCCGCCGAGATATAGTTCGACTCCGGCTTCCACTTTGTTGCTTGAACGAAGTCTTCTATTTATTAAGATATTATCTATCCAAAAACGCAAGAGTTTTTCATCATAGGGTTTTCTCATTAAGTTATCCGCGCCGCATTTTAATGCCTCGTTAACATCCTCGAGACAGGATGAGGAGGTTAAAAGAATTACCGGAGTCTCCCTTAAAATGTCGTCTTTACGAATAGCTCTACATAGTTCATAACCACCCATCTCCGGCATAACAATATCGCTAATAACCATCTGTGGTTTATGCTCGCTCAAATATGATAATGCCTCTTTGCCATTATAAGCAGTGGCAACATTGTAGCCGTGCTGGCCGAGTGTATGTTTCAATTGCTCGGTCTGTGCCGGACTATCTTCCACAATTAATATTTCGTAACCATCATTGTTCATTTGCAGCTTATTTCCTCTACTCATCTTTAGTCTTAACTTTTGGGTGCAACAGCTACTTTTTAGGGAATTGTGGATTCTTCACTTTGAATATTTTTATTGGTTGATGAACCCGGACTTAAAAATGAATCATGCTGCCACCAGTTAATTCCTATTTCCATCGCTTTATCGACTGATGCAACTAACAATCTTATTTTAATTGTTAGTAATTCAATATCAGCAATTCTAATCTGGATATCTCCGGCTATTACAATTCCTTTATCCAAAACTCGTTCTAAGATATCGGCTAAATTTGTTGCTTCAGTTGCGTGAACCAATTTTTGTGTTGACATTTTTATATCCTTATTATACTATATTATACTATCGTGTGGTTGTGAACAGCTTTCTCTTTTTACATCAGATTTCCTAATGGACCTAAGTCTAAATTTAATTCCTCATTCTCAAGTCCAAAAATCATCTGAACTTCTTTAATTTTTTTTTCAATTGCTTTAAGACTCAAACCTAATTTTTGAATTTCCACTGATGAAAGAGACCCTTTTTTAACTCTTCTGAATGCTTCTTTCTCCATCAGTCTTCTAATGAGTTCAACCAGGGTAAGTATCAATTTGGCAATACCTTTTTCTGTTTCTTTTGGGTTATTTAAACTTAGTACTTGAGAAATATTCTCTTCCGACTTTCTAATTTCTCTCTGCAATTTATTTATGTATTCCAACTCTTCCGGCGTTGGCACTTCTGATGAGCAAGAATATCTATTCCCGCTTATTTCTTCTGCCTTCGATATGGAAGTAAGTATAAGTCTTAATCCGAGAAAGACTAGGTCAACATCGGCTACACTGATAACTATTTCACCATTGATAACCGCGCCTTTTTCTATAACCTTATCAAGAGCGTCTACTAATGTTACATTTCTTTCGCTATCAAACATTTTGTTCACCAAAATAATATGTCGTCACTCCGTAATTATGAATTCCAAATCCTGTTAGGGACGAAAAAAATAAACCCACAGCGATTCTGCCTTTCAGTCTTTTAGGTCATCGCTCAACTTTTTTCTCGAACATCCAACTGAACACTGTCCAGGCGCCAGGTTTACAGACAACAGCGGCACTCTAAATTATTCGAGTTCGGCAACAATCTCTTTTAACATATAACCTTTTTATTTGAGCTTCTAATTCATTTTTAGTAAACATTTAATTTCCTTTATTATTTTTAAGTAAATTAAACTTTTTCTATTTCTGATGTAAGATATCCACTCAACTTCTCAAATCGTTGTCTATCCTTGTAATAAAAGGGTAAGAGAAGTTGGTATTCTTTTACTTTTTGTACATATTTTATTTCTTTGATTTGAATGTCTCTATGGAGTTTAGGCCTGATATTGTGATAGGCACCGATAAAAAGAATACCGGTTTGATCTTCAGGTAGAGACTCATCTATTCTTAGGGCAATAAATTTGTCTCTTTTATTTAAAAGTGTATTTTTGGTTAACTTATATCTTATAAATCCAAATAATTTTTCAAGCTTTGTCTTAGCTTGAGTTATCTTAAACAGTCTATCGCGCTCTTCTTTAACGAGATTGAAATCTTCAGACTTTATTAAAGTGGCTCCTCTTTTAAGGAGTTTTGCGATTAATTCGTAATTTCTACTTCCTGCTTTTACGCATTCCTCAACTATTTTTTCTCCTAATTCTCCTTCGGCTATCATTCCATCTTGATATATTTTCATTCCGGATACATCTATAGAAGCAAAATAATCCGATATGACATCCCAGAGACGTTCAACTGTTCTTTGGTGTTCTTTCCAAATATCTTCTCCCAAATCCGCAATACCTCTTTTCATTACTAGTTGAGCCAAAGAACCAAGGTCTGCACCTGTGTGTATAATCGGGACATAAATCAGTGTTCTCATTATCTATCCTTAAGGTTTCCAGAAGCATCTATTCTGACATCATAAATTCCAAGAAGTCCCAGATTAAGAGACCCTTTTTTAACTCTTCTAAATGCTTCTTTCTCCATCAGTCTTCTAATAAGTTCAACCAGGGTAAGTATCAATTTGGCAATACCTCTTTCTATAACCTTATCAAGAGCGTCTATTAATGTTACATTTCTTTCCTATCAAACATTTTGTTCACCAAAATAATATGGCGGCCATGGACCGGAATATTCAAGAGAGAATCCTTGTGGATTCAATTCTTTATTTTTTCTTTCTGCACTCTGTATAAATTCCTCTACCATTTCTTTTTTAATCAAGTACGAAGCATTTAATATCATTGATTCAAGTCTGCCGGTTATTTCCTTTTCTAATATTTTACATTCTATTGCATCTTCTGCATTCAATTTCAGTTCTTTATAAATATTTTTCTTAGTGTAGTTTATTTTTTTTACTACCTCATTTGAGATTGCTTCTTTCAATTCTGATTCATGAAAATACGCTATGCCTTCAGGCAAACCAGCTATTTTCCTTTCTATTTCTTTTATTATTTCACTTTCTGTTTTTATTGTTTCCTCAATTTGTCCCTTACCGGTAAGATACATTTTTACGCCCCACTCCTCTTTGCCTTCCAGCTTATTTAAAGCAGTTTTGAATTGCTCACATTGTTTATCTAATGTTTCAATTAATCTTTTTTCTCCGGCAAAGATTGTCCCGAATTTCATGGGTATCACACTCATTACTTTGCCATTTCGTTTCATGGCTTCTTCAACTACTTTTTCATGAATAACAATCTTTTCCTTAATCCAGTCTAAATTCTCTTGTGCCTTTCTTTTTATCTCTTCAGAATCAAATTCATCCAATGAGATTCTGCTTACTATCGCTTCTAATTCTTTATAAGGTATGACGTATACTTCGTTCATATTATCAATTCCTTTTAAAGAAAAAGAAGAAGAATCGTTTTCCCCCCTAATACAATAAAGATATAATCCATCCATCAGCTACTCTTCGTGCTCCACTCTTTCTTTTTCTTCATAAGATTCAATTCCTATATTTTCGTTCAGTTTTACTGAATATAAATTTCTATCCATTACTCTGGTTGGTAAACCAAGGGATTTAATAAATGAACTTTCTTCATATACTTCAGCTTCGGTTTCCCATGCATCACCTTTCTTCAACACTTTAACAATTTTTACATCGATTGCACCGAGAGCACTACGTAAAAATTCTTTTACAGCATTGCTTACATCAGTTATACTATACATTTTCTTTCTCCTTTTTTTGTTTTAGAATCATATCAAATCGCATTAAAAGTTTCTTCTCTTCTTCATTATATTCTTCTTCGCTAATCTCATCCAGTTCATACTTTAATTGCAGTGCCATAAGTTTTTCTTTTATACTATCAGTGTCTGTTAATTCTTTTTGAGCCATATCGTCTAATTTTTGAGCGATCCATATAACACCTTTCAATGGTGCAAGTAATATGTCGTCAATTAAAAACATTAATATTTCCCTGTCTCAATTACCAAATTCACGAAATTAAACGGCGGAACTGTGTCGATATACTTAAATCTTATTTTATCGCCATATCTTTCATCGAGCTCATGAACCTTGTTATCAAATTCAGCTTCTCTATTTTTTTCTACTAAAAAAGCTGCATTTAAAATCATCAGTTCTCCATAATCTTTATTAATATTGATTTCCTCTGCTAATGGCGAAAGAGTATTTAGAAAATCATTCTTACATAGATCTTTTTCTTTATTTAACGCATTCTCAACCATTGTGCCTACCTCAACAAGCTGATTATATGCTTTAGATCCCCCAAGCTTTTCTTTTAATGTCTTTATGTCTTTGTGTTTTTCTAAAATATATTTATAGATTTTATTTTCAATAAATATTGTTTTCAATCCAATTTCTTTTTTGTCTTCAAGTTTGTTCAACAAACTTTTGAATTTATCATATTCCTTTTCCAATATTTTCTTAACCTTCTCTTCATCTTCGGCAATCGTACTAAAACGGACGGGCAATACCGCATGTTCTCTCATTACTACTTCAATCGCCTTGGAATGTGAAAGCATATTCACTTTTGAAATGGGATAGTTAATTATTGGTGCATTACTCACAACAGCTGCAATATCATTAAAGCACACGGTAAATAATTCATCTCCTCTTCCACCAATCCCATGCTCACCAAATGTTTTGGGCTGGTTAGTACCTATTATACAATAAATATATTTGCCTTCCTGTTTCGGTGTTTCCATTTTCAATTCCATTAATACTTATATGAATAACCATCACTTACTTTATTCTTCTATTTCTCCCATGCTTCCGGATAAATGACAATATTAGTAAAATTAAATACAGGTAATGGACCGGTGTATTTGAATTTTACTCTATTCTTATACTCTTCATTCAAGTCATCCATTATATTATCAAATTCTTTTTCTCTGCCTCTGTCTACTAAGAATGATGCATTCATAAACATTTCGTCGCTGACTGTTTTATTACGTTTGATATCAACATAAGCTTTTTGTAGAACATCGATAATACATTGTGTTTCTTTCTCTTTTTTCTTTTGCAGAGCATCGTCAACCATCTTTCCGATTTCTATTTTCGATTGTATACTTATTTTTTCCTCTAAATTTTTGATTTCTTCTTTTGCTTTTTTAATTTTTTTGTTCTCTTCAATTATCTCTTTAAAAACAATATCCATATTTTCCCATAGACCTTTCACACCTAGTTCGATTTTATGATTCATATCCCTTAATAGATTTTTAAATTCTCTATACCTTCTATCAAGTAAATTGCGTATTTCATCTGCATTAGATGCAATGGTTCCATACCTAACCGGCAATACGCTATCAAATTCCTCCATCACCTTTTCAATTACTTTTTCATGAGCTAACATATTCTCACGATTAACATCTATTTGGGTTAAAGGATGATTGCTTACAACCATACCCATACCTAAATCATCATAACCAATTGTTAATACTTCATCGCCTTTGCCACCCACCCCTATAGATCCAAAATATCTATCTTGATTTGTGCCTATAATGCAATAAATATATTTCCCTTCCTTTACCATCTTATTCTTTCACTTTTACCAATATTGTAGAATTATCAACCTCCTCTATATCGAAATATTTATTTTCCCCGTGATTTGCTTGTTCGCAAGATTGACAATACTCATTGAGAATTTTATATGCTTTATTCACTTCATCAAATTCATTTTCAATATCCGGTTTGTATGTATTTTGGTCAGGGTGGCATGCAAAGGCTGAACTTTTATACGCTTTTTTGACTTCATCTTTACTTATCCGAGAATTTTTCAGTCCAAGTTTTTTCGTTGCCCAATCTAAATCTTTATTCGGTATCTTCTTTATTTCAAGAGTATAAAAACTATAAGGTGGAAGCGGTCCTACAGATCTAAGATTCAGCTTCCCGGAAAAGTCTGAATTTAGCGTTTCTAATTTTCTTTCAAATTCTTCCAGCTTCCTTTTTTCTATCAAAAAAGCAAAGTTTGCTATCATTGTATCATTCATTAGAGCATGAGTTTTAATATCATTGCTCAAACTTTTTAAACAAGTCAATATTTCAGAAGAAATTATTTCTTTAATTTTATCGAGTTCATTTTTAACTATTGTTCCTATTTTGACTTTATTTTCAAGAGTCATTTCTTGAGAATTTGCCAATATTTCTTCTTTAAGCTCCTTAATTACTTCGCCTTCTCCTATCTCTCTTAGAACTGAATTTAGATCATTCCAAGTAACAGCTAAATCAATTTCTATTTTGTCCTCGATCTTCTTAAATATCTCTTTGGTAAGATTATATCCTTTAACTAAAATATCCCTGACTTCATTTTCGTTAGAGACCAACGTTCCTAATTTCATTGGGATGATCGTATATCCGAAGTTCATTATTTCTTCAATTGTTGTTTGATGTTTTAAGAGCTTTCGTGCTAAAATATCATTGGGCATATTTGAATAATCAAATATTCTTGAATTGTCTAATATTGCCGATACATCTTGATATGAAAAGCCATAGATATCATCCCCTTCTTTGGTTAAGTAATTAGGAATGAACTTATTCATGTCGGAATTAATTATTCCATAAATATAAATCCCGTGATTATTCATGATTTTTCCTCCCACTATCAAATTGCCGGAAAAACCTGAGGCCGTATTCCTGCAAGCCTGTTTCTCATTCATAAATAAATTCCTCCTTTAAGTTTTCCTTTGCAACTTCACCGTTTTAATTGCTTTCTCAAAATGCCGGTTTGAAATTAAGAGTTGATGTTCTTCTTTTTGACTTTCTTCTTTAATTCCTTTGGGTGATTTCTTTTTGGCCAGTTGAAGAGATTTTTCATTTTCTATATAATCTTCAATTGCATACATCGACGCTCTGCGGCAGATAAATGCAATGTCGGAACCAACTTTTCCTTCCGTTTCTTTTATAAACTTTTCAAGGTTTACATCACTTGCAAGAGGTTTATTACGCGTATGTATTTCGAAAATTTCTTTTCTTGTTTTTTCATCCGGCTTAGGAAGTTGAAGCAATAGATCAAACCGACCGCTTCTTAAAAGTGCCGCATCAATCAAATCAATTCTATTTGTAGCAGCTAAAACAACTACACCTTTCAATTCTTCAATTCCATCCATCTCAACTAAAAACTGGCTGATCATGCGCTCGGAGACATGCGCATCATTAGAGCCTAATCCGCGTTGCGGCATAATGCTGTCCACTTCATCTAAGAACAATATTGTAGGTGCAGCTTGTTTTGCAATCTTGAATATTTCTCGAATTGCCTTTTCGCTATCACCGATATACTTGGAGATAAGAGAGGAACCTTTTACAGAGATGAAATTAACACCGCTTTCATTAGCTGCTGCTTTAGCTAATAAAGTTTTTCCTGTTCCCGGTTCCCCGAAAAGTAAAATTCCTTTAGGTGGATTTGTATTTGCTTTTTTAAAAATATCGGAATATTTCAAAGGCCACTCAATTGCCTCTTTGAGTTCTTCCTTGATGGAATCAAGTCCGCCAACATCTTCCCATTTAACATCCGGAATTTCAACAAAGACTTCACGTATTGCTGAGGGTTCGATCTCCTTCATTGCATCATAAAAATCATCCATCGTTACTTCAAGCGCCATCAATGTTGCATACGGAATATCGACCAGCTCAAAATCAATCTTTGGCAAAATATTTCTCAACGCCCGCATCGCTGCTTCTCGTGCTAATGCCTGTAAATCGGCACCAACAAAGCCGTGAGTAATTTCTGCTATTTTTTCCAAACTAACATTTTCGGCTAAAGGCATACCTCTTGTGTGTATCTGAAGAATTTCTAACCTTCCATTTCTATCCGGAATAGGAATAGAAATTTCACGATCAAATCTCCCGGGCCTTCTTAATGCCGGATCAATAGTATTAGGAATATTCGTAGCACCTATAACAATTATTTGTCCGCGTGATTTCAACCCGTCTAATAAAGATAGAAGCTGCGCTACAACACGCCTTTCAACTTGCTTTTCGCTTCCCATCTCTTCTCTTTTTGGTGCAATTGAATCAATTTCATCAATAAAAATTATAGCCGGTGCGTGTTTTTGTGCATCCTCAAAAACTCTCCTTAAGCGTTCCTCACTTTCACCATAAAATTTACCCATTATTTCCGGACCGGATATATCTGTAAAGTAAGCATCTGTTTCATTTGCAACTGCGCGAGCTATTAAGGTTTTGCCCGTTCCAGGCGGCCCATATAGAAAAACACCTTTCGGTGCATCAACACCTAATTTTTCAAATACTTGGGGATATTTTAAGGGAAGTTCTATCATCTCTCTAATTCTTTGAATCTGAGCGCCGAGCCCTCCAATATCTTCATATGTAATTTTGATTTGATTAGGTTCTGCTGAACTTTTTGATTCTATTGTTATCCGTGTAGTTGAATTTATTACAACAATTCCATTTGGACTGGTATTTAGTACTTTGTAATCGTAAAATTTTGAACCAAACAATGTTGCTCTAATTCTATCCCCTGATAGTACAGGAAGCCCCTCAATAAGCGAGCAAATGTATTGTGTGTCTTTACTTTTTTGAAGAGGAGTTGCTGATGTTAAGGATGATAGCGTAATTTTATTGGCGGGCTTATAATCCGTTTTTAGGATTTTAACTTTTTCGTCCAAACCGACCTGAGCATTATCCCTTAAAATGCCGTCCATTTGTATTATGCTTTTGCCTCTCTCATCAGAATAACAAGGCATTACTTTAGCGGGAGTTTTCCGTTTCCCTTCAATCTCAACAATTGCACCTATTTCTAAACCCAAACTTTCGATATCATTTGGATCAATTCTGACAATTGCTCTGCCTGCATCTTTTGGTAAAGCTTCTTTTACCTTTAGGATTAAAGTGTCATCATGTTTCATTTTCGAATAACCTTTTTTTAAAATTTTCTAAGCTCTTAATTCCTTTCACTTCCTTCGATTCTAATGGAGTAATTGTTATTACCAGATCATTAAATTTTTCTTTAATCTGTTTAATATATTTTTCTTGTTCAACACTCTTTGCTCTGCAAAACTCGCATTCTTGCGATTCAAGAACATTGTTGATTATTAACTGTCTTACTTTAATTCCGTAGATCTTTAATTTGTTTACCAACCTTTCTGTCTCTAAAATTGCCATTTCTTCCGGAATTGTTACCGGAATAAATTCACATCTGTGATTATCCCGTAAAAGTCCGTCAATTTTTTTTACTGTCTTCTTCATGATTAACAAAAAATCATCCCCTTCATCTGGATTATATTTACCGGAAAATCTTTCAACCATATATCTATATTTCCATCTCATTTTTGCCAGAACTTTAATCCAATCATCAAGTAGATCAGGTAAAGTTAATAGACGCAATGCATGACCGGTAGGCGCTGTATCTACAATGTATTTAGCATACTCAGCTTCTTCAATCAGATCAAGAATAGTTTTAAATCCCATTACCTCATCAATGCCCGGTATTGGTAAAGCAAAAAGAGAATTAATATCTTCTTGATCTAAAGTCGTTGAAGTATCTAAAATCTTTTTTATTTCATCTTCATATTCTATTTTGAAATTTGAGAGAGCTTTTTCAGCGCTTACTTCAAGAGCATATAAATTTTTTACGCCTCGTACTTCTCTTATTTGATCGCCGATTTCTTGGCCAAAGCTGTCTGATAGCGAATGAGCCGGATCTGTTGAAATAAGTAATGTCCTAAAATATTTAGATAAATATAATCCTGAACTTGCTGCACATGTTGTTTTTCCAACACCGCCTTTTCCGCCAAATAGAATTAATTTTAATTGAATCTGTTCCGGTTCTGTTAAAACCATTTTCATTTTTTTATTCTTACTTCTAAAATGCCGTTTTTATAATTCGAAATGAGAGTTTCGGCTTTTGCTTTTGATGGGAGCAAAACTTCTTTATGGTATTTTCTATCCTGGTTCTTGGCAGAAATATCTAATATGTCATCTGATAAATTTACTTTGATCTCTTCTTCATTTACACCGGGCATTTCAGCATATATACGCACTTCTTCTTTTTCGTCAAACACATCAGTCATTGGTTCTCTTTCTTCTTCAACTGTAGGTCCTTTAGGGGTTTTTCTAATATTGCCAAATGGTTCAACTATTGGTTTTCCTCCCACCGCTGTCTTTATAGAGAAACCAAATATACCTTTCATTCCTTCTTTGAGATGGCTTAAATCAATCTCGCCTTCTTTTTTAATTTCACCGCCTGCTTCCTTTAAATCTGCTGCAAGGTCTACTAATTTCTCTATACCGTCAAATAGTCCGCCTAAGCTTAATTTTCCTATACCAAAATCAAAATCGAAGCTCTCTTTCCCCTCTTTACCTTTTTTCTCTTTGTTTTTCTCTTCCATAAGCTAATCCTTATATTATTTTAAATATCTATCTAGTTGTTATTATAGTAAGGTGAATGCTTCCATTGTAACAAAAAACGACCATCATGATTTTCTCTTCCATTAATATTTCAGCGACATTAATTTAACCGGCTTTGAGGGTGTAGTTTTAATAGATCTATTTTTTTTTTCGCCAAGAATCTCTTTTTGCAATGTTCTAATTTGTTTACCAATGCTCTCTAATTGCATGTTAGCACTGTTCCTTTTTTTATCTAAAATAAAGATCTCTTTTTCTAATCTTTCCATTTCTTTTTTACGCAGGTACAGCTCCAAATAACTTGATCTTAGTACCTTGGGAATGCACCTTGCACCTATAGTATGCATATTTTTTACATCTTTAATTCCCGGCACATTAATCATATTTTTCATATAGAATGCCTCTATACATATTTAACAAATACTTTTTTTTCTTCTTTGATATTCCATTTATCCATTAATCCGAGTAAAATTGTTTAATCATAAAAACGTGTTTACCCAAAATCATAGTACATCATAATTCCCCATTATCACCAGTAATGAAAATACTTTTTCTTTATATGATCTTTGATGAAAGGATAAATAAACCATACTGTAAGTAGAATTACTAATAACCATAACCAACCTTCCATACTTTCTCCTTGGTACTGCTAATTATTATACTGTTCCACTAATTCTTTAACTATCTCTTTCACTCTACTCTGATTTGTTTTTGATCCCACCCGGCTTGTTTCAGATGTCAATATATCTTGACACATTTGCGTAAAAGCTCCATTAGAACTTGTGGGTGTAAGACCTTGAATCTTTAGAGTTTTTGCAATCATAATGCAGCCACGAATAGTTGGAGAAAATTCAGACTTGCCGGATTCTCTTAAGCCTCTTACAATATTTACTATTATCTCTGCACTCCGCTTGGAAATCTTTGCTTTCGCCTGTGTTATGGCAACTTCAGTTTCATAATCAAAATGGTCCAGGTCCATAGTTATCATTCTATCTCGAAGTGCATCCTGGCTTCTGTGTACCCCGGCATATTCTTCAGGATTGCTAGTGAAGATTGCCGTAAAAGCAGGATCGACTTTTAAATAAGCACTATCTCCTCCTCTGCCGCTGGGAAAGTCCATAATTTTTTCTTGCAGAATTGGAAGAAGAATATTATTAGCTTCTGGTCTGGAGCGTGTAAACTCATCATATATCAAAGTAAACCCATATTTACATGCAACTGTTAAGCGATTATCCACCCAATATTTTACCATATCTTCTTCTGACTTAAGCACTCTCGAAACAAATCTATCAACAACCTTTCTAATTCTATAACCATATTCGCCGCCAACTAAGTCGGAAGTTGTAAATCCTTCATCCCCATGTATAATTACGACCGGTCTATTTATTTTACTTGCAATATGCATAGCTAATGTGGTTTTGCCGGTACCAGAGCCGCCTCTAAAGTGAACTGGAAAACCTGCTTTAATGTATGATAAGGTTCTATTCGTAATTTCTTTTATATACTTTGTTTCTACAAAATCTGGCATCGGTGTTGGTTCAATTACTGTGGTCATCTTTTCAGTCATTTCCTTCTCCTATTTATCTTCCATTTTTTGTGTTCATATATTTCGCATTGACTTATCGTTGATAGTCATTTATTGATCTTATCTTTTAAACAATGAATGAGCTGATATTTAAAACTACACCGCTGCACAAAATGATCATTTGTACTATTTCGTTAATAAATCTTCTTAATTTATATCTACCAACGGTCTCGTGACCTTAATACAAAAAGAGAGATTTTTAATTACTAAGACACAAGATCACTAAATAACACTAAGAAAAAAGAATATACATGGAGCTTATTCATCAATAGGTTTCTTCATCATCTATTCATTGATTTCTTGTGCATCATTTTTCTTTTTTTCTTTTTTTTCTCTATATACCCTTCAACATTAAGGTTTCTTTCTCCAGGTTCAGTACCGGTTGTTAAACCTTCTTTTCTGGATTTAACTAAACTTACCGACATGTCCTGCCAAATGTTATGAGCTTTCTTAATATCACCCTTATATTCGCTCATAAGATTATCTGTCTCGTTAATAATTTTCTTGACATTGGTCTTTATGTTGTCTATTTCCAAAGCAAGTTTATTTTTTAGCTCCTCAAATTTTTCTCCCCGTTCCTCATGGAAATTTTTAACCATTGTGTTTACCTCTTTATCCAGGTTCTTCATAAAGGCAGCCAAGTTCTTAGCTTGCGTCTCCCCCATATGTTTTCGGTTTTTTTGAAACTCCTTAAGAAGATTTTTTACCTTATCGGATAAATTTTCAACAAAAGTACTCAGAGCTTCCTTTTGGTCTTGTGACATTTTCTTTCTATTAGAAGAAAACCCTTCTAACATGCTCTGGGCATCGGCTATTAAACTACCTGTTGCCTTCATCCGCGTATCATTGGTAGCAATGATATTATCTGCAATAGATTGCATACTTTCTGATATTCCCATTTTTTTACCTCATATTTTTGTTAATTGTGATTTAGTGATTTAGACAAATTTATTTTCTTTTTCCAAAGATGAAATATTTTTCTCATCATCATTATTGTCATTGACTAAGAACTGTGAAAAAGTTTTTTCTTTAGAGTTATCATTCGTATTACATAAGTGCGATACGGTTTTCTGTCTACCTTTTTTAAAATCGGACAGCATTTTAGCAACATCTTCTTTTCTTTCTCTTTGTAGAGCCAATCTTTTCTCACGTTGTTGCTTAAATTCTTTCAGCATTATTTTAAAATCACGTATTCGGAGTTCATTTTCATTAGTTAAAAACTCTTTAAACTGAGAAGTAATATTCTGTTGTTCTTTTTGAAACTCTTTCAGCTTAGAAGTCACCTCATTTTTTCTTTCTTCTTGTTTAGAGAGAATTTGACGAATCAAAGCATGTAATTTTTTAATTTCCCGTGATTCGCCATTTATGCAGGCATTTCTAAACTTGTCTAAATTGGCTGTCAAGGAATGAGATAACTCTTTTTGTTCGTTTAGATAATTCTTCAACAGATTTTTTGCTTCTTTTTCACTTTCATCTTGTATTGCAAGAATGTCCTTTACCATGCTGTCAAAGTCTTTTCTACGTAACGAATTATTTTGGGCAAGATTTTCTCGTAATGCGATATTGATCTTTTCTCTTTCTTGTTTTACATCAAAGAAAGAATCCTGAATAAATTCAATGAGTTGTTTGGTATCATCAAAAATAGAGCTCATACTTTGAATTCCATTTTCGAAGAAAAAGATTTCATTTTTTTTTATAGTATCATTCATATCATCTTTCAAAGCCATTATTTTTTCCAATTATAAATCGAAGGAATTTCTTGGCGAGAAATGCTTTTTTCCTTTTAAGGATGTAAGGATATCTCGACAAAAATCCTTCTGTACAGCTTTTAAGCTGCTGTAGCTGTCAAGCCGATAGCTTCAGCATACTTTAGGTAAGTCTCAACTGAAGCAATAACTACTCTTGCTTCAATAGCAAGTATCTCAATACCTACTAAAGAGACTCTTACCCAAGCATCAACAACGACGCCTTTATCCAATATTCGGTCAATAACTTCGACCAAACTGGATGAGCCGATTGCTTTCTCTACCATTGTAAACCTCCTTTGGTTTTTATTAATTCCGCTTCTTTTGTATGAGGGAGCGGTTTACCTCATTCATTTTTTTGATATTGTATTCTTAACTACTTTTATGAATTTACTTAGGTTAAATGGTTTATCAAAAAAATGATCGACTCCCAATTTCTTCGCTTTTGATTTTACTAAACCATTTCCATACGCTGAGATCATTACCACATTAATTGATAGTCCCATATTTCGTATTTTTTGAAGAACTTCTATTCCGTCCATATTAGGTAATCTAAAATCCAGTATTACCAGATTGTAATTTTTTGCGTTAATTTCCTTTATTGCTTGTTCGCCATCATACACCCAAAATATTTTATAACCTTCATGCTTTAGAACAGTAGAGATTATTTTGCACATATCTTTATCATCATCAACTATTAATATTTTGTGCATATTTTATAACTTTATATTATGTAACAGTTCATTAGATTTTTTAATGTTAAAAACTTCTAGCTGTTTTTGTTTTTGCATATCATTAAAGCCACCAATTATGTGCCAGCTTATTTTTATTTAACTTTAATAGTTAAGCTTTCTTCATAATGCGTTATAGTTACTTGAGAAGTGGTTGTTGGTAAAATCTTAGTGAATGAGAAGACAATGGATTTTCGTAAATGTGATTCTATACTTTGTAGAATTTAAATTACAGTCCAAGAGATTTTAATTTTGAATATAATGTTATGCGTACTATCTTAAAAATTTTTGCAGCCCTGGCTATATTATTCTTTGTTTCGGTTAATACTGTATTGGTTCATCGGAAAATGGAATTCTCCATTTTTTATACTAGTGGTAATTTATAAAATTCCATTTCTATCTAAAGCATTTTAGTTCCTCTCACAATATTTTTCGCGTACTGATTGATGTTTGACTTACCTTTCCAGCCCATATTATAGACGCTATAAACTTTAAGCCAATCTGTAAACATGTCATACAAATATTTTATGTACCTAAAGCTGCTGATAACATTTATTTTGATGTTGTAAGATAATTCATCTATGGTTATTTTTTTGTTTTCCCACATTTCATTAGCTGTGGGGAGTTGAACCTGAAGCGGACCGTAAGCATTTGCATAAGAGACTCTAAGTCTATCTTCAAATGGGCGGTACCGGAAATCTAGTTTTCCAGAATAACCAGTCTCTTCCGATGCACACCTTAGAGCAAAGTTAAATGGAATGTAGTATTCTCCCGAATAGACTTTCATGTATTCATACAATTGGTAGTTTGGCGGCCCGAGTTTGATAATATCCAACTGTTCCGGATCGTATGGCTTAGCTATTGTATGTTCTTCAATAATACTTTTCATGTGAATAAAATAGAACACACTCAATAGAATTAAAATATACCTCAATTGATTCTCAGGTTGTTTTTAAATACATCAATATTCTTTAGATAACTGAAATTCAGCTCCCATCTATATAAATATTTAAATTGTACTATTAACGGATTTTATTGACTCTTACATACTCACGGGCAGCGAGCATGTTATTGATAATTTCGGTGAGTGTGGAGTCAACGATAACTGTAGTGCCTCTATCTCTGTTTAGAAATGCCAATTCCGAATGTTCGTTTATGCTAACACTTACTTCACCAGCTTTGAAAACTTTAGCTTTCGACTGGTTAGCATTATTTCCGAAGTAAATTGAACTTGACACTACGCCCAATAGTATTAGGGTAAGATAGAATGATACTTGCTTAAACACTTTTCTCAGTAAACTAATTGTACTGGTCTTTTCTTTCTCATTTTCCATCGTTCTTATTACTCCTATATTATTATTTTGCTGTTAACTACATTAGGATTCAAATAATCTTCAAACTTCGGTTTATTTTAATCCCGCTCTTTCGTTTAAGGGAGCGGATTACTTCATTTATTTTTTTGAAACTGTATCCTTAACTACTTTTATGAGTTTACTTAAGTCAAATGGTTTATCCAAAAATTGACTACCCCCAATTTCTTCGCTTTTGATTTAGTTAAATCATTTCCATAGGCTGAGATCATTATCACATTAATTGATAGTCCCATATTTCGTATTTTTTGAAGAACTTCTATTCCGTCCATATTGGGTAATTTATAATCCAGTATTACCAAATTGTAATTTTTTGCGTTAATTTCCTTTATAGCTTGTTTGCCGTCATACGCCCTAAATATTTTATAACCTTCTTGCTTTAGAACAGTAGAGATTATTTTACACATATCTTTATCATCATCAACAATTAATATTTTGTACATATTTTATAACTCTATATTTTTATCTGCCTACTGGATTTTTAATGTTAAAAGCTTCTCGCTGTTTTTGTTTTTGCATATCATTATAGATACCAATTAGATACCAGCGCATTTTCATTTAACACAGAAAGTTACGTCTTCTTTATATTGCGTTGTCTTTACTTGAGAAGTGGTTGTTGATAAAATCTTAGCGGATGGAGAGACGATGGGAATTAGTAAATGTGATTCTACACTTTGTAGGATTTATGTTACAGTCCAAGAGATTTAATTTTTGAATACAATGTCATGCGGTCTATCTTGAGAATTTTGGCAGCCATGACTTTATTATTCTTTGTCCCGGTTAATGTCTTACTAATAATATTTTTTTCTATTTCCTTGGTTACTTTTTTCGTTATTTCCCGAAGTGAAATTCCTTTATTCATATCAGATAGAAAGCCATACTTTTCTAGAGTGGGAATAATTTCACAATCTAATTCTATCTCTTTAATGTAATTCGAATCTGATAAGAGTACGGCTTTTCTAATTATGTTTCTTAATTCTCTCACATTTCCAGGGAAAGAATAATTTAATAGAGATTTCATTGCTTCGCCGGATATCCGCTCTACATTTTTTTTGTATTCCAAATTCGCTTCTTCAATAAAACACTTGGCCAATATTGGTATATCTTCTTTCCTTTCTCTTAGAGACGGAATAGTGATATTAAATTCATTAATCCTATGGTAAAGATCCTCCCTGAAATTTCCTTTTTTAACCTCTTCAGTTAAAACTTTATTTGTAGCAACAATTACCCTTATTTCAACGCTTATCTCCTTTGTATTTCCTAAGCGTTGAATCTTTCGCTCTTGAATTATTCTTAATAGTTTTGCTTGAGTGGTAAATGGCAAATTAGTAATCTCATCTAAAAATATAGTACCTTTATTAGCCAACTCAAATTTTCCCTCTTTTTTTATGATAGCTCCGGTAAAAGCTCCTTTTTCAAAACCAAATAGTTCACTCTCAACTAAGCCTTCTGG
>JBBAAM010000058.1:0-21740 GCA_041658245.1 Melioribacteraceae bacterium
GTTTTTATTTTCCTTAAAAGGAACTGAGTAATCATTTCCAAATAAGTTATTTTTTTCTTTCCGTTTTTCATTTCTTCCATTTCCCTCTATCATATTCTTGGTGCGTAAAAACACCTTTGATAAATATCGTTTTTATTTTAAACTGAATACTTGCAATTAATCTGAATTTGTTGCCCCCGATATTAAAAATCACATTATCATCAAACAGATCGGCGGAATTGAAAAGGTTTTTAATTTCACTAAAATTTTCAAAGGTCTCTTTTTTACAAATCGAATACCAAATTTGAAGCGGTTTCTCTGCATCCGGGTGTTTAAGCCAGAATTCTCTTAATCTTTTTTTGGAAATTACTCTCATCGCTGTTATTAAAATATCTCAATATGCGATAAGAATCAAGTGAAGGATAATATCTTATGTAAAAAATTTTGTGCGGAAGAGGGGACTTGAACCCCTACGCCCTTACGGGCACTACCCCCTCAAAGTAGCGTGTCTGCCAATTTCACCACTTCCGCAAAAATCCGAGCCAAAAATATTAGAGAACAAAACAAAACGCAACAACATTTACGGAAGATTTGTTTAATTGGTATTAAGGGTGGTTCTAAAAACTTCAATATTCTCTGCGGACTTTGCGTAATCTTTGCGTTCTCTGCGTTAAATTTTTACAAAAGATAGTTTTTAGAACCAGCCTTAATTATTTCCCGGAAGTCTGCCCTTTCCCATCAACGTTTCGCGGACTTCTTTTCTAAATCTACTTTCAAATACAACCATTTTTGCAATTTGCATGGGAGAAAGAAGATCGCTTAATGATCTGAGAAAATTTTCTCTTTCTTTGCCAATGTTGTTTTCCAATGAGAGCAAGGCATTAACTTTATCTTTATATAAAGCATCGTTTTGAGTCCCATTCCGGATTTCATTCTCTAAGTCTCTTATTGCATCATCTCTTTGATCAAGGATCTCTTTCATCTTATTCTGATTCTCATTTCTTCTGGCAAAAAACCTTATTGCTGTATCTTCATTCAGATTTAATACATCAATCAATTTCATCCTTTCCCATTGTTCTATTCTTTGAAGAGGTCTCTGATCTTTTCCCTGCCTCATTCTTTCTTGAGAATATGATGTTGACAATAAAATTGAGAATAAAATGAACAGTAAAAATATTTTTTTCATTTTTGCACCTTTTGAGAGGTTGTGGAATTTAATTTTTCATAAACAGTCTCTAAATCATTTTCAGAAAGATTTCTTAGAGTTGAATATTCATTTGCTAAAGGATTCCCAATTAATCTTGTGTAAGAATCATTATTCAATTCTAAATCAGATGGTATTTGAACGTTAAGCTCATCTTTATTCTGATTTAATACATAATCCGTTGGATCTATTTCCAATTCAGTTAGATATTTATCGGATACTTCCTGATCAGATAAATTATTCACTACTTCATTTGCAAGATCTTTGTATCCGGTATCATAATTAGTCTTAGTATTAAGTAAGAATAATAATAAAACTACAACTGCCGAAGCTGTTGGCGTTAAATAATAAATACCGCCGAACTTCCAGAATTTCTTTTTCTTATCAATTCTTTGATAAACTCTTGGAAGTAAATTTGCAAAATAAATCTCATTTGTCTCGAACTCTTTTCTTGTTGAAAGATCATCAAGCTGTAATTTTATATTATCATAATCTGTTTTCAACTGGTCTGTTTTTTTCAGTTCTTCTTCAAATATTATCTGTTCTTCATTAGTGAGTTGCCCGGAAATATATTTTAGAATTTTCTCTTTATTTGTTTTCATTTGTTAACTCCAAAACTTTTTTCAAAGCATGAAAATAATTTGCTTTCAAACCGCCGATACTTTTACCGGTTATTTCTGATATTTCCTCATAAGATAGATCTTCGAAATTTCTCATAATAAATATTTGTCTTTGCTTGGGTGGAATTTTCTCCAATATTTTTTTCACTTTTTCTAATTTCTCTTTTACATCCATTTCTTCGATGATATCATGCTTGTCTTGTAATTCAACTTCTTCATTGTCGTCTATAGAAAAAAATCTTTTAATCTGTTTTCTTCTTATTTGATTTAAGCTTCTTGTCGTTACAATTTTATAGATCCAAGTATATAAAGAACTATTGAAATTAAAATTCTTCAGCTTATTATAAATAACAATTAGCACTTCTTGAGTTACCTCGTCAGCATCAAGATGGTTCCCCATCATTTGCCGTGCATGCCAATAAATCTTTTTCTGATACTTTTTAACTATCAGATTAAAAGCGACTTCTTCTCCGGACAGAAATCTGTTGATTAATTCAAAGTCGTTATCCTGCACTGTTCCCACACAATGTTTCTTATAATAGACACCTGTTACTTAAATGTGGTTTAATGAGAAATTATTAAACCTTAGAATCAAAACTACTGTCAAAATTGCAAAAGAAATAATTCATAACAAATAAAATAGAGGTTACTATGAAAAAGCTATGGTTTTCAATACTCAGTTTAATTCTTTTAACAAATTTCTCTCTTTTTTCTCAACCAATGCAAGACGGTCCGCCAATGGGACCAAGAGAAGGCGGTATTAAAAAACTATTAAAATTAACTCCGGAACAAGAGAAAAAGTTCAATGATCTTGTATATCAGCATAAACAAGAAGCGGTTGATATTCACGCTAAGATACAAAAAAATCGTCTTGAGTTGGAAAAAATGGTTGATGACAATAATATTGATGAGAAAAAACTTTTCCAATTAACAGACGAAAACAGCAAACTTCAAGGTAATTTGAAAAATTCTGCAGTTAGGAGTTGGTTTGAAATTTATAAAATACTTAACGATGAACAGAAAGCTGTTTGGTCTAAACATATTTTACAAATGGCTAATCCTCAAGCTATAAGAGAAAGGGTGAAATGCAGAATTCAAGATAGAATTAAAAATTTCATGATGAATCGAAGACAAATGCGAATGAATTGCGATTTCTAATATGACAAGAGGCTGTCTCAAAAGTAATTAATAACTGATGTTACGCATGTGCCATAATTTGTAAATTCCAGTTAAAATTTTTAGGAATAACACAGTCAAAGAAAACTAAACGAATTTTATAAATAGTAGAGATGTTCATCATAATTCTGAAAGTCTCAAGTTGACAGAAGGCAATCATTACAAGGTAAATGTGATTGATCTGAACGATAGCTTGTCTTGAAGGACAACCTTCTAATCTTAACTCGGATTTTAGAATTTTGAAGAACTCTTCAATTGACTGACGATTTCTGTAAAGTTGTTTAACAATAGTAGATGTTAAAGAAAAGTCACTTGTAGCCCAATAATTGTCGTTATCCTTGACTACAAGAGCTTTTATGTTCTCTGAAAATCTGCCAATATGGTTGCCATAGCGATAGTCAAAGAAATCTTGAACTTGAATTCCATCTACAAGGCGATTGGATTTTATTTTTGAAATCCAATGCCACTTAAGCTTATGAACGGTTCTTAGCAATTTAGCAGCAGAATAAAAAGAATCCATAAGCACGTAGTTTGGACTTAAGTGATATCTCCTTTTGGCTTCGAGCAATAACTCAATGGCTAAATCAATTTTTGTTTTGTTATCGTTTTTATTCCAAATACGGAAACCAAGTGGATAACGGGTCTTACCGTCGGTCCAGATAATAAAAACAACATTGATACCATAGAGATATTGTTTATCGCCGCTTGAATAAATCCAAGAGAGAATATCAAGTTCTTTGCTATAAGGTTTGGCAATAACAGTATCATCGATAATCAGAAAAGATTTCCTTGTTCTTGATTTAACAGATTTAATCAAATGTCCATAACGCTTGTGCAAATACTTATTCCATTTACCTTCGAAGAGTAAAAATCTTTGAAGTTTGTCGTGTGAGACATATGGACTTTTCTCGGAATCATAAATTATGTTCCGGTTAAACTGTTCAGAAATTTTTGTACATGTTGGTTTAGCGTTTCTGAAACAGATAGTATTCACATAGGCGAATAAGGCGATTTGATAAATTAGTTTTTTCATAGTACACTAATTTAATGCGCCTTAGGTGCATAAATCCCTTATTTCGCTTATGGTTTAATTCGTTTGCGTAACTTCAGTTAATAATTAAAAAATAGACTACTGATAACATAGATTTAACGGATTTTCACAGATTTAATTTTTGAAAAATTACTTTTGAGACTGCCTCTTTTATTTTTAAATAATTACTACAGTATTTTACAAATCACCTTTTAACGGACGCAAAATAATTTCTTCTATTACCATATTACTTCTTTCTGAATAGAGTTTAAAAACTAACTTCGCAATCTTTTCCGCATCCATCATAGAATCACTGTTCTTACAGATAACTTCATTTGGCCAAATCTCAGTTGCAGTTGCGCCGGGTAAAACATTTATTATCCTAATATTTTTATCACGAACTTCTTCACGTAAAACTTTTGAGTAACCCAACAATCCAGATTTTGAAGCTGTATATGCGCTGCTGGAAGTAAATACTTTTTGAGTAACTACAGATAAAATATTAATTATCGTGCCGGATTGTCTTTCAATCATTTCAGGTAGAACTGTTTTAATTGTGTAAATGCCACCAAATAAATTTACATGTAAAATATTTTCAATATCTGCAATTGAATCATCTATTGCTTTTTTGAATGATGTTGTGCCGGCATTATTAATCAGACAATTGATTTGATAATTTGATAGAATCTTTTTGTGGAATTTTTCTATTGCAGCATAATCAGTTACATCCAACTGATGTGGTTCAAAATTATTTCTGTAATCAGATAATTCTTTTTTTATCTCGTTAAGTAATTCCAATCGTCTGGCTGTACCGATAACAAAAATATTATTTCTGGCAAACTCAATGGCAAGCGCTTTACCGATTCCCGAACTCGCACCCGTTATCCAAACTGTGTTCTTATTGTTAACCATCAAATCTTTTTGGAAATAAGATTTAAGAATTCACTGCGCGTTCGGGCATCTTCAGTAAAGATACCATGCATAGCACTAGTTGTAGTAATAGAATTTTGTTTCTGTACACCGCGCATCATCATACACATATGATAACCTTCAGCAACAACAGCAACACCGCGGGGATTTAAGAATTGTTCAATTGTATCTGCAATTTCTTGCGTCATTCTTTCTTGTACCTGTAGCCGTTGTGCAAATATATCAACTATCCTTGGTATTTTACTCAGTCCAACAATCTTTCCATTCGGAATATAAGCAATATGTATTTTTCCGAAGAATGGCAGCAGATGATGTTCGCACATACTGTAAAAATCAATGTCTTTAACAATTACCATCTCATCATATTTTTCTTCAAAGATAGCTCCGTTAAGAATTTTTTTAATATCCTTTTTATATCCTTGAGTTAAAAACTCATATGCTTTTGCAACTCGATGCGGAGTTTTTTTCAATCCTTCTCTTTCCGAATCTTCACCAACTTCATCGAGAAGACTTTTAACATATTTTTCAATTAATTCATAATTCAAGTTTTTCCCTTTCCTTTATATTCAACATAATTATTCTCGGTTTCATAAAGCTTGATCGAATAAAGTTTCCCCGTTGGCAGTTTATCAAACAATTGATTCCAAATGCCGATAGCTATGTTCTCTGCAGTTGGTATCTGCCCTTTTAAGAAATCAACATCAAGATTCAAATTTTTATGGTCTATTTTACTTATCACATTTTTTTTTATTATTTCTTTTAAAACTTTAAGATCTATCACATAACCAGTTTGAAAATCAACTTCGCCTACTACTATTACTTCTAATATGTAATTGTGCCCATGACCATTAAGATTGTTACACTTCCCGAATAATCGGTCATTTTCTTCATTGGAAAAATCTGGATTAAATAAACGGTGAGAAGCACTAAAAACTTCACGCCTCGTTACATATATCATTTCACTATCCTTTGAGTGCTTTCATAACATCTTCAACATGTCCATCTACTTTAACTTTTGGAAATATATTTTTAATTAAACCATTTTCATCAATAATAAATGTCGTGCGTTCAATACCCATATATTTTCTACCGTACATGCTTTTTTCTTTCCACACTCCATATTTAGAAACAACTTCTTTTTTCTCATCACTTAAAAGTGTAAACGGAAGATCGTACTTACTCTCAAATTTTTTGTGTGAGGCTACAGAATCAGCGCTGATTCCAATTACAACAGTATTCACTTTCTTAAAGTTTGGAAAAATATCTCTAAAATCACAAGCTTCTTTTGTACAGCCTGATGTCATGTCTTTCGGATAAAAATAGAGAACAACTTTCCATCCTTTGAAATCATTAAGAGATACCTTTACTCCATTTGTATCCATTAACGAAAATGAAGGTGCTTTTTTCCCGATTTCTAACATTTCAAAATCTCCATCAATAAAATTACTTAACAATATGTTTTTAGTTCTCTTCTAAAAAGAAAGGGACGAATTAATTCCGTCCCTTCAATTGAATCAAAATAAAATTATGATATTTTTTTAAGTGTTTCTTGAATCGCTGCATAGTTCGGTTCATTACCGGCAACTTCTAAAACTTCAACATATTGGATCAAACCGTTCTTATCAACAACGAAAGCTGATCTCTTTGAGACACCTTTCAAATCCCATTTACCTGGAAGCCAAACTTCGTAAAATGATCCGTAAGCAGGTGAGACTTCTTTATTAAAATCGCTGAGTACCGGAAAGTTAAATTGATTTTTGTCCGCCCAAAGTTTTTGTGCGAATGGACCATCAACACTAATTGCTAAAACTTGTGCATTAAGATTTTCATAATCTTTCATTCCATCTCTGGTTGAGCATAGCTCTTTTTCGCAAACTGAAGTTCCTACAGCCGGGAAAAAAAGAATTACAACATTTTTTTTACCCTTAAAATCAGATAAAGAAACGGATTCGTTATTCGTATTCTTTAAAGTAAAATTTGGTGCAACATCTCCTACTTTCAATGACATATACTTCTCCTTTCGTGAGATTATTCTTTAAGTTTTCTACCAATTCGAACTTTAACTTGGAATTCTACTTTTCCTTCTGAAGTTACTCTGCCTCTTTGTTCAACAACCTCGAACCAGCCGATTTTTTTTTCATTGTTCGCTTCAAGAACGACTTCTTTAATTGCTTCATTAACTCCTTCTGTTGAAATTCCAACTCTGTCTATTACTTCGAACGTCTTTGACATATTAACCTCATTATTTGATTAAAAAGTTCAATTCAGTGAATTAATGTTTTTTTCTTGAATTTAAAATAGCTTATTAAGAAATAAGATTAAAGAAAGTGGTTGGTAATAAAGCTCAACATTTATGAATCATGTATTTTTTGCTTTTAAGTATGTTAGTTTCTATGTTTATAAAGACTAAATCTAAATAATGGTTAATTTATTAGATGAATAGAGAAGAAGCACATGAAGAATTCCGCCGGTTCCTAAAAAGAGGCGACAATCGGATTACACCGGAAAGGTTTGAAATTCTTGATCACGCAATGGAATTTGATGGACACTTTGGTGCTGATGAACTTTATATCAGCATGAAAATGAGTCATTCAAATATTTCTCGTGCAACAGTTTACAATACAGTTGAACTTCTTGCACAATGCAAACTTCTCTCAAAAAGAAATTTCGGTGAGAACAAAACTCGTTATGAATCTAATGTAGGAAAGACAAGTCACGATCATTTAATTTGTACTAATTGCGGAGCTATCAAAGAATTTTCCGAACCCAAGATTCAAAAAATTGTTAAAGAGATTTCTAAAGAGATCGGATTTGATTCTACAGGTTATTCATTTAATATTTTTGGAAAATGCACTAATCCTAATTGCGGTCAAAATAAAAATGCCAAATAGCACATTAGATAAAGCTAAAAAAGGAAATCCAATTACAGTTGTTAAACTACCTTCCGGAAATATTAAATCTCAATTGATACGACTTGGGATCTCTGAAGGTGATACACTTAAATGCGTGCAACGTCTTCCCGGAGGAACAATAGTTGTTCAAAAAAATAGGCAAGAAATTGCAGTAGGATTTGATCTTGCAAAAAAAATTCACGTAATTATTCAGTAAGAAATGTTTATGAAAACAGATAATGTAGTTAATCTTGAAAATGATAAAATAATATCACCGCTTAAAATTCTCACTGAGACCGAAAAACTTCAGAAAGTTGTTCTAGTTGGTAATCCAAATGTAGGTAAATCTTGCTTCTTTAATTACATGAGCGGTATGTATGTTGATGTTTCCAACTTTCCCGGCACAACAGTATCTATAACAAAAAGTCATTTTCAAGGTAATGATGTCTTTGATACACCGGGTATATATGGTGTCGGTTCGTTTAATGATGAAGAAAAAGTAGCACGCGATATAATCCTGTCCGCTGATGTAATTCTTAATGTAATCAATGCTCTTAATCTCGATCGTGATCTTTTTCTCACTCTTCAATTAATTGATATGGGGAAAAAGGTTTCTTTACTTTTAAATTTCAGCGATGAACTCAAAAAAAGAAAAATTAAAATTGATATTAAAAAACTTTCAAACCTTCTTGGTGTTGAAGTATATGAGACAGCTGCAGTTGATAAATTAGGATTTGATAAATTAGGTGAAGCCGTTAATTCTGCTAGAGTTGGTAAACAAGAACTCGATCTCAATTTTCTGCTAAATCAGGTAATGGAAAAATCTGTCCCTCAATCAGATTCACTATTGATATTAGAAGGTGATGAATCAATTGCACAAAAAAATAATGTCGTGTGCGGTACAGCAGATGAACGCGAGAGAATTTACATCACCAGAAGAAATCGTGTAAATGAAATTGTTGACCTTGTTGAATATGAAGATTCAAAAAAGGGTGAGATCTTTAATCTGTTTGGCAGACTATCATTAAATCCCATTACAGGCATACCAATTTTATTACTAATGCTTGTTCTTATGTATTTTTTCATCGGTGATTTGGTCTCTCAAAGAGTTGTAAATTTTACGGAAAATAAAATTGGCAAGAACTTAATTGAATATAATGTTAAATCGTTTACAGGTAATTACACGCCTGTTACTATTGATGTAACAATTTCTGATGATAATAATATTAAGATCGGTAATAAAACATTTAATTTCCCAGCTGGAATAAGTGCTAATCCAAAACTTCAAGAAGAATTTTCTAAATTATCGAATCAAAAAGGCTCACAAACGGATTTTCATTTTCAGAATCCTTTTGTAAAACTTTTTTTCGGTGAGTTTGGTGTTGTTACAATGACTGTGACATACTTACTGTTTCTACTTCTACCATTGGTAATTGGATTTTATTTTATCATGGCTTTATTAGAAGACAGCGGTTACCTTCCACGACTTGCAACCATGCTTGACCGTTCGTTTAATAAGATCGGCTTGAATGGAAAAGCAGTAATTCCAATCATGCTTGGTTTCGGGTGTATTACAATGGCCAATATTACTACACGTATGCTCGGAACTGAAAGAGAAAAATCAATTGTTACTGCTATTCTTCAATTTGTAATTCCATGCTCAGCACAATTAGCTGTTATTGCAGCTCTTCTAAGCGGTGCCGGATTTGCACCGATGATGCTTTATGTCTCAGTTATTTTAACTGTGCTAATTGTTCTTTCAACTGTCTTAAATAAAATGCTTCCCGGTGATAGTTCTCCCTTATTAATAGATCTTCCAATGATTCGTTTTCCAAGGATGAGTAATGTTTTCAAAAAAACTTTTTTTAGAAGTTTTGGTTTTATGAAAGAAGCCAGCGTTTGGTTTTTTATTGGTGCACTTGCCGTTGGCATGTTGGAAATAAGCGGAATGTTAAAAGTCTGGCAGGATGTTTTAGCACCATTTACAACAACCTGGTTAAAACTTCCTAAAGAAGCCGCAAATGCTTTTGTAATGGGAATGGTTCGTAGAGATTTTGGTGCAGCAGGACTTTTTCATATGGACTTAACAATAATGCAAAAGACAGTTTCAATTATTACAATAACTCTTTTCGTTCCGTGTATTGCTTCGTTTGTTGTTATGCTCAAAGAGAGAGGATGGAAAGAAGGAATGATGATCTGGTTTGGAACTTGGATTGCTGCTTTTTTAGTCGGTGGAATTGTTGCACAAATAGTAATTTGATATGAAAAAAAACGAGTATCAAAAATATCCTATCATTTGGCGTAAAGAAGATTTCTTCATAAAGATTTACTGTTCTATTCCTAACATTGCTACAGGGATACTAATTACAACAGACAGAGCAACATTCATCGTAGACCCGGGTGATGGAATATTGCGGGATCTTAATAAAGATGTTGGCGCAGTTACAATTCTAAAAGTTTCAGATATTTTCATCAGTCATGGTCATCACGATCATGTCGGGGGCGTTTGGTCTCTACTTACTTATTTATCTGTTTTGAGGAAGAAAAGCCCTCTAAATATTTTCTATCCGAAAGGATGCAAAGAGATCGAAAGTATTTATCTTGCATTTAATAAAGTTTATGGTAAAGAAGTATCTTATCAAATAAATTTAAGACCAATTGATTCGGTAAAAAGTTTTAAGCGCGATTCAGTTACGATCAAACCATTCAAAGTTAATCATAGAGAACCATCGGAAGACGGAAATTCATCTGAATTAATTCCATCTCTTGGATTTAAATTCATTTATGATGGTAAATCAATTTGTTACGGCGGCGATACTGCTTTTTGCAATACTTTAGTTAAGAATGCGAAAGATTCAAATCTAGCAATTATTGAAGCCGGCGCAAAAGATGATACCAGTTCTGATCTTCACATGACTATCAAACAAGCAACGCAAATCGGAAAAACTGCTAAGGAATATTTTTTGGTTCATGTACCCGAATAATATTATTTTGGCAACCACAATATTAAACTACAGAGGAAAATCATGAAGAGAATTTCTATTTTATTGATAATTCTATTTGTCGTTTCAATTCAAGCTCAAAATAAAATTCACAGACCTGAAATAACTGCAGAAGAAATTAAAGCTAACGTCTTCTATCTTGCTTCTGATGCTATGAAAGGAAGATTTACCGGAAGTCCTGAAGAAAGAAAAGCAGGAGATTATATTAAAAATGAATTTCAACTTTACGGATTAAAACCCGCTTTCAAAGAAAATTGGTTCCAAGAATTTCCTTTTATTGAAAGAGTTGAAATGACAAAAGCTAATTCCCTTACTTTTGATGTAAAAGGTAAAAAGCAAAACCTTAAAACCGGAAATGATTATACAACAGTTGCATATTCTGGAAAAGGAAAAGTTAGCGGAGATTTAGTTTTTGCGGGATATGGTATTTCCGCACCTAAATTAAATTACGATGACTATGAAGGTATTGATGTTAAAGGAAAAACTGTAGTTGTTATGCGATATCATCCTGAACATGACAGTTCCAGATCAGAGTTTGACAAATATGCTTCTTTTAGAAACAAGGCAACAGTTGCAAAAGAGAAAGGTGCTGCTGCAATTATTTTAGTTAATGGATACTCACCAAAGAACGATGATGATCCTTTGATGGAACTCCGCTACGATGGTGCACCCGCAATGAAAAATATTTCCGTTCAACATGTAAAAAGAAGTTTTGTTGATGAACTTTTTAAAAGTGAGGGACAAAACTTTAACGAAGTCCAAAAGCAGATTGATACTTCAAAAAAACCAACTTCATTTGCATTTAAGAATGCCAAAGTTTCCCTTTCAACTGAAGTAAAAGAAATTGAGAAGAAAGGAAGAACTGTTGCAGGAATGATTGAAGGAAGTGATCCGGTTTTGAAAAATGAATTTATTGTAATCGGTGCTCATTACGATCATCTTGGTATTGATCAAGTAAAAGAATCTTCGATGTACAAAGGTAAGGATAAACAAATTCACAATGGCGCTGATGACAATGCATCCGGTACAACAGGATTGTTAGAGGTAGCTGAGAAATTTGGTTCGATGCAAGGACTATTGAAGCGAAGCATTATCTTCGCAGCTTTTTCGGGTGAAGAGCTTGGTCTTCTTGGTTCAAACTATTTAACTAATAATTTCCCGGTCGATATAAAAAATGTTGCAGCAATGTTAAACATGGATATGATCGGACGATTGAATGAAGAAAACAGTTTGACTATTATAGGTTCCGGTACTTCTTCTAAGTGGAAGGAATTGTTAAATCAAAAAAATATTTACAACCTTAAATTAGGAATGAGTGATGGCGGATCAGGCGGTAGCGATCACCAATCGTTCTCAAATAAAAATGTTCCGGTTCTTTTCTTCTTTACCGGTACACATTCGGATTATCACAAACCATCCGATGATCCTGAAAAAATAAATTACGAAGGTGAAGCTAAAGTTGCTAATTATATTTTCGATATTGCTCTTGCAGTTGATAATTTTGAAAAACGACCCGATTATGTTAAAGTTGAAGAACCTGCACAAAGAGGCGGAGGTGGAAAAACCCGGGTTACGGTTGGTACAGTTCCCGAGTTTGGTTATAACGGAACCGGTTATAAACTATCCGGAGTAACTGATGGAAGTCCTGCAGCTAAAGCTGGAATGAAAGCGGGTGATATCATTGTTAAGTTTGGTCCTAAAACCGTAGGCAACATTTATGATTTTATGTATGCAGTTCAAGATTACAAAGCCGGTGATAAAGTTGATATAGTTGCATTACGTGACGGTAAAGAAGTGACGTTTAGTGTAGAACTGATTGCCAAATAGTTTGCAGTAGACAGTGAGCAGTTTACAGAAAGGTGAATCGAAGGATTCGCCTTTTTCATAATTATAACACTTATAGTACAGTCGATAGACCAACTCTCACCACAAAATTATTATTCGAGCCGTATGAAAAATTGATTCGACCGACACCAAAAATTTTTCCGAAGCTTAGATATCCTTCCCAATATATTTTATCCGCCGATTGATTCCTGAAATAACTACTCTCATTCCACATTTTAAGAATGCTGAAGCCCGTCATGACATCAATATTCAGATCGGTGAGAAAATCAAGACCAATTGCCTGGTAAGGAATTGTGCGCCAGTTATGTTCTACATGGAGTGCAATGAGTTTATCTCCTACATATTCATAAGGGGCTAGACCCTTGAAGGATAAAAACGGCGAATAGATATTCAATGCCGTGTTGGGAGTGATTGTATGCTGAGGCCCATAATCACCAAGAACGGCCCCGACTTCAAATCCAAATACGAAGTAGGGTGAAGAGAATAATTCCTTGTAAATAGTGCTCGTTGTAAATTGGGATATTACTCTCACTCGCTTGTAATTGAAATCGCTGACGAAAACCGGATTTGAAAAATCAAGTTGTACAATCAAACCGTCTTGCAGCATCGGCTGATAATCATGCGGACTCTTGCCGAGCAAAATATTAATAGAAATTTTCGAATCATTGCCATCAACAATCTGCGGATTCAATCTCACCGGCTTATAAGGTGTAAATATACTCTGATACTTGAGCTCGGAAAGAGATTCTTGTTTATCAAAAATAAATCTTATTGTTGAGGAAATATCCTTTCCCAATTTGTTGTTCAAACCAATGCTAAATCCACTTGAACGGTAATAATTGAATTGATCGTCAAAACCGAAAAGAACATTTACTCCGTTCACTATATCCGGATAAGGATTAAGTAATTGCCATTGTTCTGCTTCATCAAAAAGGCCAAATTCAATCCCAGTAATTGTTTCCCACTTCACTTTTAACCCAACTAATAAACTTCCTTCATACATCTTTCTACCAAAAGCATACCCCAAATTTGAATTTATTGAAAGAGAATTCTTAAAGAAAGAATCATTGTACTTTGCGCCAACAAGAATTCCATCCACACGATTGTCTCTGAAATTTAGATATTTAAAAACCGAGCCAACATACTTGAAGAAACCACTTCCCGACTTTTGGTTCTGATCATTTTTAATCGCCTCTGTTGCAAGTCCGCTTAATAGCCCCGTAAATTTTAATTGAGTGACAACCGTTTTTGAACTATCCAGTTCATTATATGCTTTCACTTCCGCCACGGTTAGAGGAATCGGGCGCAGAGAATCGATCTGTGTCCTGCTAAGTTCGGTAGCCTTGATAAATTTATATTTTGAATCCTTACTGGAATCCGATTCTATGGTTGAATAAAGTTTATAAATTGAATCGGGAATAACTGGATTAATTTTGTAGTTGGTGAACATACTGACCTGGTTCATTGAAATAGCCTCAGTTCCAATCAGTCCACCGAAACTCAATTTCAATCCTGACTCAACTTTAAAATAGGTAGGCAGCCAATACTTTTCAAAACGGTCTTTATTCTGAATGAACGAAACGTTTAGATCATTTACATACGGAAACCTTAACCCATCATTATTTTTGAGCTCAATACGTTTCAACGAGTATGTAGAATCTTCGATCACAATCTTCCCCATAAGAAGCGGCTGGATTTTGGATTTCGGAATCACCTGGATGAAACACTCATGGACTGATCCCGATTGCTTGACCTCAACCAATTTGTAATCATACCAATCAAAGGCATTTTTGGCAAGGGGAAGAAATACTTTATTGCCGACAATAGTAAGAGTATCCCGCGTAAAATCTACATAGATTTTATCTAAAATATTTTGACTGAATTTAAGCGCATTTTTCTTTTCGTTCTCTGAAATATGGACTGAGTGTGTTATTATTTTTTCCGGTTTATTGGACTTATAATAACCAGTGGAAAATCTCTCGGTTACCATTGCAACTTCACCAGCGGAGAGAAAAATATCTTTTGAGAAGAGATCGTACTCAAGACTGTTCAGACCGGCTCTATTTTGATCTTTCCTTTTAATCGCCTCTCTCACAATTCTGTATGCGGGGTCTTCATCAGAGCCCACAACAATCTCCATGAATTGTATTGGTTCTGATTTTAAACCAATCTTAATTTCACTCTTAAAATCAGTGAGCTCAATTTCTTTTCTCTTATACCCAACAACTGTAATAATCAATTTCACTTTTGTAGATTGCACTGTAAGAAGAAATTTCCCTTCCAGATTCGAAGAAGATCCTTGGGTTGTTCCTGCAATGCGAATGTTCACATATGAGATGGGTTCCTTTGTTTCATCATTAAAAACAAATCCGGTTATCTTGAAACTTTGAGAAAAGAGTGTGGATGCAATCATGAGAGTCAGAATAATAGCTTTCATCATTTAATATCCAGATTGTGTACTATAAGACGAAGTAATAATTAATAATGTTACAGTGTAAATAAAAGGCGAATCAAATTAATTCGCCTTTTATAAATTTAATAACTTATAGAAACCGATAAAGTAATATTTCTCGGCATTCCCGGTTCCAGAAAGATTGCCTCATTGTTCACAATATCGGGATTGATGAATACCGATGATGCATGTTTCAAATCAAATAGGTTATTGATTGTTAAAAATCCTATAAACGAAAAATCTCCGATTAACTTAATCGGTTTGTTCAATCCAATTGTTGCATTTAATACGTTGAATGATGGAACAGATAAAGTATTAGCATCATCAACAAAATATTTTCCAATTCCGTTTATACTTATTGAAACAAAAGCTCCGTTCAGTTCAACAGGTGAGTAAGTTAAACCAACGTTGTAGAAGAAATCCGGTATGCCTGCAACTTTATTGTCTTTGTAGTTAGTAAACTTACCAGCCTTGTTCAAATCATAATGAACCGAATCTATAAGATATTCTTGATACTTGTTGTTCGAGAATGTAAAAGCGCCATTGAATGAAAATCCATGAGTAAATTGAACAGATGTGCCTAGTTCGATACCCATTCTACGAGTCTGCCCGGCTGTAAAATAAAATCTTCCGCCTCTATACGGAATTATATCATTCTTTACGTCTATGTAGTAAAGAGCTAAATCATACGATAAACTTTTTAAGAGAACATTTTTCTGAAATGCAATTAATTGCTTTGTACCGATTTCATAAGTTGTCGAAATGATGGGATCAAGTAAAGGATTTATTAAATACACAAGATCTTGACCGTAGGTGCCTGCAGGATCAGTTTCATTACCAGCCGGGACTTCAATTCCTCCGCCTAAATTTGCATAAAGACTTTGGGTTGACGATAATCGGTATGTGATTCCTGCTTTAGGAGTGAGGCGCTCAAATGATCTTGTCTGCAATCCATATCCGGATGATATAAAACTCTCACTGTAATATGTAATATTATCGTACCGGGCACCGACAATGATACTCAGCTTATCATTGAAGATAATTTCATCCTGAACAAAAGCACCGAATGTGTTAGCTCCTTCTCTTTTATTATCTCTCAATACATCACCGCGTGAATTTATGGGCGACAAGCTATAAAATAAAATTGCGCCATCTTGATAAGCTTCATCAGCACCAATTACAAATTTATTTTGTAACGAAGTTGATAATTCAGAATGATTACTATACATCAAGTTACCGCCAACATGGTATCGGGTAAAATCGCGAAACGTTCCGCGTTCCGATCGCTGCAAATATTTCGGATTCACGAAGACCATTCCGGAAATTCCGTTGGAATTATCGAACTCGTGATTCAAAGTAATTCCAATTTTACCTAAACGATTAAATCTTCGCTCGTCTCTTTGTAAATAAGTCGGATTCGATTGTGTCGGATCAGAATCAAATTGTTTTTGAGTTAATGGTCCCGGAATATGAAACATATTTGAAACTCCGGAAAGAAAAATTCCCAGCTTAGTTGCGTTATCCAAATTTGAAACCAAACCTAAATTGAATAAAGTTCTAAAACTGGAGGAATGATTTCTCCATCCGTCCAAATTACTATTTGAGAGTGATGTAAAAAGTTTCCCATTCTGAAAATTTGTATTTGCTTTCACTTGGAACTGATTAAATCCAAAACTTCCCAAAAGAGTACGCAATGAAATTCCTTCATCTATTCCTGTAGGTACTGTAGAAATATTTACAACTCCTCCCGCAGCATTGCCCCAAATTGCAGAAGCATTTGAGCGTATTACTTCTATATTATCTGCAATGCTAAGATCAATTTGGTCGAAAGATGTTCTGCCATCAGGTTCTGTTTCGGGAATTCCATCAACCATAACACGGATTCCTCTTGATGTACCCGAATTAGATCTGTCACCAGCACCACGAGCTCCAAATCCGCGAATTACAAGCCGTACATCTTGATTACCAGATCTCGACTGCGCTAAAACTCCGGGTATGGTGGAAAGAATTTCATCCAATCCGTAACCGCGTAAGTTTTTTAACTGTTGCAATTGAAGTATTGAAACTGCGTATGGAATTTCCAAAAGATTTTCAGCATAGCGAGTTGCAGTAACTGATATTTGTTTCATCTCATACGTTAATGTGTCTGTCTGAGTTTTTTGCTGTGCTTGTACAAATGAAATTGTTATAAGAATAAAAAGAATAATTCTTTTCATGTAGAACTCCGACATATTTAAAAATTATTGTTTGTTAATATTCATCCCCATTATCCATATGAAAACAAGAAATTAACTTCAATTTAAGGAATGATAAAAATAGTGGTTAGATGTGAGAGACCTTAGGAGGCGGAGTTAAAACTTTCAGAGCGTTAAGATGATAATTATTATTCATATAGTTTGAATATTTTACTTTGTGAATTGGTGATTCAATTCCCCACATCACACCATATTCAGCATATTGAATTAAATGATTAAAACTTATTGAAGAACCGGCTGCTGCTTTTTGATTAAGATTTTTATTAACTGTTTTGGCAAATTCTTTTTCCAGTTTATCTTCTTTTTTATCGTGAATACAATAATAAATTATTTTATCTGTTTGCTTTTCTTCTTTTACGATATCATACATCCTTCCTTCATACTTAATCTCTTTTTTATTGATACGCTGAAAGATTTTGCCTTCATTGATCACGGTTTTAGAAATAGATAGGACTTCAATCTTATCTTTTGATTTTAACAAAGCAATTTCCTCAAATGCTTTTTCTTTAGCATTCTCTCTTTCGATCCAAAAATAAAAAATGAATCCAAAAGAATTGAACGCAAATGCAACAAGAATTAGTATCGTTAAAATATTTCTAATCTTCAACATTTATCTTTTTCATTTCTTGAAGAAGTGGCGGCAAATCAAATTTGATAGTTTTCCAAATCATTTTGTAATTGATATCGAAATAAACATGTGTCAAATGATTTCTCATTCCAATAATTTCTTTCCAGGGAATATTAGAGTATTCAGTATGTAGTTTTTTGCTGATCTTTGAAGCAGCTTCTCCTATAATTTCAATTTCTTTTATTAATGCTAATGCAAGTTTACGATCGGCATACAAATCTTCTAAACTCTTATCATCTAAAAATGAAATAGCTTCAGTTGCCGCTTCAATTAAATGCAGAATTCTGACCTTATCAGTCAACTTCATATTTGACCTGGGCTTCACGAACTACATCAGAGCGAAAGTATTTACTAAGTTCTTCGGCGGTTCTCAAATCAACTTTTCTTCCTATCATTTCTGTTAATTCAATTTCCATTCTTGCAAAACTTAATAGACCAGGTGTTTGATCGTCTTCGAACTCAACAAGTATATCAATATCACTTTTGTTAGTAAACTTCTCAGTTAAAACTGATCCGAAAAAAGAAAGTTTCTTAATATGGTTTCTAAAACAAAAATTTTTTAAGTCTTCTTCTGAATATTTTATTTTATCTTTTATCATAAAACAACTTTTTTATCTCAAGTCAATTTAAGAATTTCTTATTTTGATATAAAGCTAATAAAAACACAAAAGGCGAATCAAAGATTCGCCTGCTTTCTCAATTATGAATTCTCAATTACTTTTGAATTTCTGCCAGAGGGACTGCTGTTCCCCGCATTGAATGGACTTTGTTAGGAACGGGGATAGAAATATTTTTATTCACATATTTTTCAAACTCATCACGGAAACGTGTGATCATAAATTTTACCGGCCATGCTGCTGCTTCACCTAACGCGCAGATTGTATTGCCTTCAATATTGTTGGCAACACTTATAAGCAAATCTAGATCTGCTGATGTTCCACTACCTTCATCTATTCTTCGTAAAGTTTTTTCCATCCAACCGGTACCTTCGCGGCAAGGAGTGCATTGCCCGCAACTTTCATGATGATAAAAATGAGCAATACGGATTAAAACTTTTAGAAGATTGGTATCTTCATCCATTACCATCACTCCGCCGGTGCCAATTGCAGAACCAGCTTCTTTCAATGATTCAGCATCCATGCGTACGCCTTCAAGCTGATCGCCGCGTAGCGGTGGCATTGATGAACCACCCGGAATTACACATTTAATTTTTTTGTTATTAGGAACTCCACCAGCTACATTAAAAATTAAATCGGTTAGAAGAACTCCGGATGGCAATTCGTAAACACCAGGTTTGTTAACATGTCCGCTTATACCAAATAAAATTGTACCTGGATGTTTTGGTGCGCCAATTTTTGAAAACCATTCCCAACCATTTTTAATTATTGCTGGAACGTTTGTAATTGTTTCAACATTATTGATCGTTGTAGGACATCCCCACAATCCCCTTTGAGCAGGGAAAGGTGGTTTTACACGAGGATACCCGCGCAGCCCTTCTATCGAATTCATCAGTGATGATTCCTCACCGCAAATGTAAGCACCAGCACCTTTGTGAATGAAAAGATCACAGCTGAAATCAATACCGAATGTTTCTTTCATCTTATCACCGAGAAATCCACGCGCATAAGTTTCATCAACAGCCTTCTGCATAAGCTTAATCCATTTGTGGTATTCACCGCGGATATATAGATATGCAACCTTAGCACCGATTGCATAACACGTAATGATTGCACCTTCAATAAGTTGAAACGGATTATCTTCAAAAATTTGTCTGTCCTTAAAAGAACCGGGTTCGCTTTCATCGCCGTTAACGCAAAGATACTTCGGCTTATCTGTGGTCTTCGGCATGAAACTCCATTTCAATCCAGCAGAGAATGCAGCACCGCCCCTGCCACGTAATCCGGATTTTTTTACTTCATCAATAATTTGATCTGGAGTTTTTGCAAATGTTTTTTTAGCAGATTCAAATCCGCCGTTAGCAAGATAAACTTCTATCTGATTGAAATTTTCTATTTGGGGAAGAACTATTCTTTCCATTATTTAAGTGAATCCAAAATTTCAAAAACTTTTTCTTTATTTAGATTTTCAAAATAGTCTTCATTCACAGCAATCATTGGAGCGTAACCGCAAGCGCCCATGCATTCAACTTCTTCAAGAGAATATTTTGCATCAGGTGATACTTTCATGTGATCAAGTCCTAATTTATCTTTTACGCCGTCCCAAATTTCATAAGCACCGCGAAGCATACAGGAAACATTCGTACAAACTTGAACATGGTATTTACCCATCGGCTTGGTATGATACATAGTATAGAATGTTACAACACTCAAAACATTTACTTTATCAATACCAAGTACATTTGCGATCTCTTCCATCACTTCATTGCTGACAAATCCGTTCTGTTCTTGAGCGATATAAACAGTATCCATAACAGCAGCAAGTGCAGTAGGATATTTTCTCCTTGCCGTTTCTATTCTCTTAATATTTTCTTCTGTGAATTTGAAACCCATTTTAACCTCGGATCAAGAATAAGAGCAAGAGCATGAGCAAGAATAATTAAGATTCATAATTCTCTTCTTGATCATAAACTCGATCAGAATTGCTTTTTATTAAGCCCATTATCATAGATATTATTTCTTTCAGTTGTGTTTTACCTTCAACAAGAGTTTCTTTGCTAATTAATTCTTTAGTATACATTACATCCAAACATGCAGCCGATTCCAAACTTGATCCTTTAGCAATATCAAAATATCTACATCTATCTTTGCCAGAATACTTCCCATTACCTTCAGCAATATTTAGTGCTATTGAATCAGATGCTCTTTCAAATTGATCGATTATAGAATTCCTACTTTTTATAGCAGAAAATAAGTCGTGTACCCAGCTAATAAATTCAATTGATTTCTGGTATACTTTCAATTTTTCATGATCTAAATAAATTTCACTCATATCATGCTCATGCTCTTATTCTTACTCTGCTCTATTTATCAGCTTCTCCCATTACCGGATCAAGTGAACCAATGATTGCAACAACATCGGAAACCATAGCACCTTTGCATAACTGCGATACAGCTTGCAGATTGCAAAATGAAGGTGAATGAATCTTCAATTTCCAGGGCTGTCCGCTTCCGTTGCTCACAATATAAAATCCTAACTCGCCTTTCGGATTTTCAACAGAAAAATATGTATCGCCAACCGGCGGATTAATTCCAAAATTAATAATCATAAAATCGTGTATAAGTTCTTCCATCTTAGAATAAATTTCTGTTTTGTGAGAAAGAACTTTCTTCGGCTCGTTTGCAATCACTTCGCCTTGCGGAATTTTATCCAAACATTGATACAAAATTTTAATACTCTCTCTTACTTCATCACCCCTCTGGAAATATCTAGCAAGACAATCACCTTGAGAGAAAGTTGGAATTTTAAAATCTATTTCATTGTAAAACAAATATGGCTTAGCACGGCGTACATCATAATCTACTCCGCTTGCACGAAGATTGGGACCGGTTACACCAAGCGCAATAGCATCTTCTTTAGGTAAAATACCGATACCTTCAAGCCGTTGAATAAAAATTCTATTAGAGAGCAACAACTTATCCATCTCGACCAATGCCGGTTCCAACTCTGCTAAGAACTGTACAATTTCTGTAACAGCTTGATCATCAATATCGGAAGCAACACCACCGATGCGTGTATAACTTGTAGTGAATCTCGCACCGGCAATTCTA
>JBBAAM010000059.1:0-21718 GCA_041658245.1 Melioribacteraceae bacterium
CGAAGAAGTATCGGAAATAATGAACATCTCTTCGGGCTCCGTTAAAACGAATCTTTTTTATGCAAGACAAAGTATCAGAAAGAAAATAATAGAATGGGAAAATCAAAAATGAACTGCAGACAGATAGAAGAATTAATCTTCTCAAAACGATTAGATGAATTAACTCCGGCTGAAAAAAGTATAATTGAAAAACATATTTCTTCATGTCATGAATGTAAAAGTATTTATAAGTCGATTCAGAAAGCAGAAAGTGTGCTTGTTAAAATGAATACACAGCAGCCGATTCTAGATAACGAAGAATTCCTCATTGATTCGATTATGCGAAAAGTTAACAGCAAGTCCTCTAATCAAAAATATGAGAATGTATTTTATTCTTTTGAAAAACTAATACTGTTCGTTTCTCAAAAATCAGTACGATACGCATTAACAGCTATCTTATTTATAGTAGTTTCACTTTATATGTTCGAAGAGTATTCCGCAGTAAAAAATATTACACAGCTTGAAAGTCAATTGAACAATACCGCACAAGTTAATAATTCAAAAGCCGAGATTATTTCTTTTGATAATGATATGCTCAAATTTTTTTATGATACGTACAAATTTGCTAGTGGCAATTCATCTTATGTTAAGTTGTCCAAAGATTTACTTCTGGTAAATAAAAAGGATTTAAGAAATCTTTTACTAGACTATGAAAAATTAGATGAACCTACAAAAACGAAAATTAAATTATTACAAAGTGAGTTGTTAAATCAAAAAGAGATAATCTTTTCGGAATCGGAAACCGGAAAGATGAAAACATTACAACTTGAAATTGAAAGATTAAATAGTGAACTGCAAAAAATTAAAACACACAGAGGTAAATAAAATGAAGACAAAATATTATTTGGCATTTATAACGTTTGTGTTGAGTATGATTTTAAACTTTTCCGGATGTAGAGAATATAAGACTACCACTAAAATTAATAGTGATGGATCGTGCGTAAGAACAGTTATTGTTAAGGATAAATCAATTATACCGGATAGTATTGTATTTCCAATTCCCGCAGATAATAGTTGGAAGATAGAAAGAACAAAGGCCAAGGACGATACAACTCAAACAGTTTATACAGCAACAAAATATTTTGCTGATGTCAATGACATCAACTATGAATATAAGAACAAAGAAAAAATCGGACTTCATGTTAATCTGGATAAAAAGTTTCGGTGGTTCTACACCTACTTTAATTATAAAGAAGTCTATCATTCATTTTTTCCATTCAGAAAGATTCTTCTAAAAGATTTTCTTACACCGAATGAATATGAACTTTATCTAAAAAATGATACGACCAAAGTTTTCAAGAAAAGGCTGGATAAATATGCAGAAGAAAATTATTTTAAATATTTCTTTGATGAATTTTTAGTATTGTTAGAAAAAAATAAAATTGCAGATCTGCCCAAGGATTTTGTTATCTCAAAGAAAAACGTTATTAAAGAGCACGTTAGCGATTACGGAGACAAAACCGAAGAACTAATGAAGTATATGGAGAAAGTTCTTGGCACCAAATCAGTTTGGAGATTAAGAAATGGAATTGACAACATTGTTAAAACGATCTTAGAAAAGATGGATCATTTCAGCTCTGCAAATGGATCTTATAAAAACGAAGTAACCATGCCAGGTATAATCTTAAATACAAATGCTAAAACTGTTGAAGGGAATAAAGTTATTTGGGAATTTGAGGAAGGTAGATTTTGCTACGAAGACTTTACTATGAAGGTTCAATCAAGAGTTGTAAATGTTTGGACTTTTATTGTAAGCGGGGTTATTGTTCTTGCTGTTATTGTTTTGTTGTTATTGCCCAAGTTTAAGAAGAAATAAACAATATTAATTAACTCCAAACCAGTCGAGACAGGATTTATCAACTTGTTGATTCTCATTCTTCAGTTGATATGAGGGGATATCATACTGCTCACCGAAGATGATTAATTTTTTCTTTGATTCGATTTCCATCTTAAAACAAGGACCAAGTGCTTCGGGAATAGTTTTAAGAACAGCACCGGAATTTAGTGCGCGCATAATATCGGAAAGAATTTGGTCACCGGCATAAAACCTTATTAATGCACTTAAACTTCCATTCGAAATGACCAGAGATTCATTTATACAACGGGAAACAAGATCACGCATAAAATCATCAAGAGATTTTTTCCAGTATGAGTTTTTTAAAATTATAAAATTAAGATTCTGTGCAAAAATTCTTCCACGTTGATATGGCAATCGAGTTAAATCTTTATCACTCCAAAATTCATTGATTAGGCGTTCATTCTTTTCATATCGCATAGGAGAAGTAAAGTAAGTTTCAAGAATTACATTGTATTGATCAATGTATTCTTCAAATGATATTAATTTTGAGCGAAGGAGTAATAGTTCCGCATAATAATCCGTAAATCCTTCTTTAAACCAATATACAAGTTGTTCGGGATCAGCAAACTGAATTTTATCTCCGATCCAAATATGAAAAATCTCGTGAGCAAGTAACCGCTTCATTCCTATATCAATCGTTCGGTTCTTAGATAAGAAAAGTGCGTAAGAATTCGTACGGCCGGTTCCTGTTTGATCATCGCTGCCCGATAACGGCAGTACAGTAATTAAAAAAAATGGAAAATTATGATCGTTCCAAAAATCTCTTTCTGTTTTAGTTATGGTTGCATATAGATCAGTGAATTGATCATCAGAAAATTTCCAGGAACCTCTTATAGCTGTATAAACAGGATTACTTCCAACCATCTTTTTTATGATGCGAAAATCACCGGCAGCAAAAAGAGAGCGTTTAAATTTCCACAACGGAAGTTTAGTCTCTTGAAATTTCTCATTAATGCCAATGCTGTTTGCAATATTCCAGTTTGAAGGCATATGATTCCATACTATGCGGATATTAAATTCAATACTGGAATCCCATGCAGGAACGATAAAAAATGTTTCACCTAAGAAATGAATATATTGTTTGCTAATGATTGCCATGTTTTGATTACCAAGCTCAAGATCACCGTTGCGAACTTCTTCGACTTGATAATAAATCTTTACTAGTGTATTTGGTGTGTACTTTACTATTTTTATTTCAGGTTTGTCGCTGTCATGTATGTATGTATTTGATGAAAGAGGTTTTAAGAATTTTATACCGTTAATATCCGAACTACTTCCAAAATTATTTGGTAAAATAATCTTCGTATCCCCCGACCGATCACCCATGAATTCGAGAACAACAATGAGCCGGACAACATCAATATCGTAAAACGGTTCTATTGAATAACTAATATCCGGTTGCAGGGGTGTTTTTCTAGAATTGCTTTCATATAAATTAACTGATCCGGATGAAATCTCTGGCTGGGAATACCTTGATGAGGGTAGTCCGAATAAGTGAATATTTACGAAAAGAAGCTGTAAGACTAATATTATATAACGGTAACTCTTCAAATCAATCATTTATCCTTCAAAATCAATCCTATTATAATAAAATCCAATAGTGATTAGAAATACTATTTTTTATACTGTAACAGTGTTATGGATTAGAAAAACATACAATAATTCACCATGCGAATTTAAGATAACTTTGGTAAAATGAAATCGTCTTAATATTCGAGAAATAAGAAGAATTTCGTAATTTTAACAAACCAAAATACCTCTTGAAGACAAATCAATTAATTTATAAGGAGCGGATTTAATGAAACGCAAACTCATAATATTTCTAATGCTAATGGGTTTTGTTAGCATAACAGCACAGTCTAATAAGATTGTCTATGAACAGTATAAGCTTGATAACGGATTGAGTGTGATCTTACATAAAGATAATACGAATCCTATTGTGAATGTATCTGTGCTTTATCATGTAGGAAGTAAAAATGAAGATTCTGCAAGAACAGGATTTGCTCATTTTTTTGAACATTTAATGTTTGAAGGTTCTCCTAACATAAAACGTGGTGAGTATTTTAAAATAATTGAAGCTGCCGGTGGAGGAATGAATGCAAATACTTCTTTTGATAGAACTTATTATTATGAAAATCTTCCGTCAAATCAGCTTGAGCTTGGCTTGTATATGGAATCAGAAAGGATGCTTCAATTAAAGATAGATAGCACCGGAGTAGAAACACAGCGCAAGGTTGTAAAGGAAGAAAGAAAACAAAGTTTGGATAATAGACCTTATGGAACATTAGCAGAAAAAATATTCAGCAATGCTTTCAAAGTTCATCCATATAGATGGATGCCTATTGGTTCTGCGCAATATATTGATCAAGCTACAATTGATGAGTTTATTGCTTTTTATAAAAAATTCTATGTTCCAAATAATGCTACCTTAACAATTGCAGGCGATATTGATGTTCCCAAAACAAAAGAATTGATCAAAAAATATTTCAGCGAAATCCCTATAGGGAAAGAAGTAATTGTCCGTCCTAAAGAAGTTGAACCGGTAAAAACAGCCGAAGTTAGAGAAATAGTTTACGATAAAGTTCAGCTTCCACTCATTGCAGAAGCATATCATATGCCTGCACAAGGCACGCCCGATTATTATGCATTAAATATGCTTACAACTCTGCTATCAGGAGGAGAAAGCTCAAGACTCACTAAAGAAATAAAAGACAAACAGCAAAAAGCTCTACAAGTAGGATCAATTCCTTTTGCTCTTGAAGATCCGGGTTTGTTCTTAACTTTTGGTTTATGTAATGTTGGCGGCAAAGCAGAGGATTTGGAAACAGCAATTGATAATGAAATTGAAAAAGTAAAAAAAGAATTAGTTACAGAAACTGAATTTCAAAAATTAAAAAATCAAATTGAAAGTAGTTTTGTAACAAGATATTCAACTGTTGCAGGAATCGGAGAAAGTCTTGCTAATTATTCAGTTTATTTCGGCGATCCAAATCTTATTAATACGGAAATTCAACGCTTTATGAAAGTTACACGAGAAGACTTGAAAAGAGTTGCCAATAAATATTTAACAAAAGAAAACAGAGTTGTTCTTTACTATTTACCTAAAGCGATGGAAAAGAAATAAAGTTGTTTTTCTAAAAAGCTAAGAGACAATTAAAAATTTGAAAATATAATGGAGTTAAAATGAAACGTATTCTGATATTATTTTTATTCTTGAGCACGGCAGCAATATCTTTTGCTCAAGTTGATAGAACAAAATTTCCGCAAGCCGGACCGGCACCGGAAGTTAAAATTGGCAATGCAGAATCTTTTGTGTTACCAAATGGTCTTAAAGTATTTGTAGTTGAAAATCACAAACTTCCTAAAGTTACATTTAGCCTTATGCTTGATCGTGACCCGATCATTGAAGGTAATAATGCAGGGTATACATCCGCTGCGGGCGAGTTATTACGTAAAGGTACAAAGAACAGACCAAAAGATAAGCTTGAACAAGAAATTGATTTTCTCGGCGCAGCTTTAACCACATCTTCTACAAGTGTTTTAGCTTCAGGTTTATCTAAGTACACCGATAAGATTATGAATATAATGGCAGATGTAATTTTGAATCCGAATTTTAAGCAAGAGGAATTAGATAAGATCACTAAAGAGACTCTATCCGGCTTGGCGTATTCCAAAGATGATCCGGATGCGATTTCAAACCGCGTTAAAATGACATTGGTATTTGGTAAAGAACATCCTTACGGAGAATTTGAAACTGAAGAAAGGGCTAAATCTGTAACATTAGATATGTGCAAAAAATATTATGAAACGTATTTTAGACCAAACATAGCTTACTTAGCAATTGTTGGTGATATCAACAAAGCAAAAGCAAAATCGCTTGTGGAAAAATATCTTGGCAAATGGCAGAAAAAAGATGTTCCCAAGAACACGTTTGCAAATCCGAAAGCGCCAATTGTAAATAAAGTTGCATTGGTTGATAGATCAAATTCAGTTCAATCTGTTATATCCATTTGTTATCCGGTTGATTTGGCAATTGGAAGTGAAGATGCAATGAAAGCGAAAGTTGCTAATTCAATTCTTGGCGGTAGCGCTACCGGGAGGTTATTTATGAACCTACGCGAAAGCAAAGCATATACTTACGGTGCTTACTCAAGTTTAAATCCGGATAAACTTGTTGGAAGTTTTAGCGCATCTGCAAAAGTTAGAAATGTAGTTACTGATAGTGCTATTACCGAAATGTTCAATGAGATGAAAAAAATCAGAAATGAGAAAGTCTCAGAGAAGGAACTGCAGAGTGCAAAAAATTTATTATCGGGAAATTTTATACGTAGTTTGGAACAACCCTCAACTATTGCAAGTTTTGCTATCAATACTGCTCTTTATAATCTACCAAAGGATTATTACAAAAATTATTTGAAAAATATTAACGCTGTTACAGTTGATGATGTTCAAATGACAGCTAAAAAATATATCAAACCGAATAATGCAATTGTTCTTGTTGTTGGAAGCGGCGAAGAGGTTGCCAAGAACCTTTCCAAATTTAGTGTCAGCGGAAAAATTGATTATTATGATGCGTTCGGAGAGAAGTATGATCCGAATGTAAAGAAAGTACCCGAAGGAGTTACCGTAGATCAAGTAATTGATAAATATATTCAAGCAATTGGCGGAAAGGAAAACATCTTAAAGGTTAAAGATAAAACCTCTAAAATGACAGGTACAGCACAAGGAATGAATATTACTGTTACAATGTTACAGAAGACTCCAAACAAATTAAATCAAATTATTGATGTCGGCGGTATGGGACAAATAACAACAGTTTTTGATGGTGAAAAAGGAAAAATGAATCAAATGGGACAGGAAATGCCGATGCCGATTGAACAAACTGGATTAATGAAACTCAATACATTATCTGCTTCTCTTGAATATGCTCAACATAATATCAAAACAGAATTGAAAGGATTGGAAACAATAAATAATAAAGACGTTTATAATGTTTTATTAACTTATCCGATCGGGACAAAACAAACTCAATATTATGATGTTACAACAGGGTTATTAGTACGTTCTATAGTTGTATCTGGACAAGCCGGACAAACTACAGATTATGATGATTATCGTGAAGTACAAGGTGTTAAATATGCATTTAAGATAACTCAGAGTACGCCAATGGGGGCATTAGCACTTACTGTTAGCTCAATCGAAATTAATACCGGAGTTGCTGATTCCCTGTTTGAAGTAAAATAAAACGTTCCAGCAAATCATTAAAAGCCCAACTTTTTTTAAGGAGTTGGGTTTTTTTATTTTTCAATCTGGCGGAACTTTCCTAATTTTGGAAACGACTAATACAATAATTGTTTCCATTGGAACCATTATTTAATAAACGATGTTTTGCAAATAAGAATCAAACAGAGAAAAAATGACTCGAGATATTGAAGTAAAAGAAAAAATTCTTCAAACAACTAAAGAAATGTTTTATAAGTACGGTTATTCAAAAGTAACAATGGAAGAAATAGCTTCTGATCTTGGTATTAGCAAGAAAACACTTTACAAACATTTCTCTAACAAAGAACATATTTTAAAAGAAATCGTTAACGGTGCTAAATGCGAGATTGAGACCTATGTAGAAAATTTACTTGATGATAAAGAAACAGAATTTATTACAAAGCTTCAAAATTTTATGGCGTTTGTAGTATCGCATTTTTCACGTCTATCAAATCCAATTGTGCAAGACCTTGTAAAAAACCAGCCGGAGGTTTGGAAAAACATCCAGGAATTCCGTAAAAAGAATGCGCATGATTGTTTCACTAGATTAATTGAACAGGGAGTTAGAAATGGTGTCTTCAGAGATGATATAAACAGCGAAGTAGTTACATTGCTCTATTTCTCTGCTGTTCATGGTATGCTAAATTTGGAAACACTTTCACAGTTACCAATCACTGCCGATGAAGCTTATAAGATCATTGTTAGAGTTTTATTTGAAGGGATTTTTACTTCTGAAGGCAGAAAAAAATTCAAGAACAAAATAAAATAAAAGATAAATATGGAGAATCAATAATATGTACAGATCTAATCGTAATTTAATTTTTTGGATTGCCATCTTACTATTGTTCAATTTTAAAATTTATGCTCAAGAAAAACTTTCTCTTACAATTGAACATGCAATCGAAATCGGTTTGCAGAATAGTAAAACACTTCACTCATCTCTAATGAAAGTAAAATCTGCCGATGCCAGAATAAGTGAAATGAATGCTATGCGATTACCTTCACTAAAACTCTCTGCCGGTTACAGAAAACTTAGCAGCGTTGAGCCGTTTTCAATTCAAGGTCCGACCGGTCCAATTACTATTGCCCCGTCTATTCTCGACAACTACTCAACTACATTAACTCTGTCTCAGCCGTTGTTTACGGGATTTAGGTTATTGAGTAATTCAAACATAGCAGAGTACACTGCAGGTTCTACTAATGAAGAATATAACAAAGACAAGGTAGAGCTTGTATTCAATATTAAGAATGCATATTGGTCATTATTCAAAGCAACACAATTGAAAAAAGTAATGGACGATAATGTGCTTATGGTAAAAGCTCATCTTGATGATGCAAAAAATTTAATGAAAGTTGGAATGATGACTCAAAACGACGTGCTTAAACTTGAAGTACAGCTTTCTGATATGATGTTCAAACAAATTGACGCAGAGAACGCCGTAAAACTTTCTACAGTAACTTTAAATAGTGTTTTGAGTATTCCTCTAACAACAAATATTGAAATAATATCTTCGGCAAACTTAACTCCGGCTAATTACAGCGAATTAAATAAATTAATCGGCGATGCAGTTGAAAAGCGTCCGGAAATAAAATCTGCAGACTATAGAATCAAAGCGAGCGAAGCGGGAGTAACAATGGCAAAGTCATCATGGTATCCGCAGATCAGTTTGTACGGAAATTATTATTACAGCAGACCAAACCAGAGGATATTTCCTTCCAAAGATGAATTCAAAGACACGTGGGATGCAGGTGTAAACTTGAGTTTGAATGTTTGGGATTGGTTAACAACTGCTCATCAAACGGAACAAGCTGAAGCTTCGTTAGCTCAAGCTGTGGATGGATTGGGAATTATAAAAGACAACATTACACTTGAAGTAACCCAAAATTATTTATCTGTTAATCAGGCGGAAAGAAAAATTGATATTTCCGAGTTAACAGTTAAACAGGCTACGGAAAATATGAGAATCACTGCGGAAAAATTTAAGAACGGTCTTGCACTCAGTTCGGATGTAATTGATGCAGAGACGGCTCAATCAACAGCAAAAATTAATTATACTAATTCAATTGTTGATTATGAACTTGCAAAAGCAAGATTAGATAAATCAATCGGTAAATAAAAATTTAATTATTTGGAGATATTAATCATGAAGCAATGGAAAGTAATAGTTTCGGTGATAGTGATTCTTGTAATTATTATTGCCGTACTATTTATGAACAAAAGAAAAATGGCTGCAACAACAGCCGGCGGAATAAAAGATGTTTATTACGTTTCAGTTGATAAAGCTGCAAAGAAAGATCTTTCAGAAACTTTATCGCTTGTTGGAAATATTACCGCTAACAATGATGTTAATATTATTTCGGAGACAGCCGGAAAAATAATAGCAGTGTTTACAAAAGTCGGCGATTATAAACAAGCCGGCTCGGTTCTGTTTCAAGTTGATGATGAATTAAAGAAAGCCGCTTTTATGAGTGCCGAAGCAAATTATGAAAAAGCAAAAAAAGATTACGAGAGATTTAAAACTCTATATCAGCAAAAATCAGTTAGTGATTCTCAATTAGACCAAGCCAAACTCGGCGCTGCAATAGCTGAAGCACAATACACTGTAGCTAAAAAACAACTTGAAGACACACAAATAAAAACTCCAATTTCCGGTTATGTATCAGCACGTTACGTTGATATAGGTTCAATGGTTCAAGGTGCGCCGCAAGCAACTCTTGTTGCTAACATAGTTGATATCAGCAGATTAAAAGTAAAACTTAATCTTGCCGAAAGAGATGCCTTCCTAATTAAAGCAGGAGATCAAGTAAAAGTTTCTGTAGATGTTTATCCCGGTGTAATTTTTAAGGGAAGAATCGAATCAATCAGTTCTAAAGGCGATGAGGCACACACTTACCCGGTAGAGATAAGTATTAATAATGAAAGCGCTCATCCGCTTAAAGCTGGTATGTTTGCGCGTGTTGAATTTACTTCCTTAAAAAACAGAGTAACTATTGTAATCCCGCGCGAGTCGTTAGTCGGAAGTGTGAAAGAACCCCAAGTATTTGTTGTAGAAAACGGAATTGCAAAACTCCGCAGCTTGACCGTAGGGAACCAATCGGGAATTTATATTCAAGTATTGCAAGGACTGATGGAAGGCGAAACGATTGTTGTAAACGGACAAAATAATTTAGTGGATAATTTAAAAGTTGAGATAGTTAATAAGTAAAAAGGATTTTAAAAATGACAATTACAGAATTATCAATAAAACGACCGTCGCTTGTAATCATTGTATTTTCCGCATTGATTGTGTTGGGTCTGTTTGCTTTTCGTCAGCTTAAGTATGAATTGCTGCCCAAAATTTCTCCGCCGGTTATAACAATTACAACAATTTATCCTGGCGCATCACCTAATGAAGTTGAAACCGGTGTTACCAAGCCGATTGAAGATGCTGTTTCAGGAATGGATAAAGTTTCGGATGTACGTTCCTCATCTTCTGAAGGTGTATCGTTTGTAATCATCGAACTTTTACAATCGGCAAATACAGATCTTTCACTTCAGGACGCTCAAAGAAAAGTAGGACAAATTACTTCACAACTCCCCTCAGGCACAAAAGTTCCTACAATTTCTAAGTTCGCATTAGATGAAATCCCCATATTAAGAATGGGTGTTTCTGCTGATATGGATTCAAGAGCTTTTTATCAATTTGTGAAAGATAAAATAAAACCGTTACTTTCAAGAGTGCCGGGAGTTGGACAGATTGTACTTGTCGGCGGAGAAGAGCGGGAAATAAAAGTCAATTTAGATTTGCAAAAACTTCGCGCATACGGTTTATCAATTCCGCAAGTTACACAAGTAATTAAAACAGCAAACCTGGATTTTCCAACAGGAAAGATTAAAGATAAAGACGGGCAGTTCATTGTTCGTATTGCCGGGAAATTAACATCGGTTGAAGATTTAAAAAACCTTACGATAGGAGAATCAAGATTAGGCGGTGAGATAAAACTTTCAGCAGTTGCCGAAGTTGAAGATGGAATTAAAGATTATACAAACATCGCACGGATCAATTTCCGTAATACTATCGGAATTATTCTACAGAAACAAAACGATGCCAACGCAGTTGAGGTTTCTAAACTTGTAAGAAAAGAAATTGAAAGAATTGAAAGTGTTTACAAAGAAAATAATTTAAAATTTGAAATCGCTCAGGATGGTTCACTCTTTACGATTGATGCAGCGAATGCAGTTAAAAATGATTTGGCTTTAGCTGTTCTCCTTGTATCTATTGTGATGTTAATGTTCTTACATAGTGTAAGAAATTCGTTAATCGTTCTTGTGGCTATACCGTGCTCGCTTATTTCAACTTTTATTGCAATTTGGGCGCTTGGTTTTTCATTAAACTTGATGACCCTGCTCGGGCTCTCTCTTGTTGTTGGTATCCTTGTGGATGACTCGATTGTAGTTTTGGAAAATATTTATCACCACTTGGAAAAAGGTGAAGAGAGCAGGGTTGCGGCTTTGCGCGGTAGAAATGAAATCGGTTTTGCCGCTCTTGCAATAACATTTGTTGATGTTGCTGTTTTTCTTCCGCTTACGTTGGTTGGTGGTATGGTAGGAAATATATTACGAGAGTTCTCTGCAGTAGTTGTAGTTTCAACTTTGATGAGTTTGTTCGTTTCGTTTACTGTTACACCAATGCTTGCTTCAAGATTTGCAAAATTAGAAAGACTTACTTCGAGAACATTGCTTGGAAGTTTTGCCGTTTGGTTCGAAAAGAAATTTAAACAGCTTACAGAAAATTATGTAGTTCTATTGAAGTGGGCATTAAAGAATAGAATAAAAGTTGCTCTGTTAACCATTGCGGCTTTTATAGCAACGTTTGCGTTGATTCCTCTCGGATTTATTGGAGCTGAGTTTATGACTCAAGCTGACCGCGGAGAATTTTCTGTTTCATTAGAATTAGCTCCGGGTACCACCATCGAGCAGACAAATATAGCTTCACAGAAAGTTGAAAAGATGATTGGTAAAATGCCGGAAGTTGAAAGAATGTATTCTAATGTCGGTGTTTCTTCCGAAGGTTTAATCGGCTTCTCATCGAGCAATACAACGGAAATCACTGTTACACTTGTTCCTAAAAATCAAAGAATTAAATCTACTGATGAAGTTGGAAATGAAATTAAACAGATGGCTCAAACAATTCCCGGTGTGAAGGTGCGTGTTAATCCGATTGGTATTTTTGGCGTAGCAAATCAAACGCCAATACAATTAATCATCAACGGTCCGAACTATGATGACGTGGTAAAAACTGCTCATGAAATTCGAAATATTATGAAAACAATTCCCGGAACTGCTGATGTTCGTCTTTCTGCACAGGATGGTAATCCGGAAACAAGAATAGAAATTGATAGAAGAAAGTTAACAAGCTTCGGATTATCGGTTGCTGAAGTTGGGCAAGCTCTTCAAGTAGCGCTTACAGGTGATGATAATTCAAAACTTAGAGACGGAGATACAGAATATGATATTCGAATTGCTCTCGATCAATTCGATCGTTCTAAAACCGATAATCTTGGTAACATCAGTTTTATGAATAGAAAGGGACAGCAAATTTATTTGAAACAATTTGCAAATATTTACCGTGCAACTGGTCCAACAAAATTATCGCGTCAGGCAAGAAGTGCGGCTGTAACAATTTATTCTCAGGTTCAGGGCGGAAGGACTACCGGTGCAATTTCGCAGGACATGGAAAAACAATTTAAGAATTATAAATTTCCTTCGGGTGTAACTTATTCATTCCAGGGAGACGTTAAGAATCAACGCGAATCTTTTGGAGATTTAGGTCTTGCTATGCTTGCGGCAATTTTATTTACTTACATGGTTATGGTTGCATTGTATGATTCGTTCGTTTATCCTTTTGTAATTTTATTTTCGATTCCGCTTGCAATGATTGGCGCATTATTGGCGCTTGGTTTAACATTGAAAGCATTAAACATATTTACAATACTTGGAATCATAATGCTCACCGGACTTGTTGCCAAAAATGCAATTCTCTTGGTAGATCGAACTAATTTTATGCGCGCTCAAGGTGAAAACGTTTTTGATGCATTGATTGATGGCGTAAGAATGAGAATTAGGCCGATCTTTATGACGACTTTGACAATGATATTTGCTATGACACCGATTGCTCTTTCAACGGCACCAGGCGCGGAATGGAAATCCGGTCTTGCGTGGGCATTAATCGGCGGATTAATAAGTTCGCTTCTCTTAACCTTGATTATTGTCCCGCTTGTTTATACTAAAGTTGAAGAATACCGCCTAAGAATTCCTGTTCTATTCAAAAGAGTAAGTGAGCTTTTGAGAATTAAGAAAAGAAGTGTAGTTCCAAATTCAGTAGCGGAAGATTTGGATTTGAGTAAATAAAGATTAGTATTTAAATATTAGATTTAAAGCCGTTCCGAAATTATCGGGACGGCTTTTTTATTATTCTCGATACCTTCTCTTCATATAGATGGGGTAAAAAGAATGCTAAATATATTTTACTAAATAAAAAATGACTTATATAAGGAAATAGAAGCACTTAGTTGGTGCTTATTTCAAAATAGGAGAAAATTCCTTATATAAATAGGGGGCTTTTAGAATTGAATCTTAATAAGAAATATACCATGTTACTGTTAGAATAATTTACCAACCGAGACAAAATCAAAATGAGTTGGATAATAGGGGCATCGGGTAATTTTACAAGAGAGCAAATCGAGAAGATTAAACGATTCAATACTAACTCAAATTTTCAAATTAATGAACCCAATTTATTCGTTATAGCTGGTGGAAATATAGGTACACTTTTTTTTTCAGAGACAAATTCAGAAAATAAATTTATTGCTGTTGGTATCGGCATAAAGGATCAATTAGACCAAACAAAGTTTTTAACTGCAAATGATTGGGGGCGGATTACAAATGAAGAGGAAATACAAGGACTCAATGGTCATTTCGTTCTACTGAGGTGGAACAATAATGAAATAAAAATATTTACCGACAGTCTTGGGCTTCGGGATATTTATATTACAAGATTAGCAAATGGTGTTGTTCTTTTTTCAACCAGGGCTGATTGGATTGCAAAAATAATCAAAGCAAAACTGAACTTTAAGGAGTTTGGAAGCCGTTGGTTATTGTTTAACCAGATTTCTTCAAAAAGTGTCTTTGAAAACATAGAGCGAATTACTGTCGGAACAAAAGTAAATATTAACAGGTTAAGCGGAGAAGTAACAACTTCCAAATTCAATTGGCAACCAACATTTACTAAAATAGATTACCCAGTTCTCGATTTTTCAAAAACTCTCAACGATTTCATTTTCTTTCCTTTAATTAATCAGCAGAAACTTTCTTTAAGTCTTTCCGGGGGTATGGATTCACGAGTAATTCTATCCTATCTGCTCAATAGCAAATATAGGGATTGGTACACACATACATTTGGAGATGGAAATCATCCGGATTCATTAGTAGCTAAAAAGATTACTTCAAATTTGGGCGTTACTCACGAAGGGATTAATATGTCTCTTCCCGAAGGCGATTCAATAATACAAGAAATAGCTGATTATGTTTCAGGAACACTTGTTAACAATGCTGCTTCAGGTTTCCTTCAATTAAGGAACTATAATAAATTAGTTGGACGGAATGAAATAATTATTGATGGTGGCTTTGGTGAAATATGGAGACGCGAATTTTTCAATCGTCTTCTTATAACCGGGCAAAAAGCATTAATAAATAACAATGCTAAGGAAATTATTCCATATCTCACCATACACAGGGCAAACATTTTCAATGAAGACGTAAGACTTGAAATGCTGTGCGGATGTGAAGAACAGATTAACAATATTTTTAGTGAATTGCCTAGGATAAATGAAATTGGAATTGAAAACTGGGTTGACCTGTTTGCAATCAAGACACGATTAGTAAATTACTACTCGCATGAACAAACCAGATTAGACTCATTGGTCATGTGTTATATGCCATTTGCTCAACCATTTTTACTGGATAATATTTTTAATATTAGTATTGAACAACGTAAAAACGGTAAAATGTTTAGAAAATTAATTAGAAATAATTATAGCCCGTTGCTAAAATACCCATTGGCGAAAGGACAACTGTCTCATCCGTTTTGGTTAAATACAATTCAATCCCGTATCTGGAATATTGCATATAAAAAATTAAGATTAAAGACATACCGTGATAATTCTTCAGAAAGACTAATCAACTCTCTGAAAACTTTTATAAATGATAGTATAAACTCAGCTTCAACAAAAGAAGCCGGTATTTACGACAACAATAAACTAATAAACCTTTCACAATCTTTGCATACGGGGGATGCAACAGCAATGAATATACACGAATTAGACTGGTGGCTTGCTTTCGAACTCTTTCGTAAGTCAGTTACCAGATAACTAACCTAATCAATCAATAAAACATAAGGGGTCCTATGAAACGTATTTTTAAATATCCATTTATTCTTCTTTTTATTTTTTTCCTAACTCAAATTAATACTTATCCACAAGCTATTCATTCAATACTCGTTTCTGGAAGTTCTGGTGCTTCGTTTACACAAGCCAGTGACGAATTTAATTATATTCGTACGAATATGAGCTATCTTAATTGGTCAGCATCAGGTCTGTCATCACAGTTCCAATATTCATCTCTTCCTTTACCACCCACATCATGGTCTTTGTCGATGTTAGCAGTTGGTTCTAATCCTAACGGCTGGCCTACATATTCAAGAAGACCTAATGGAACAGCAGAAGAAGTAAGAGCGTATGCTATTGCATTTCGTTTTGAGACAAATTCAACACGAAAAGCAATTTATGAAACTCGTGCAAAACAAGGTGCTGAATTCCTTCTATGGTTGATGAGTGCTGCTGGTAATGATGGAGGAATACCTGATTTATTAGATACTGCCAGAATTGCAACCGAAATAAAGGGTCCGCATCATACTGCAGCCGCTGGTTGTGCATTCTATGAGTGTTATTTAAGTTTTGGGGACTCTAAGTATAGAACAGCACTAGAAAGTACTGCTAATTGGGAAATAAACCATCCTTGTTATCCTTTCACATATTATTTCCCAGCATCACGATCTGGTGAGGGTACTAAAAAATATTATAGTAGAATCAACCATATTGGTAGGGCTCTAGAAAACTTGTCTAATGCGTATAAAATTACTGGTAATCAAGTTTATCTTGATCGTGCAATTCAAATTGCAGAAGAAATAATTGCTTGGCAAAGCCAGGATGAACAAAATAATAATCCATGGCCAGCTGGTTCTATTGTTAATGATGGTTCATGGTGGTGGGAAAATATGGATCCACATCCAGTTCCTAATGGTGCAGCTACTAGTCCTGCCCCTGGTGCGCGAGTAGCTGCAGAGCGAAAGATAGATTACCATTGCCTTACGCTTGATGGATTAGTTGCACTTTTAGAAAGTACTCAGCAACAAGTATTACCTGGCACAACATCAATTCGAAATAGTGTCTCTTTTACCTCTTTTAGAAATAGTTTAATTAGCTCTATTAAACAGGCTATTAATTATATTATTGATAATCAAGAAACCACAACCAATTCATCAGTATATCAATATAGGGGGTTAATTAAAACTTATAAATTATATAAACGTTTTTTTACAAACACCTGGACTCTTAACGATGGTTATTATAATAGCGCACCGCATGGCCTATTTTCGGTTATTAATGGTTATTTATCATTACTAAAATCAAATACACTTTCGACTGAAGATAGAAATAGACTAGAGTCGTTAATAAATTCTGTCAGTGAGACTTTAATTGGTAAATACAGTTTTAATTGGGGTTGGGAGGAAACAACTCCTGTTCTACTTTTAGACTGGGCAAAAATGATGTATTATAAAAGTTTATCAAATATTTCCCCGACCCTTTCTCTTACAAACTCTGGGTTTGAGGATAAAGATATTAAATGGGAACTTTGGAGTTGGGATGGTGGTGGAGTAACAGTTTCAAACAACTTTGCTCATACAGGCAATAACTCAGTGAGATTACTTGATAGTAATCCTAATGCCAGTAAATTTGCAGAACAAATGACTACCGCTATACCTGGTACAACTTACAAGGCAGAAGCCTTTGCTAGAATTATTGATAGTAGACAATCCTTATATCTTCTATTCTACGACCAGAACTTTAATTTAATTAATTTCAATTATTCCCATGCCTATGCAAATTCTGCTTGGGAAAAGATTACAGTTCAAATGACTGCCCCAACTAACACAGCTTATGCAGTAGTAAAAGCTCATGCTGATTGGTATTGGACGAGCGATGGTTATTGGGATGATTTCTCGTTGAACATAGTTATTCCCAAAATTAATTCTCCTAAAGAGAAAGCAGAAATACCACTTGAATATTCAATAAACAACTACCCCAATCCATTCAATCCAACTACAACAATTAATTACCAGCTACCGCAAAATGGTTTTGTAACAATTAAGGTTTATGATATGCTTGGCAAAGAAGTAGCAACACTTGTTAACGAGAACAAATCAGCCGGATATCACAGAGTAAACTTTAACGCAAGTAAACTGACAAGCGGTGTTTACATTTATATTATCAACGCAAACAATTTTGTTCAATCAAAGAAGATGTTGTTGATGAAATAAAATTTATAAATCCTTTCTCAAAAAGCCGCAACCAATCTGGTTGCGGCTTTTTTTATATTTACAAATAATAATTACTATAAATAGAATTAAAGTGAAAAATTATTCAGTAATTGTATTCGATTTGGGAAACGTTCTGCTTTCGTTTGATTATTCGAAACCAATAAGTTATTTCAACGGACTTAAAAAAGGATTGGGAGACAATTTTATAAAGTTGTACCGGGAGAACTATCACGTTCATAGAGAATTTGAAGGCGGCATATTAAGCGAGGAACAATATTTAAAAACAATGTTAAAGTGGCTTGAACACACTGTTACCGAAGAACAATTCTGTAAAATATTCTCCGATATTTTTACCGTGAATCAAAATGTGGTTGAGTTAATACCCTTACTAAAAGAAAAATACAAAGTAGTTTTGCTTTCCAATACAAACAGTATTCATAAACGTTACGGCTACGGTCATCTTGATTTTCTAAAATGGTTCGATCAAATCTTTCTTTCGCACGAAGTTAGTGCTGTTAAACCGGAAGAAAAAATCTACCGCACGGTTGAATCTTATACGCAAAAAAAATCTTCAGAACATTTTTTTATTGATGATATTCAAGAATATGTTGATGGAGCTAAAAAGTGCGGCTGGGATGGCGTTCAATTTGTGAATTATGAAAGATTGATTGAGGATCTTAGAAATAGAAGAATCTTGTAATGAAAAAAGTCATTTATTGTCATTGGATAGTAATTCAATTGTTTTCATGAATGACGATTAATGACTACTAATGACTTTCATTTATCCACTTCTCCCACACTTCAGGTTCATAACCTACTGTTACCACTTTTCCGTTTCTAACAATCGGTGTTTTAAGCAGAAGCGGATCGTTTAACAATTCTTCTTCAATATCAAAAACCATGTATTGAAGATTTCTTTTTTTGAATTGTTTTCCTTCACGGTCAATCAGTTCCTCTAACGGAATAACCCGGGCAATATTTTCAAATTCTCTTTTTGCCAGACCTTTTTCGTTAAGATCGCGGAAATGAAACTGAATTCTTCTTTCGTTAAAATATCGTTCAGCTTTCCGGGTATCACTACAGCTTTTTATACCTATTATTTGAATGTTCATAATAATTCCTAAGATATCCGTGATACTTCATTGTTTGGAGTCTTCAAAAGATTTATTTTTCTTCTGAACAATTATAAATAAATGGTAGGAAACTTATGCGGCGACTAAAAAATATTTTATTCATCATTATTGGAATAACTATCATGAACTGTTCTACAGATCAAAAAAATAAAGAAGATAATTTTAAGTATGTAACCGAACAATTTGCCGATCTTAGAATCCAACGCTATCAAGTGCCGGGTTTTGAAGAACTCAGTTTAAGGCAAAAGCTGCTGGCGTATTATCTATATCAAGCATCGCTTTCCGGGCGCGATATGATTTATGATCAAAATTATAAACACAATTTATATATACGACGAACACTTGAGGGAATAATAAAAACTTATAACGGTGATAAATCTACACCGGACTTTAAAAAATTTATGACATACATAAAAAGAGTTTGGTTTTCTAACGGAATACATCATCACTACGCTAACAAAAAAATTATTCCGGAATTCTCAAAAGAATATTTTGCTCAACTTGTATTTGGAACAGATGATTACGAACTGCCGCTCCAAAATATGGAGACGCCAAACGACCTGATAAAAAAACTTACGCCAATACTTTTCGATCCTAAAGTTGACGGAATGAAAGTCAATCAAGATCCCAATGTTGATTTGGTTAAATCATCGGCGGTAAACTTTTATGAAGGTGTTACACAAAAAGAAGTTGAGGCATTTTATAAAAAAATTGTAAATCCAAATGATTTGGAACCGGTTTCTTACGGATTGAATTCAAAACTGTTAAGAGAGAAGGGAGAGATTTTTGAGCGGCATTGGAAAGCAAACAGCATGTACGCAGCACCGATTCAAAAAATTATTTATTGGTTGAAAAAAGCAATTGAAGTTGCGGAAAATGAACAGCAAAAAAAATGTTTTCAACTTCTGATCGAGTATTATGAAACCGGTGATCTAAAAAAACGGGATGAATACAATATCGCTTGGGTAAAAGATACAACTTCAGTGATTGATTTTGTAAATGGATTTATCGAAACATATAATGATCCTCTTGGTTACCGGGCAAATTATGAATCAATTGTTTCTATAAAAGATAATGAAGCAACTAAACGCATTAAAGCGATCGGCGATAATGCTCAGTGGTTCGAAAATAATTCTCCGATAATGAGCGAGCATAAAAAGAAAAATGTTAAAGGTATCAGCGCAAAAGTTATTACAGTTGTAGTTGAATCCGGCGATGCTTCACCATCAACACCGATCGGAATCAATTTGCCTAATGCAAATTGGATCCGTAAAGAACATGGTTCTAAATCCGTTAATCTTGGTAACATTGTTCACTCGTATAATATGTTTGCAAATACAAGCGGCGTATTACAAGAGTTTGCTTATTCAAATGAGGAAATTGAGCGCGCAAAAAAATACGGCGCACTCTCGGATGATCTTCATACAGATATGCATGAAGTAATCGGTCATGCCTCCGGGCAGCTAAACCCGGGAGTAGGCGAGACGAACGAAACATTGAAGAATTATGCTTCAACATTGGAAGAAGCGCGCGCTGATCTTGTTGCACTCTATTATGTGTTTGATCAAAAGCTTGTGGATATTGGAGTAATGCCAAGTCTTGATGCCGGCAAAGCACAGTACGATTCATTTATCAAAAACGGTTTAATGATTCAGCTTGCACGAATTCAGCCTGGAGAAAATGTTGAAGAAGCACACATGAGAAACCGCCAGCTTATTGCTAAATGGGTTTACGAAAAAGGATTACCGGAGAAAGTAATTGAGAAAAAAGTTAAGGACGGCAAAACTTATTTTGTAATTAACGATTACAATAAATTGAAAAATTTATTCGGTCAATTGCTGCAGGAAATCCAGAGGATCAAATCGGAAGGAGATTATGCGGCAGGTAAAAACTTAGTTGAAAATTACGGCGTGAAAGTAGATCAAGAAATTCATAAAGAAGTTCTGGAGCGATATAAGAAACTAAATATTTCACCTTATGCGGGATTTATAAATCCCAAATTAGTTCCTGTTATGAATGGCAGTCAGATCATTGATGTTAAAATTGAGTACCCGGAAGATTTTACAAAACAAATGCTGGAGTACGCAAAAGAATATTCTTTCTTAACAACGTATAATTAGCATAAACACTTCCATGTCCCCCAATGCTGTCAGGTTAAGAAGAGAAACCGTTGAAACGGTTAACAATTTTTGTTTATTGTTTGTCTTCACACGGATAAATCCGTGTGTTAATAAAATAACGGGGCTCAAAAGTAAATTTTCAAAATATAAATCTGTGAAAATCCGTTAAACCTGCCCGTCCGGCAGGAGGGTCCGTGTCATCAGCGTTCTATTTTTAAACGATTAATACTTTTGACAGCCTCGCAAAAAAGTCGTTAAAATATAATCTGACTGTTTCACCTGTCCCTATGGGAACAGTTTATAATCACACACAAAATCATTAACCTGACAGCATTGCCTTCCAAAAGAGGGGATTCATGGATGGGCTTATATTGTTGCTGCAATTCTTCTGAAGTGATATCCATAAACTACCAACGTCATTGCAAGCGAAAACTTTTTAGGATATTTAAAAAAACTATAGACAAGTGTTTGCCAAAAATATTTTCTTCCTTCTTCAAGAATACCAATCAGCCAAAGTAATTTTACAAAAGCTTTGATCTCTGTAAAAGTCAGCATCTGTGATTTCCACGAAGGAACAGTGTATTCGTTTAGGAATACCTTTACACGTTTGTAATATTCTTGAGGTGAATAGATTGTACGAATAATTTTTGAATATCCGGCAATGAGATC
>JBBAAM010000060.1:0-20379 GCA_041658245.1 Melioribacteraceae bacterium
TATCAATGCCAACAAAGAAAGTGTTGTTCTTAAATGATAGATTGTTCATGATAAGTCTCCTATGATGTTAGATGCAAAACAAACGAATCTATGAGACTTTTCAAACATAACATCTGACCGCTTTAAACGTTGCGACATTTGTGCGGTTATAAAGTTGTGCTGTAAAAGTTAGTTGCTCTTTGAATGTAGTTAAACAAATGAATTAATAATAATTATTGGCATTTGTTTTTATAGCTGCATAGCTGTTCGGGGCGGACGGGTGAAAAGCGACGCCGTTATACAGTCTAATAATATTAGGAGTTAATATGACAAAGAAATGTATTTTCGCAACCTTACTATTTGCTATTTCATTTAATTCGAATTTATTTGCACAAGAAGCATTAAAAAAAGGCATTTATAGTTTATCTGGTTCAATTACGTTCACAAATTCCACAAATGAATCAAAATATGATGAAACAAAATCCTTAGATATTTTTGTATCACCAGCATTAACTTACTTTTTTATCGACAATTTATCAGCCGGTTTAAGTTTATCTTATGGTTACTATGAACTAACATTTAAAGATAAGCTTCGTGAAGTAACATATATCCAGCGTCCATTCTCAATTGGTGCCTTAGTAAGGTATTATATCTCAAGTACAAAATTTATCCCATTCGTTGAAGCGGGTTATCGTTATTCCAATTCTATAAATGGGAATGAAGACATGAATACTTTATCATTCGCGGGTGGAATCAATTATTTTTTATCAAAGAGTGTCGCGTTAGAACCATATCTCGAATACAAGAAAACTAATTATATAGTTGCAGATCAAAAAATCAGTGGAGTTTCAGTAGGAATGAGAATTAATTATTTCATAGTAGATTAATACTGTATAACCAGTTTTTCAAGCCGTCCGCTTTAAACGTTGCGGCATTTGTGCAATTATAAAGTTGCGTTTACAAAACTAAGTTGCTTTTTAAGGTAGTTTGTTCTAAGAAACATTTTTATAAATAAATAATTATTGCAACTATTCGGCATCCTTGTTCTGGGCTGCCGGTTAGCGGCAACGTCGTTAGGCGATTAATAAGTATGAAAATTAGTGGTGTTATCTGGGATTATGATGGAACTTTAGTTGACACTAGAATGAAAAATTTAAATGTTACTAAAGCTATTATTTCCGAAATAATGAGTGATATAGATATAGAGAATTCGGTCTTGGGTTCGCTGGAAAACTATGAACAAGCCAATGTTAAATCTTCAAATTGGAGAGAGCTATACCGGAACGAATTTGGATTGACCGAAAAGCAAATTGATAATGCGGGAAAACTTTGGACCAAATTTCAATTGTTGGACAAAACAGAAGTTCAACTATTTGAAGGAATTAGTTTTACAGTGCCAAAATTAAGCACATATTCACAAGGAATTGTATCTCAAAATTCTTCAGAAAACATCAAAAATAATTTGGAAAGAAATGATTTAGCAAAATACTTTAACCAAATTATTGGATATGAAGAAGTTGATTTTACAAAACAAAAACCAAATCCCGAAGGTCTACTAAAGTGTATTTCGGATATAACGGACCAAAAAAATAATGGTTCAGTTGTTTATATCGGTGACCATATCACAGATATAGAATGTGCACAAAATGCAAATGAAAAGATGGGGCGTAAGGCAGTAATTAGTATTCTTATGAAATATAATAAACTTAATCTCGCAGAAGGGTGGGAGTATAAACCTGATTATATTTCAGACCGCCCAGAAGATATACTTGAAATTATTGATAAAATTATAAACGCCTAACAAGCTTTTCCACCCGACCGCGTTTTCAATGCGGCATTGCTCAAGTTTTCGGATTTGGTGAAAAAGTTAAGCAGCTTGTAACAGTGTTCTATTAAATAAAGTTGTTAAAAATTATTGGCTGTAGTTTTTTAGTTCGTCATCGCTGTTCTGGGCTGCCGGTTAGTTGCGACGTCGTTATACCTTTTCTATAAAAATAGCGTTGAATATTTCGATTGATATGAATACATTAGAATGCAAAGAAACGATAAACATTCATTGAGGTTATTTTATGTCCAAGACGATCACTCTTCGATTAAGCGAAGAGAATTATAAAGTTTTTAGAAAACTGGCGGATAGAGATAATAGACCGATTTCTAATTTTATTGAAACTGCTGTCAAAAGATTTATAGAACACAATGTTTTTGTGGACGAGTTCGAGATGGAGGAAATACGAAACAATACTGAACTCAATAAAAGTCTGAAACGTGGCTTAGCAGATATGAAATCAAAAAAGGGGCGGTTGGTTGAATAATTACCATATTTTTGAAACTAACGAATTCATTAAGAAGATTGAAAAAATATCCAATCGCGATAAATCCTTCATTGAAATGAAGCTACTCTAACATATCTATCCTCAGCTACGAGAAGAACCACACTACGGAAACAATATCAAGAAATTAATAGACTACAAGCCTGAAACTTGGCGTTATAGAATTGGTAAATATAGATTGTTTTATGTAATTGATGAGAGTGAAAAAACTGTTTATGTTCTATCAATAGATTTGAGAAAAGACGCTTACTAAAAACTTTATAGTAACTAATACACAAGGCATAACAAGCCGTTATAAGGCTAAAGTAATGATTTGATATGTAGATTGATTTAGACTAGTTAAAGGACTATATTGTAGTCGCACAAAAAAGGGAACAAAATGAAATTCAGTGAGGCAGTAAAACCAATAAGTTACTTAAAAACCCATGCTTCTGAAGTAATCCGGGATGTTGCGAAAAATCAAAAAACATTAATTATTACGCATAACGGTGAAGCAAAAGTCATTCTTCAAGATGTAAAGGTATATGAAAAGACACAAGAGAGCATTGCTCTACTAAAAATTCTTGCATTGAGTGGCAGAGAAATTAAAAAAGGTAATTATAAAACATTAGAAAAATCGTTTGACAATGTTCGAAATCGTATAGAAGATTTTAAACGGGGAGAGCGTGAAGTTCAAAGTTAATATCGTCTCTTCTGCTGAAGAAGATTTATTTGAAATTTATCAATATGTTTTTTTTAATGACTCAGAAGAAAAAGCTGAGAAATTATACTCCACATTGTATGAGAAGTGTTTATCCCTTCAAGAATATCCAAATCGTGGTCATATCCCTCCAGAATTAAGTTTACTTGGAATAGTTGATTTTCTAGAACTAAATTATAAACCTTATCGTATTATTTATCAAATTATTGAAAAAGTAGTTTTTGTTCATTGTGTCTTAGATGGTCGTAGAGATATGCAAAAATTATTACAAGAAAGATTAATACGAGAATAATTAAACGCCTTATAACACCGCTCAACGCGGGCGACCCGGCAAGAGCCAGGCAAACTGTTTTTCAGCACGGCTATTGTGCAATTATAAGCTGTATTTACAAAACCAAGTAGCTCTTTAAGGTAGTTTAGGGCGTGAGATAGAAAATAAAGAATTGTTCATTGAAGAAATATTGTTGAAATAAAAAGGAATGAGATGACTATGAATATTATCTCACGCCCTGAATTCTTAGAAACATTTTTATCCGACAAAAAGACGCCGGACAGGTAAATAAAAAGTTGTTGCAACTATTCAGCACTCCTGTTCTGGGGCGCCGCTTATCGGCAACACCGTTAGGCAAATTAGAGCAATGTGCTGGAATCATTTTTAAAATTAATTATTGATTGATCTATGATAAAATACTTTGCTTTTTTACGCGCTATAAATGTGGGCGGAAAAAATCTAATAAAGATGGAAGACCTTAAAAAGATTTTTGAATCATTGGGATTCAAAAACGTTAGGACTTACATTCAAAGCGGCAATGTTATTTTTGAATCGTCCGAAAAAAAACAAAGATTCTATTATCAAAAAGAGTGAACCCGTTTTACATAAATATCTCGGCAACGACGTACTTCTGTTTCTTAGAACCGTATCCGAAATTGAAGCGATCATAAAAAGTAATCCATTCAAAAAAAATAAGACGGCACCGAGCACTAAATTGTATTTAAGTTTTTTACGTACTGAATTAAAGAGCAAACTAAAACTGCCGTATCTATCCGCAAAAAAAGATATTGAAATAATCGCAATCAAAAACTGTGATCTTTACTGCATAACACCTGAAATTAACGGGCGGTTCGGTTTTCCCAATAATTTTGTAGAGAAAGAATTCGGAATACCTGCAACTACAAGAAATTGGAATACAATAAACAAAATTATTACATAATTTAATCTTGCTTATTAATTTTTTCGAAAAATTGTTGAAAAAGCTAATCCGCCAATAACGGCAATGCCCATTGATACACGGCTTTCCGAACCCGCACCGAGAGCAAGAGCAATAGGAAGTGTTCCTAAAATAGTAGCCAGACTCGTCATCAAGATTGGGCGGAAACGAAGAACCGCCGCCAGTCTTACAGCTTCCATTATTGGAAGTCCTTGCGCTTTCTTTTGATTAGCGAACTCAACAATTAATATTCCGTTTTTGGTTACAAGTCCTATTAACATAACTAATCCAATTTCGCTAAAGATATTCATCGTTAATCCAAAAATGAAAAGCGATAATAACGCTCCGGCAATAGCAAGTGGAACCGTAAACATTATTATGAACGGATCGCGGAAACTTTCGAACTGTGCGGCAAGAATTAAATAAAGCAACGTTAATGCAAGCAAAAAGGTAAAAAGAAGACTCGAAGAACTTTCAACGAAGTCTTTTGATGCGCCGGTTAATGCAGTTGAGAAAGATTTATCTAATACTGTTGAAGCAATTGCGTCCATTGCTGTAATTCCATTGCCGATTGTTTTTCCGGGGGCTAAACTTGCAGAGAATGTTGCAGCAACATATCTGTTAAATCTGTAAAGCTGCGGCGGAGTACTTTGTGTTTTGACAGAGATAAAATTATCAAGCTGCACTAATTCTCCCTTGCGCGATTTAACATAAAGGGATTGAAGATCAAGCGGCTTACTGCGGAATTCTTTTGTGAGCTGTCCGATAATCTGATATTGTTTTCCGTTCATTATAAAAAAGCCGTACCGCTGTCCGCTCATTGCCAGTTGTAATGTTTGTGCAATATCAACAACTGCAACACCAAGCTCGCGTGCTTTTGCACGGTCTATCTCTAAAACAAGTTCTGGCTTACTGAATTTTAAGTTTACATCAACTTGGGCAAACGTTGCTTCCTTTCTTGCTTCATCTAAAAATTTAGGAATAATGTCTCGAAGTTTTTCGATCGTTGGTGCTTGGACAACATATTGCACCGGTAAACCTCCGCCGCGCTGAGTTCCAATTGTTTGTGCTTGGGTCACGAATGTTCTTCCATCGCTCAATCTATTTACTTGCTTTGATAAGTCCTCATATATTTTCTGCTGGGTTCGCAAGCGTTTATCAGGATCCACTAAAGAAATTCTTATAAATCCTGAATTGTTTGCACTTCCTCCGCCACCGACAGCAACGCCCAATAGAATAGACTCTATCTCAGGAACTTTTTCTTCAATTTCTTGATTAAGTTTTTCCACAAAATTGTAAGTGAAGTTATAGCTTGAACCTTCGGGCGTCGTAGTATTAACACGGATTTCATTTCTGTCTTCTATCGGCGCCAACTCTGATGGTATTAACGGTAAGATCGAAGCAACAATTAGAATTGCAACCGCCATCACAACAAATCCGAGCCATCTTCTTTTAAGAAATGAAGTAAGAATTTTTTCATAGGAAGAAATAAATTTTACGAAGAATGGTTCTGTTAACTGATAAAATCTGCTGTGATGTGCTTTTCGTTTTATTATTCTTGTGCTGAGCATCGGCGTTAATGTTAACGCAACAAATGCGGAAATAATAACAGAGCCGGCAATCACTATTCCGAATTCTCTAAATAATCTTCCGGTTAAGCCCTGTAAAAAAACAATCGGTAAAAACACAACTGCGAGCGCAACTGTTGTTGAAATGATCGCAAAGAAAATTTCTGACGATCCTTTCATGCCGGCTTCTACCGGATCCATCCCATCTTCGATCTTCTTGTAGATGTTTTCAAGCACAATTATTGCATCATCAACAACCAATCCGATTGCAAGAACAATTCCCAGAAGAGTCAACACATTAATTGTAAAATTGGAAAAGTACATTATAAAGAATACGCCGATAAGTGAGATGGGTATTGCAAGGATCGGGATTAATGTTGTGCGCCAATCGCGCAAGAATAAAAATATAATTAAGATAACAAGAACGAAAGCGATAAGAATGGTCTCTTCAACTTCGCTGATTGATCTTCTAATATATTTTGTTCCGTCTAATCTGATTTCACTTACGATATCCGAAGAAATATCTTTCTTGATCTGTTTCAGCCGTCTGTAACATTCATCAGCAATTTCGATATGATTTGATCCGGGCTGCGGTAGTAGCACAACACTGACCATCGGAATTCCGTTGATCTTTATAATTGAATATTCGTTTTCGGGACCAAGTACTGCATAACCGATATCCGAAAGCCGAATATATTGTCCGCGGTCTTCTCGAATGATTAAGTCGTTAAATTCTTTTGGAATTGCCATTCTTCCTTTGGTGCGGATTGTTAATTCAGTATTTGCACCTTCAATTCTTCCGGAGGGGAGTTCAACATTTTCACTGCTTAGTGCGGCACGAACTTCTTGAGGAGAAACTTTGAACGACGCCATCTTATAAGGATCAAGCCAAAGACGCATTGAGTATCTCTTCTCACCGAAAATAGAAACTTGGCTTACACCCGTGATTGTTTGTAATCTTTCCTTAAAAATATTTGACGCTATATCAGAGAGTTCTAATAAATTTTTTGATTCACTTTTTAATGTGATGTACATGATCGGATTTGCATCAGCATCAGTTTTTGTAACCACAGGGGGATCGGCATCCGGAGGCAAATTGGCAACAGCGCGCGAGACTCTATCGCGTACGTCATTGGCGGCATCTTCTAAATTAACATCAACGTTAAACTCAACTGTAATTTGACTTCTTCCATCCCGGCTTACTGAAGTGATCGAACGAATCCCGGCAATTCCGTTAATATTTTCTTCGAGCGGCTCGGTTATTTGCGATTCGATGATCTCCGCATTAGCTCCGGTATATGAAACACCAACAGTAATTATCGGAGGATCAATACTTGGAAACTCTCTAACGCCTAAATATGTAAACCCAATTACGCCGAGAAGAATAATTGTCAATGACATTACAATTGATAAAACCGGGCGGTGGATACTTAATGATGAAAGACTCATTGTTTTTTCTTCTCAAAATTTATTTGTTGTCAATAGAAGTAATCTTAACCTTTGCTCTTGGTCTCAGCTGCATAATTCCCGAAGTAATTACAGTATCTCCCGGCACAAGTCCGTTTACAATTTGAACTTTGTCTTCGGTCCTGATTCCGCTTTCAACTTTTATTGATACTGCAATTCCATTTTTATAAACGAAAACGCGTTCACCCATAATATCTAATGCAAGTGCTTGTGTCGGTATGGTTATAGCATCTTTAGTATCATTCAAAGAAAGATTTACTGTTACATACGAACCGGGAAAAAGATCGCCGTGGTCGTTGGGACAAATGGCACGCATTTGCAATGCTCTTGTAACAGGATCAACCTTAGGTTCAAGCGCATAGATCTTTGCTTTATATTGTTTTCCCGAAGATGTTTTTAATGTTATCGTATTTCCGACAGAGATTAATGTTGCATATCTCTGTGGAATTGAAAAATCTATTTTAACAGGATTATCGTTTTGAAGTGTTGCAATTTTTAATGACGGCGTAACGTATCCGCCTTCGCTTACATAACGCAGTCCGACTTTACCGTCGAACGGTGCGCGTATTTCCGTTTTGGCAATTTGTGCTTTGATGTTTTCTATATCTGCTTTTGCAGAGTTCAAATCATTCAATGCAGCTTCATATGCTTCCTGACTGATTCCTTTTTTATCAAGCAATGATCTTTGTCTATACTCTTTATCTTCTGCAAGTTTTTTCTTTAGCTCTGCTTTTAGTAATTGCGCTTGAAGATCGGCATCGTTTACTTTTAATAGAAGATCGCCCTTTTTTACTCTTCCGCCTTCCTTAAATCCAATTAAAATAACTTTTCCTGAAATCTCCGTGCGTAATTCTATTTCTTCGTTACCAATTATAGAACCCGAAACTTGAAGATTATTTTCCATTGATGTTCGTTTTACGATTTGAACGGTAACCGGTATAATCCCGCCGCGTGCACCCTCACTCGTTTTAATTTCCTTCTTTGAACAATATCTCGGAATAATTAATAACCCTAGTGCCGCCAGAATAAATCCGGCTATCGAAATTCTTTTTATCATTTTACTGTTCATAACTATTATGCTCTAAGTTTGATTGTTTTCTATTTTGACGGTAAAAATAATAATAAGATTTCGTCTTTCTCTGTTAATTTTTGTTAACATTTTTAACCATCCGGCTTCAGTTTGATATGAAAACTCATACTTACTATGTTTACCCAAACAATTCTATTGATAATGAAAACTCTTCTTCTTTTTTTTGCAATTGCGCTCGGCGTATTCTTTCCTTACGGACATGAATACACATTTCTAATCCGTTACTTTTTGATGCTGATGCTCTTCTTTTCATTCCTTGATGTGAAGATTAACAAGAAAATTGTCAGAAAAAGTCATTTCGTAATTCTCGGTACTATCATATTTGTTTCTGTCATAATTTATTTTCTCTTAAAACCGTTTAATCAAATACTTGCCGAGACTGCATTCGTAACAGCTATTGCGCCTACGGCTATAGCCGCTCCCGTAATAATAAGTCTTAAGAAAGAAAAAGTAGAGTTTGTTACATTCTCGCTTTTGTTGAATAACGTATCTATTGCCCTTCTGCTTCCGTTTCTTCTCCCGTTGTTAATGAACAACGGTTCCGATATTTCTGTCGGGAAAGTTTTGATTCCGGTTATTACAACTCTTTCAATTCCTTTGGCGGCGGCGCAGTTAATAAAATTTATCTCACCAAAATTTTGGCAGCGCTTAATCAGCTGGAAAGATTCTTCTTTTTACATTTTAGTAATAAACATTTATATCGCTACTTCCGAAGCTTCTTACTATATAAGATCCGAACTTACTAACAGTTTAGAAATTGTTTTTCTTATAGCGGCTATTTCTGCAGCATTATGCATTTTGTTTTTTACTCTCGGGTGGTTCATCGGGGGAAAAGAATATTCTTCCGAAGCAAGCCAATCGTTAGGACAAAAGAACAATGCTTTCACAATATGGATTTCGCTTACGTTTATAAATCCTCTTGCAGTACTGGGTCCGGTTTTCTACGTGTTTATACAAAATATTTATATTTCATGGGAGTTATATAAACATCATCATGCCGTGGGGAATGTTTTCCGGAATGACAAATGAAGACCTTCGTGCGATTTATGAATTTTTAAGAACAATTAAACCCGTGAAAAATGCTGTAGTTAAATTCACACCCAATAAATAAAATACTATTTGTAGAGACTCGATTTGATCGAGTCTCTACTTAGTTACTTCTAAAATCCAATCTTTCATAAGCTTCAAAGCATCTTCAGAAAAAGTAGTTTCAATATTACCGTACTCACTAACTCCGCCTGTCTTTGCCGGCTGGAATAAATGATTCAATCCCGGCAGTTCGACTGTCTTAAAATTTTTATTGCCGCCCGTCTTCAAAGCTTTTTCGATCTCGGCAAGATTTTCTTTCGGCGGGACTTGCAAATCTTTTTCTCCGTTAAGTGCAAGCACTGGAGCGGTAACATTTTCAAGAGTGGGACGCGGATCAAATTTCATAAAGAATCTAAACCATGGTTTTGTTAACTGTTTTATTCCCTGTTCCATCATTTGCTTTCGACCATCTGCTTCCTTCTTCTCTTCCGCGGTTAATGAGTTGTAAAAGTCATCGTACAGCGCTCTAATTTTTTTCTCTGCAACGGTATTATTTTCTTCGGAAAGAACAGCATCGTAAATTTTTTCGTTGAGCATGCTTGACTTATCAATCATCTCCGTCTTCTCACCTTCGGCTTTACTAATCAATTTTGCCTGAAGAAGCAGAATATCTTTGCCCGGCAATCCCGGTCCCGCTAAAAGAACAATGTAGCTAACGTCGTTCGAATTCACTGCAACCATAGGTGCTATTAATCCTCCCTCACTGTGTCCTACTACTCCAATTTTTTTTGCATCGATCTCTTTGCGTGTTTTAAGATATTCCACGGCGGCTTGTGCGTCTGTTGCAAAATCTTCTGTTGTTGATGCGGCAAAATCTCCTTTTGATTTAGCAATCCCGCGATCATCATAACGGAGAACTGCAATCCCGTTACGCGTTAAATAATCGGCAATTATTAAAAAAGGTTTATGGTTTATTCCGCCAGCTAGAGTTTCATCTCTGTCCTGAGGACCCGACCCTGTCACGAGCACAACCGCCGGAAATGGAGCGCCGCTTTTGGGATAAGTAAACGAACCCGCTAGAGTAATATTCGCAGATTTATTTTCAAAAGTTACTTCCTCATCATTATACGGATATGGTTTCTGTGGATTCTGCGGACGTTTTATCTCAACAAGTTTATCAATTTTTTTTAGATCGAGCGGCAGAACCGTTCCGCCCTGTTTGAATGATCCTTTTACAAATGCGCTATCTTTATAAATTTTCCCCATGTATGAAGCGCCGATTGTTTGAATCGCAAACTTTAAACTGTCTTCGGTCATATTTATAGATGAAACTGGAATGTTGTTCGCGCCTTGATCCGGACTATCTAATAATGCACCAACCGAGCCATCACTATTATTGAATACTTTTAAGACTAATCGCAACGAGACAGAAGAAATTTTCAGTTTTCCTTCCCATAGACTTGTGAATTTCTTTTCTTCTTTCTTTTGATTTTCTTGTGCGCTCAAGAAATTATTCGGTCCCAAACATAACAGTATTAAAAACAGAGTAACATATTTTACTAAACGTTTCATTTCCTTCCTCGGTTATTGATAATAATTACTTTGTTCATTTGCTAAGCTGTGGAACTTTGCCTAAAACATCTTCGATCGAAAGATTTTTTAATTCGCCTAAATTCAATTTTTTAATTCCTTCTTCGACCTTCACTTTGTCTCCTACTACTACAATAATCATCTGATCCGGCACAATATATTTTTTAGCGGCTCCGGTTACATCATTACCGGTTACGCTTAAAATCTTTGATACAAATTCGCCGAAATAATTTGAAGACAGATTATACAACACCATTTCTTCAAGCTCTCCTGCTATTTCTGAAACTGATTGAAAATTACCCGGATAACTGAGAGCAACCAAATTCTTCGCGCGGTTTAAATCGGTATCTGTCAACGGTTCGCGTATTCCGTTCATCTCGTTGAAAAATTCTATTAGCGCCTTATCGGTTACTTCAGTTTGAACAGAAGATGCTGCAATAAAACTTCCCGGCGACAGTCTGAACATAAATCTTGATGATGCGCCGTAAGTGTAACCATGTTTTTCTCTCAAATTTTGATTTAAGCGCGAAGTAAATGATCCGCCAAGAAGCGTGTTCATTACAACAATTGGATTGTAGTCCGGTGTTAGCCGTGATGTACCGATCCTTCCGATATTAATTACTGATTGAGCGGCTCCGGGTTTATCAATCAAATAAACAATGCGGCTGGCAACTTGAGCCGGTTCTTTTATTTTAACTTCTTTTACATCGCCCTTTAGCCATTTGCCAAATACGGTTTCTAATTTTTTCTTCAAATCATCTTTCTTAATATCGCCTACAACAATTACAAAAGAATTATTGGCAGTAGAATATTTTTTATAAAAACTCTTCATATCATCAACAGAAAAACCATTGATCTCATTCTCGCTTGTGATTTTTCCGTACGGGTGATCTTTCCCAAAAAGTATTTTATTAAATGCCGCAGTGGCAATTGCAGTCGGTTGATCGTGCATTTGCATTAACGATGTTAAGCGGTCTTTTTTCTTTCTATCCAATTCTTTTTGTGGAAAATCCGGACGCAGAAGAATATCGCTCATAATTTTCAAAGCATCATCAAACTTGGAAAGCGGTGTGTGAAGATATATTACGGATGAATGCGCCCCTGCATTTGCAAATATTCTTGCGCCTAAAAAATCGATTGCGTCTGCTAGCTCAAGAGAAGTTTTTCCTGCGGCGCCATCGGTCAGCATGCTCATTGTTAATGCAGCCAATCCGGTTTTGTTTTCGAGATCGTTAACGCTTCCTGCTTTCATAACAACATTCAGCTGTACTAACGGGACTTCATGTTTTTCCATTAATACAACTTTTAATCCGTTCGAAAGCGAGAATTGTTGTATTGCCGGTAAATTTAATTTTTGAGGTGCAGATAGCAACGGCGGTTTTGTCCTATCGGGAGTCTGTGCATATAGAGAAAAACAAAAAGCGGAGACAACAGTTAATCTTATCGAAAATAAAAATATCTTTTTCATATTATTTGCTCTCCGCTTTAGGTTGAACCGCTAAATCTGTTTTGCCTTTAGGAACAATGCTTAGAATTACGCGTCCGTTATCACGCAAATAAGTTTGTGCGGCAGTTTGAATGTCGTTAACACTTAATGCTTTGTAACGCGAGAGATCTTCATTTGCATAATCCGGATTCCCAGCATAATAAAAATATTCATTCAGTTGATTTGCTTTTCCACTGAATCCGCCCGGTTTTTCTAAACCATCTAAAAACGACGCTTCATATTGATTGACCGTTCGCTGTAATTCTCTTTGCATCGGAGCTTCGTTTTTTATTTTATCTATCTCCTGCTGAATTACTTTTTTCAATTCTTCGAGAGTATGGCCGGAGCGCGCTGTTGCAACTATTTGGAACTGTGAAGAAAGTTTGCTTGAACCTTGAGATGCGCGTACATCTTGTGCTATCTGGAGTTCGTAAACTAATTTTTGATACAGTCGTGAATTTTTCCCCCGGGATAAAATATTTGCAAGAACATCAAGCTCTGCATCTCCGGGTGCAAATTTCTGTGGAGTAATCCAGGTCATATACAATCGTGGAAGTTGAACCCGGTCTTCCATAACTAATATTTTTTCTTCGTTCAATCTCACGGCGGCAGGATTTTGTGGTTCTACGGTTTTTCCTGACGGAATTCCGCCGAACCATTTTTCAACAAGCTTCAATGTTTCTTGCGAATTTATATCTCCGGCAATTGCTACTGATGCATTGTTCGGTACGTAATATGTTTTGAAGAACTCAACAACGTCATCGTATGTAGCGGCGCTTAAGTCAGTCATTGACCCGATAACCGGCCAGCTATAAGGATGGGTTGCAGGATAAAGATTTTTTAAAATTGTTTCTTCGGATAATCCGTAAGGGCGGTTTTCATAGCTCTGGCGTCTTTCGTTTTTTACAACAGCTCTTTGTGCATCAACACTTTGCGGAGTCATTGCATCAACAAGAAATCCCATTCTATCGGAATCAAGATATAACGCAAGTTCAAGTGCGTTCGAAGGAAGGTCTTCATAATAATTAGTCCTGTCTTCGGTTGTTGATCCGTTATTTTCTGCGCCTGCCGCTTCAAGCAATTTATCAAATTCTCCTTCGGCAACATGCCCGGATCCCATGAACATTAAGTGCTCGAATAAATGTGCAAAACCGGTTCGTCCCGGTTTCTCATAACCTGAGCCGACATGAAACCAAGTGTTAACCGTAACCGTTGGAGTCGAGTGATCTTCGTGAAGTAATACATTCAATCCATTTGAAAGAACGTGACGTGTATAAGGAATTTTGATCTGGCTCTGTGCAGATAAAACTGAGCACAGAGTAATTAGTAGAACAAGAGTTTTTCTCATGCTTTTACCTTTGATGAATAATGATTGAACAAAAAATATATATTTCTACTGAATAATAGAATGATAGAATCAGTGCATGATTAGACGTACTAAACCAAAAGAATATTGCTTTTTCGGTGAGATAAAGTTTTTATTTCTAATTACCCTCAGACGGAATAAAATAATCCGAAACGATTAGAAGAACAGCGTGCTCATGAATGTCTGCTTCCTCCCAATTAAAGTAGGCGTTAGATGTTGCTGCAACAATTATATTTAAGTTCTGAACACAAAATACATAATGAACGCATTGAACCATATATCGGCGTTTTGTGTTTATGAAATAACAATAAGAAAAAATCCAAAGGAGAAAATAAATGGCAGATAAAAAAGTAATTGCGGTTTTAGGTGCTACCGGTGCCCAGGGCGGGGGTTTAATTCGTGCAATTCTTAATGATAAGTCGGGTGAATTCACTGCGCGGGCTTTAACAAGAGATGTTAATTCCGATAAAGCAAAAGCATTGAAAGATTTAGGCGCGGAATTAGTTGCTGCCGACATTGATAATTACGAAAGCATTAAGTCTGCTTTTAATGGCACTTACGGTGCATATGCTGTTACATTTTTCTGGGAACATTTTTCCCCCGAGAAAGAAGCTTCTCAAGCAAGATCAATTGCGCGGGCGGCAAAGGAAACCGGATTAAAACATGTTATCTGGTCAACGCTGGAAGATACACGTAACTGGGTTCCGCTTGATGATAACAGAATGCCTACTCTGGGTGATAAGTATAAAGTACCTCATTTCGATTCAAAAGGTGAATCGAATAAATTATTTACCGAGCAGGGGGTGCCGGTAACTTTTTTGTTAACTTCTTTTTATTGGGATAATTTTATTTACTTTGGAATGGGACCTAAGAAGGGACCAGACGGTAAGCTGGCACTTACTATTCCGATGGGAGATAAAAAACTGCCGGGTATTGCCGCTGTAGATATCGGAAAGTGCGCATATGGAATTTTCAAAAAGGGAAATGAGTTTATCGGAAAAACAGTTGGAATTTCCGGCGGACATTTAACCGGAAAGCAGATGGCTGATACATTCACTAAAGAGCTAGGACAAGAAGTTGTTTACAATTCTGTTTCGTTCGATATGTACCGAAGCTTTGGTTTCCCGGGCGCCGAAGATCTTGGCAATATGTTCCAGTTCAAACACGACTTCGAAAATTATTTTACCGGCGCAAGAAATTTAGAGTTTTCGAAATCCCTAAATCCATCTCTGAAAAGTTTTGACGATTGGCTTAAAGAGAACAAAACAAAAATTCCTCTTGAATAATTTATTTCTCTTACGATAATAATGATTAAAAAGCGGCAGGATATAATTCTTGCCGTTTTTGTTTTAAAAACAACCGAATAGATGATCTGCAATAAATCTCTCCGCTTGATATTAAAAACAAAGTTGGGCAATTTGCAGTTGCAGAACCGCGATGATGAATGAAAAGAAAGATCAAAATAAAGAAGAAGAAAATCCGTATTCCTTTGCCAAAGCAGCGCGAGAAGGTAAAAGAATCAAGCAAGATTTATAAGCGGAGTAAAGCAAAAATAATTGAAGAGTAAGTTTTTAATTACTAAGAATTGATCAGCGCAAACCCTTCTTTGGATTCTTTTACAAACCTTTTAACCAGGTCGTAATCCTTTCTTCCGTCTTTGAATTCAACTCCCGTGTGTACATCAACTCCGGCGGGATTGATTTCTAAAATTGCTTGTTTAACATTTGTGTGATTAAGTCCGCCGGCAATGATAACTGGTTTGGAAGAGATCTCAACTAATTTTCTGCTGATACTCCAATCATGTGTTTTACCGGTAGCGCCTTCTGCGCCTGTAGCTGGATCAAAAGTATCGGTGATGAATGCATCAACAAAAGTTGAAAGTGCTTCAACTGTTCTTTCAAGTTCCGAATAGTTATTTTCTGCAACAACAAGACTTTTAATTATTTCCAGATCGGGTTGAAGTAATTTTGTTCTTTCCAATTCTTCTTTGGAAATCTTTCCGTGAAGCTGAACAATCTTAACGTTCAGTTTCGTGCACAGCTTTATTATTTCTTCAGCTTTATTAAGATAAGTTATTAGAACAGCTCTGTGCGGAGGAAAAATTATATTGATCACATCAACGGCTTCATCTTCTGTTAGATCTTCTTTGTGTACGGTGAGTCTATGCGGAAACCCGAGATAATCAATGCCCGCGTTCATCAGCATTATTGCTTCTTCTTTATCAATCACCCCTGCTATTTGGATCAGATCTTTCATATCGTCTTTTTGTTTTGTTAAAAATAATCGGAAGAATAGTTCCATCCAAATATCGTTGAAGCGCGATATATCGCGTCTTTACGTTAATTTAATTCCAACTCAACTAATTTTGATGACACACCCGGCAGAACCGAGAGCTTGCGTTCGATCTCTTGATTTTGTTCATTTGTTCAAACCATTTCTAAAATTAATAAACCGGTATCCGAACAATTTTCCAAAACTCCGTCGTGAATACCCAAACGTGTTTTAATCAAACAGCCCCAGCTCGTTAGAATCTGTTGAACCTTTACAGCTTCCTCTTTTCTCTTGCCGATCAATATTAATAGAATAGTTTTTTCATAAAGCACCAAAAATGTTTGAATTATATCCCAAATTTGACAAACGCATCTTTGGCAACAATGCCGTATAAAAGGAAATATATATTGATAAACAATAAGTTTATCTTGACAAACTTGAAATTGAAAATTATATTGCAATTAACAAAAAGGAGGTGAGAAATGAAAAATAAAAGCAAAGCAGAAAAGTTGTTAAAAGTGCTGATTGATCTCATGTGGTATGGAGGTCTCTCTGCTTCTATTATTTTAATTTTAGCAACGATATTATTTAACCTCGCTGTTATTGGTATAGTAAAAATAAATTTTCCATTTCCTGCGATTCCCATCAAGATAAACAATCATATTTATAGACTGGGTTCGCAATATGCAGAAGTTAGACGTATTGATTCGATAGTAGATGAATATACCGGGATGGAATTGGCGAAAATGCTTTACTGGTCAAACCCATATTTTGATGATGCAGTAAAAGATTTATATAAGATTAATTTTAACAGAATGCGCCCAGTACCGAAAGATGGCTATCATCTTAGCCAAATCAGCTATGATTCCCAAATTAATTTATTTCCAATAAGATACTTTACACACGGATTAGTTCCGGAGTTAGTTCTTGGACTTTCATTTCTTTCTTTGATTGTATCACTCTTCTTAATAATTATTCTTTATAATCTTAGGAAGCTGTTTAAAAGTTCTGTTGTGGGCAATGTTTTCTTGCAAGAGAATTCAGAGCGGTTCAAATTTATTGGAGTTTACTTTTTGCTTGGAGAGTTTGTTCGGGTACTTATTTTTTATTGGATTAACAATTCGGTAGCAAGAACAGAGTGGGCGAATAATATTCGTCAATCATATACCTTTTCTTTAAGTGACATTAACTTTGCACTTCTTTTTGCCGGGATAATATTTTTGATACTTGCACAAATTTTCCGAATTGGTGCCGTTCTTAAAGAAGAAAACGATTTAACCGTGTGAGGTGATGAGATGATACGTGTTAACTTAGACGTAATGATGGCTAAGAGAAAAATGTCTCTCACAGAGCTTGCCGAGAAAGTTGGGTTGACCATGTCGAATCTATCTGTGCTAAAAACAGAGAAGGCGCGCGCAATACGGTTCTCAACTCTCGAAGCAATCTGTAAAGTTTTAGAGTGCCAGCCAGGAGATATTTTAGAATACATTCACGACAAGAAACCGGAATGATCAAATAAAATAGAGTTTTAATTAGCCCTCGGGGGGAGGGGATCTATAAGTGTTTGTTAAATACCTTTTTCAAAGGCTACGCCATCACAAAAAAATCTTCTTGACAAAACAAAAAAGAATTCGTTTATTTGTAGTGTATGAGTTATCTAATACACTAAGGCAGAGGTAATATGATAAATATTTCGAATTTAAGTTTCGGTTACAAAAAGAAAAATCTTCTATTCAACAATCTTAATCTTTCACTAACGTCGGGAAACATCTACGGATTGTTGGGTAAGAACGGGGCAGGCAAAACCACACTGCTTAAATTAGTCTCCGGCCTGCTTTATCCGCATTGCGGCAGTTGCACTTTAGACGAAGAAAAAACAATTGCACGAGATCCCGATTTACTAAAAGAAATATTCTTTCTTCCCGAAAACAGTTTTTTGCCGGCGGTAAAAGTCCGTGAATATTTGGAAATCTATACACCGTTCTATCCAAAGTTTAATAAAGAAAAGTTCTTTGAATATCTCAAAGATCTGGAGATCGAGACAAACGGAAAGATCACAAATCTTTCTTACGGACAGAAGAAAAAATTTTCGGTTGCATTTGCGCTTGCCGCTGATACAAAAGTAATACTTCTCGATGAGCCGACTAACGGTTTAGATATTCCCGCAAAAAGTGTTTTTAGAAAACTCGTTGCCTCATCAATTAACGAAGAGAAAATATTTGTAATCTCAACACATCAAGTGCGGGATATGAAACACTTAATTGACCCGATAATAATTTTAGACAACGGCGAGGTAATCTTTAACCGGCAGATTGCGGAGATCGAGCAAAAGTTGTCATTAACACTTCAAAGGGAAGAACCGAAAGAGAATGAAGTTCTATACTACGAAAATACTTTGGGTGGATATGCGGTCTTATCGGAAAACCATGATGGTGAAGACAACGACATTGATATTGAGTTATTATTTAACGCAGTTGTTGCAAAGAATGAAAAAGTAAAAACTCTTTTTAATGCTGGGGTAACCGTATTAAAAAAATATTTGCGACAAAGAGATTTTTTCAAACATTTTGGAAAGAAATAGCTTTTAATAAAATTAACATTTTAATAATGCTTGCCTCTTTAACCTTTTTGAATTTGCTGCTAAACTACATATCACAGAGACCGTACTTACCGCGAGCGGGCTGGCTTACCGCCGATGGTTTCCCGGTAATTGCTCTTGTATATTGTATGATCATCACAAGCAGTTCATTCTCGGAATTAAATACTGCCGATAGAAAAATTGATTTTCTAATGCTTCCGTCTTCGATAGTTGAAAAATTTATTGTGAAGTTTATTTATACAACAGTTGGGTTTTTACTTTTGAGTTATGTTGCTCTTTCTCTATCGGCAATGATGGTTGAAATATACAGATACCTTTTTCCCAACGCCGGTCTTTTTAAAAGTATGTTTCATATATATACCCGCTTCGAGTTCGGCAAATTCTTTCAAAACTATTTTGCACTTCATTCACTTTTCTTTTTTGGGGCAATCTACTTTAAAAAGCTGGAACTTGGAAAAACATTTATTGCCTTCGGCGGATTGTTTGCAGCACTTAACATTTATCTTAGTTTGATTAGTCTTCTTCCATTTTTTGAAAATGTAAACACACCTCTCGAAATTTTAAACATTCCGCTTCAGATAAATGTAAACGCAGAGCTATCAATACAATCATGGCGTAAGATTACCGTTCTTAATAGCACTGTAAAAGAAATTGTTTTATTTGCTCTGATATATTTTATGCCGGTATTCTTATGGGCGCTTAGTTTTATAAGACTCCAGGAAAACGAGGTAGCAGATGGAGTTTAATGACAGCCAGGCGATCTATTTGCAGATAGCGGATTATATCTGCGAAAAAATCCTTTCCGAAGAATGGAAAGAGGGAGATAGAATTCCTTCCGTTAGAGAGCTTGCAATTGAAGTAGAAGTAAATCCCAATACTGTGATGCGGACATTTACATATCTGCAGGAGAAAGGAATTATATCCAACCAAAGGGGGGTTGGCTTTTTTGTTGCCGATGACGGCTACAAACAAACCAAAAATTATATGTCCAAACATTTTATTAAGACCGATTTGAAATATGTTTTTAAGATGATGGACTTGCTGAACATCAGCTTTACCGAACTAAAAGATCTTTACACCAACTATAAATCCAACAAGTGAGGTGAATATGAAACTGACCAACAAAATTCTCTTAGTGTTTTTAATCTTGCTTGTTTTATTAGTAACTGCCTACAAAATAGTATTCGATAGTAAAGTGGAGTTGATTCCGAATCCTTTTGACGAAAAAACTTTCTATGTAGCTAAAATTTTTAACATAGAAGATAAAGAGCCGGACACGTTTGAATTGAATGGAAGATTCATTGTTTATTTTACTCAAGCCGATACTTCATTTATTAGAATAGAAGGGCCTGATAATTTGGTCAATAAATATCTGACTGTTGAGAGACAAGGAAATAAATTTTCTGTCACTTCTAAAATTGATTTGTCAAAGTATTCTCATTTCATAAAAATCTTTTGCTCTGTTAATAACTTAAGATCAGTGAAGGCAAGCGGAGGAGCTATTATTTCCGTAAATGAATTTATCGACGACTCACTTGATGTTGTGGTTGAAGATTCTTCGATTGTGAGAACTACTAGTGTTCTGCCACAGAAATAGCTTTACATTGTCATAAACTTTGTTTATCTTTGTCATAAATAAAAAAGGAATTTTATGACAGAAATAGAACAACTCAAGAAACTTGTAAAGGGAAAGAAT
>JBBAAM010000061.1:0-20350 GCA_041658245.1 Melioribacteraceae bacterium
AAGTTTCTTGAGTTGTTCTATTTCTGTCATAAAATTCCTTTTTTATTTATGACAAAGATAAACAAAGTTTATGACAATGTAAAGCTATTTCTGTGGCAGAACACTAGTTGTGTGCAACCTATAAAGAGACAATACTATCTAAAGTAAATATATTATGATAAAAGACAGAATTGAGTTATACAAGAAAATTGAGAAAGAGAGAAATTCAAAATTATTAGTATTCATTACTGGTGATAGACAAAATCTCGAAACTCAAATTTCACCTGAAATGCAAGATTATTTTGTAAATCATCTTGACAAATTCAATTTACCCAAAAAGTTATCGCTTTATTTATATACTCGTGGCGGCGATACAATGGCTGCATGGAGTTTGATTAATCTAATCAAACAGTTTTGTGATGAGTACGAAGTTATCGTGCCTTCAAAATCGAGAAGTGCAGGCACATTGATATGTCTTGGAGCCAATAATATTGTAATGACAAAACAAGCAACTTTGGGACCAATTGACCCTAGTCTTAATAGTCCATTAAATCCGCAAAATCCTACTTTTCCTCAGAATCCACAGGCAAGAGTACCTGTAAGTGTTGAGTCAATAAAAGGATATTTTGAATATGCAAAACAGGAACTTAAAATAAAAAATGAAAATGATTTAACAAAAATTTTCATTGGACTTTCAGAAAAGATTCATCCAGTCGTTGTTGGCAATGTTTTCAGATCAAGAACACAAATTCAAATGTTAGGTAAAAAACTATTAAGCGAGCATTTTAAGGATAAAAATAAAATAAATAAAATTATTTCTTTCTTGTGTTCGGAATCTGGTAGTCATGATTATCCTATTTATAGAAGAGAGGCAAGAAATGATTTAGGACTAAAAATTGAAACACCATCAATGGATTTTTATAAAACAATAAATTCAATTTACGACAGTATTCATATAGAATTGGAATTGTCAAAACACTTTGACCCAAGTGTTGTTTTAGGTGCAAGTAATTCAGTAAATTATTCGTTTCGACGAGCGTTAATTGAGAGTATAGAGGGGGGTACGGATGTATTTGTAACTGAAGGAACAATGACGAAATCTCAAATTCCATTACAACAAAGTATGCCAGGCATTCCAAATATACCTGGATTACAACGTTTTGCAATTGAAGACCAAAGAAAATTTGAAGGTTGGAAACACGAATGAAAATTTTTTATTATATTTGCAATAATTAATTGAAAATATGAAACATATCATAAATAGAAACGAAAATTTGGTTAATTATATAACTTCAAGTACATCAGCGATTAACGAAAGTTATCAAGTTCCTACCGTTGATACTGAAAGCCTATCATTTAAAATTAAAAATAATGTCTTGATTACATTTTCACTTCAAGATATTATTGTCCCTGAAACTTCACAAAAGAAGGAAAAAGAAGAACTGACCTAAAAATAGGCTGCACACAAGTTTTCCGATAATTCTTAAATTCAAAATCCATTTCATCAAAATTCACTGTTACTAACATTTTTTCTGATCAAATTTATTTAAACAAACTTCCCTTTCTTTCATTAATTTCACTATGTAAAATTTGTCCATTAGTTAGAATAACCGGAGAATTAAAATGAAGAATTTTAAAATCTTTCTATTCACACTTTTATTAAGCGGATTAATCACTGCACAAGTGCATGATAAGGGAACATTCGTTCAACCTAAAAGTGAATTTTGGGATGAGGTTCAAAAAGGGATTGATGATTTCAACAAAAAAGCAAAGCCTGATAATAAAGTTTTCAAAATGGATTATACGGGATTAAATCTTCCCAAATCAAAAAGTGAGTTTACAAATTATTGGCACAATGATCCGATTAATCAAGGCAATACCGGAACTTGCTGGTCTTTCTCAACAACCTCTTATTTGGAATCTGAAGTCTATCGAATTCATAACAAAAAAATAAAACTCTCAGAGATTTGGACAGCATATTGGGAATACCTTGCAAAGGTTAGACGCTTCGTTACCGAAAGAGGAAATTCGACCATCGGAGAAGGATCGCAGGCAAATGCAGTTATTAGAATTTGGAAAGAATATGGTATAGTTCCGGAAAGTGTTTACGATGGAAAACTACCGGGACAAAAATATCACGATCACAGTAAAATGTTTCAAGAGATCAATAATTATCTTATCGGTATCAAGAATTCAAATTCATGGAATGAGGATGAGGTTGTTAATACTGTAAAATCAATTTTAAATCATTATCTGGGTGAACCGCCAACCAAATTTACTGTTGACGGAAAAGAATACACACCAAAAGAATATTTGAATAACGTAGTTAGGTTTAACTTAGATGATTATGTTGCAGTAATGTCGCTAATGCAAAAACCATATTATGAAAAAGCAGAGTATGAAGTTCCGGATAATTGGTGGCATAACAAAGATTACTATAACGTTCCTCTTGATGTTTTTATATCAACAATAAAAAATACAATTAGAAAAGGATTTACACTTGCCATTTTCGGAGATGTTTCTGAAGCCGGAATCGAATCGCACGCAAAAGTTGCTATGATTCCTTCGTTCGATATTCCTTCTGAATATATTGATGAATCCGCTCGGCAATTCCGTTTTAGCAACGGAACAACAGGCGACGACCACGGAATTCATATAGTTGGTTACTTAAATAAAGATGGTAAGGATTGGTTCTTAATAAAGGATTCAGGTTCGGGTTCTTTCAATGTAGGTGATAAAGGATATTATTTTTACCAAGAAGATTATGTAAAGCTAAAAATGCTTGGGTTCATGGCACATAAAGATGCTATTGCTGATTTGTTAAGTAAGTTCAAGAAATAATATTTCACTTTATGCTGTTATTATTTTAGGACGATGTTAAAGGAAAAAACAAAATATAATTAGGAGATGTATGAAAAAATTTATCAACATAGGAATGAAGAAAAAGAAAAGGATCGCGCTTGTTGCCCATGATAATAAAAAACAAGATCTGATCGAGTGGGCAAAATACAATCGCGGCAATCTTGGTGAACATGAAATTTATGCAACGGGTACTACCGGAAAATTGCTTGAACAAGATTTGGGATTTAAAATAACCCGGTTGCAAAGCGGTCCGCTCGGCGGCGATCAACAACTTGGCGCAAAAATTTCAGAAAATAAAATTGATGTGTTGATTTTTTTCTGGGATCCGCTTGAACCTCAGCCGCACGATCCTGATGTGAAAGCACTTCTTCGCATTGCCGTTGTTTGGAATATTCCTATTGCATGTAACAGAGCATCTGCGGATTTTATTTTTTCTTCACCTCTTATGAAGGAAGAATATTCCCGTATCGTTCTAGATTATAACGATTATTTAACCCGTGATATTTCATAGAGGTAAAAAATGAAACGACCCAACAAAGATGAATACGCACTATATTATCATACTTATATTGAAAAAGTCCCGGACGGGGATGTTGTTAAAAGTATGAACAAGCAAATTGCTGAAGTAAAAAGATTATTCAAGAATGTTACCAAAAAACAATCCGAGTTCCGTTATTCTCCTGATAAATGGAGCGTGAAAGAAGTTCTCGGTCATATTTTAGAAGCTGAGAGAATTTTTGCTTATCGCGCACTACGTTTTGCACGCAACGATAATAAAGATCTTCATGGATTTGACGAGAACGAATATATTCATCAATCAAATTACAGCGAGATCAAACTTGCCGATCTTGTTGAAGAATTTTGTGCATTACGTACATCAAATATGCTGATGTTCAAAAATTTTACTGACGAGATGTCTTTACGCTCCGGCACCTCAAACGGAAATAAACTTTCCGTACGCGCACTTGCATATATCATGACCGGACATGCACATCATCATCTTAAAATTTTGAAAGAGAGATATTTTTAATTTTATGCCGCTGCTTGTTTTAGCGTATCCGCAATTAGAAAATAAAAGCCCATCCCTACCCTTCCCAAAGGGAAGGGCTTTATTAAAACTCGGTCGAGGTATTTTCTCGATTAAACTTCACGATGCATTTTATACATGCATTCTCGAATGATAAGGTTGAGACGATCAAAGAAATTATTCTTTAAAATAAAAAAACCGGTTCCTTTGAAACCGGGCTTTATATTAAGACCGATTGAGAATTAACTTATTTGGTTAACAAAAATTCCGCAATCCTGCCAAGTTCTTTAACGTCTCTATTACTGTACGAAGGCATAATTGTACTTTTGTATTTCTGTCGGTACTCATCGAAACGTGAACCGCCGCTGTATGATGAAGGATTGCGCAAATAATTAATTATTCCGTCACGAGTCCAGTTCTTACTAATATTAACTAACGCTGGCGCCTTCTGTGACCCTTGTAAATTATCTCCATGACAAGTGATACAACCAAGTTGTTTAGTCAACGTTTGTCCGTCTGCATCGGAAGTAGTTTGAGTTGTTTGCTGTCCCATTTGTCCCATCGTTGGCGGCATTGTCTGTTCTTCTTTACGTGTAATTCTTCCAAGTATAAATAGAATAAGAAATAAACCGAGAAAAGAGGCAATCCATTTTTGTGCATTAGTCATTTACAATAACCCTTTCTATTAGAATTTAACGTCGTAAAGTTAAGGTGATGAGTCTTTAATAACAAATCACATGGCTATCAGCTTTCAGCGGTCTGCTCTCAGCTTTTTTAATAATGCTGTTAATGATTTTTTGATTTCTACAATATTTTTAGAAAATTCTAAAAAAGAATTTTCATTAATAAAACTTAACTCTTTACAAAAGAGAATGAGATATTCGACTTCACTTGCTGAACCTAAGGCAATCTGAATGAAACGTGCGAAATCTGAATTGCTGACTGCTGATAGCTAATCGCTATTTATTCAGCTACTTTCCAAATCCTTTTTCGTAATTCTCTTTATATCTTTTAATAGAAGAAAAAATTGCTTTGGCTATTTCATTTTGCCCTTCTGTACTTGCAAGATGAGCTTCATCTTTTCTGTTTGATAGAAACCCGTTTTCAATTAAAACTCCCGGCATAGAAGCGCCGACCAGAACATAGAACCCTGCCTGCTTAATACCTAAAGCAGGAATTTTTACATCCTTTTTCCACTCTTGATCTAAGAGATCGGAAAATGTTTCTGAGTAACGCATATATTGTGAATGTGCCATACTTACAAGAATAAAATTTTCATCTGTTAATTTTTGATAACGATCAGGATTCTCTTCGTATTTGATTACGCTGTTTTCAAATTCTGCAATTTTAATTGCCTGTGAAGTTCTCCCGGGACGTAAAAGATAAACTTCAAATCCGCGGAACGAAATATCTTTTGCCTCGGTTGAATTACAGTGAATTGAAATAAAAAGTTTGCCTCCATTTTCATTAGCGATCTTTCCACGTTTATATAGTTCAATGAACTCATCTGTTTTACGAGTATACACTACATGAACTCCCTGAAGATTTTTCTCAATTAATTTTCCTAGTTTTAGAGCAATTGCAAGATTTACGTTTTTTTCTTTAACACCTGTTACGCCAATAGCTCCGGGATCTTTTCCGCCGTGTCCCGCATCAATTACAACAGAATCAAAAAGCCATTTAGATTTTGCATCATCAACATTTAATGGTGTAGAATCAAAAAGTTTATTGTGTATCGTAATCAGTATATCATAGCTATCTAAATCTTGTAATGCTTCAGTTGTGGAATATCCATCGTTTAGAACAAACTCCAGTTGATTATTTTTAGTTGTGATTACTGTTTTTTTGACCCGTTGAACGAGTCCCGCAGGTTTAACTAAGTTAACAATATCCGGTGCTATTGTTACTCCGGATATAAATACATACAAAATATTGTTACTGATCGAGTGGCGGGGAATATTAATTTTGCGGCTCGCTTTAAGCCGAATCAATGTTCCGTTAGATTTTTCTTCAACTTCAATAGAATTTATATCATACTTCGAACTTACTTTTTCGACCGGCGTTTCCAGATCAGGTGTTTTAATTTCTTTTTCTTGGGACTGTTTTGCGTTAACAAAAGACTCAGTCGCAAACGGTTCTTCAGTAACAATTAAATTTTTAGCGCGGCTGTCAAAAGAAATTTTTTTACCGTAACCAAGACTTAAATAATCAGCACAATAGATTAGAGGAATAAATACATCCTCCTTTATAAGTAATGTAGAAATAGGAATTTGAAAAATTGATTGTGCGCCGTCAGATTTGCGGTTGAGAATTACAAATTGATTCTTTGCTGTAAACTTGAGAATATAATCTTTGAACTTAATTTCAATTTTAGCTGCCTCGGCATTGAAAAACTGTGTTACACCAAGAAGAGATGATAATTCTTTCGCAGATACATAGTCAATTCCTGCTTTAGTAACATATGATAATGTTTCTTCTCTTCCTGAAATTTGAACTGAGATTTTATATAAGCGCTGCGAAAATATAATAGCGGCAGTTAATAAGATTAGAAGCAGTAGTAATTTGGTTTTCATAACAACTTATCCGATGAACGGAATAATAAACCCGCTTTGTTTTTTATATGCGGTAAACTTATCACCGAAATATTTTTGCAGCAGTTTATCTTCAACCGAAGCCCGCATTATAAAAAGAGGCAGTTCAATTAAAATTACTATCGGAACAACTGTAAAACTTAAAAGCGCAAGCCCTGCACCAAGATCTGAAAGTACTTGACTTATATATTGCGGATGACGAATAAATTTATAGATACCGGTTGTGTTAAGCTGGTGCTCTTTTAAAATAACAATGTCTTGTGCGTAATTTTTTCCGAGTGATTTGTAAGCCCATACTTGAAGCCAAGAAAAAATTAGAAACATAATTAGTCCGGCGATGCGAATATTTTCAAATTGAATTTCAAATTTATCAGATAGAGAACCTATTTTAAATATAGAAAAGATTGTTAGTATTAGAACTAAAGCGGCAACATTCGGGGGTACTTTTTGCAGAAATGTTGCTGGTCTTTCAACAACTCTTGTTATCGATGTTTTCAACCCCTTTTTCGCACCGGAATAATTGGCGCTCATAGAGACAAAAAAATTAATTGCAATCAAAAGATTTATAGGATCCATTTTAACAGCTTATATAATTAATATCTGATCTAAATATAATAATTTTAACAGAATGCATTTATACAGGAAATTCTTACCACCTTCTAAATCGGTGATGTTATTTTCGGGTTATTTTAGATTAAAAACCGCCTTATTATTCTTGCACACTTTTTGAGTATACCTTCTGAGAAAATTAATTTTTAAGCTGAAAGAATTGATTGGTAAAAGCTAATCTATTTCAGCAAGTGAAATTTATACTAAAAAAATAATTGCATGGGTACTGGACAAATAATACTACTCATAGGGAGTTTAATTCTTCTTATCATTTTTTCGCTGAATTTTTATAATTCATACCGCAGCAAGTCAGAAATTGATTTTTATAACCAGGCGCTAATCACCGGAACAGGAATCGGACAATCAATTATTGATGAAATTCAAACTAGATCATTTGACCAAAAGACCGTTACTAAAGCTATTACCTCAACAGATTCTCTAACGGCTGTCGGCTCTTTGGGTCCTGAAAGCGGTGAAACTTCAGTAACTAAATTTAATGACGCTGATGACTACAAAAATTATGTGCGTTTGGATACTCTGGGGGTAATGGGAATTTTTAAGACACAAGTTAATATTAATTATGCAACCAAGATGAATCCGGATCTTAATAGTTTATCAAAAACATTTACGAAAAGAATAGATGTCTTTGTTACAAATACATATTTACAAGATACACTAAAACTTAAACACGTTATTACTTACTAGGTTTTTATGGGACAACTTTTAGAATTACTTGGCGCATCAATCATTGGCGGATTCATAATGCTGATCGGTTTTACATTAAACATGCAGATCTCTGATTCGTCAAGAGAAATATTTCAGAGTACGTATAATCAAAGAAGCGCAATTACTGCTTCACAAGTAATTGAGTACGATTTATACAAAGCCGGTTACGCAGCAACAGGCGAAAAAGTAACTCAAGCTGATTCCAATGCAGTTAAGTTCAGATCAGATTTTGATAATAATGGAACGATTGACACAATTTATTATTACACAGGTGCTATATCAGCCATGACTTCAACTTCTAATCCTAACGATAAACAACTTTTTAGAAAAATAAACAGCCAATCAGCCAATCTTGTTTCCGTTATTACTCGTTTCAATATTGTTTATTATGATTCGATCGGGAATCAATTAAGTTATTCCTCTCTTTCAAGTTCAGTTCAAAGAGCAAAGATACGTGGAATGAGAACTTATGTTAAGACAGAATTGCCGGATGCAATAAACAATCTTTATAATCCGATGGAATGGCGTGAAATAATTAGACCAAAAAATTTGCTATAGGAATTAAAATGGGAAAAGCAGTTTTAATATTTGTGCTTGGAAGTATTGCTCTGTTTGGTATTATAAATTTTAATATGAACGAAAGTGTCGGTGTTGCCTCTCAAAATTCTATTGACAAATTTAAGGAAACCTATGCGCGTAATATAGCAAACGGTGTTGCATCAATGTTGGTTTCGCGAATTGCCGATTCTACTACTTATAGAGCAACTTCAACACAAAACATCTCTTCAGTATTAGGCGGATCTGCTAACTACCGCGTTATTGATACAACTATCGCCGGACAAACTTATATAAAAATTGATGTGCGCGGAATTTATTCGGGCAAAACAAAATCCTCTATTGTACTTGCACAAATACCAACCGGCGGTTTTATTCCAACAACTGTTAAAGCTGCAATTTCAACTAACAATAAAGTTGTAACAAGTGGTACTTTAACTGTTGATGGAAGAGATCATGATCTAAACGGAAATTTAATTGCAGGTCAGGGCACACTTGGTCTTTGGTCAACACAAGATATATCACAAGACGGCTCTTCAAAGATTGGCGGAACTTTTTCCGGAACTGATTATGCAGCAGCAAAACCCGCTAACTCAAATACTGTTAACGAGGATGCAACTTATTCGGGTGGTTACCCGAATACTCCGGATAGTGTCATGGGTGGCAGAGCAAAAGGTTTTCCCACAGGCACTCTAAAAAGTTTAGCGCAAAGTAGTGTGAACGGCAGCCAGTATACGACTAATCCAAGCTTTTTATCTTTTCCCTTGAAAGGTGTAACATATGTTGAACTGCCATCAGGAGGCATTTGGACTTCTTCTAATATTGATGGGACAGGAATTTTAGTTATTCACAATAGCACAACAAATGCCGTTATTAAAAATGAAAATCTGGGTATATTTAAAGGATTAATACTTGCAGATGATATTGTTCATCTTCATACAACTGTTATTGGGGCAATTATTTCTATAACTCCGTCACCTTCTGAAGGAAACACCATTGGTAATGGAAGCGGTACTGTGCTTTTTTCAAGACAAGCGTTAATCAACGGAATAGGAGAAATTATTAACGCGGCTAATTTCGGCTTTGCAAAAACCAGAATAACTATTTCTTATTGGTACGAATAATCTCTCTATATTTTTTCTCGATATAAACGCTCATCAAAAGAAAGTAACCTCCAATTAGATCTCCGGCAAACTGTCTTAGAATAAAATGAAATTACATTTTGAGACAGAGAGCCAAAACTAATCTTTACTTTTTAGAATAAAAGCCAATCATTCTTTAGCATAGTAATTGTATAGATATAGTTACCAATTTTGCGTATTTTCTCAAAAAGGTTAATGTAAATTAAGAAAAAGGAGTTATGGGCTTAAGTCAATTAATATTATTAGCTGGCAGTATGGTCTTACTCGGGATCATTTCTCTTACTATCTATAACTCGTTCAATTCAAAAACCGATTCTGACTTATATAATGAAGCATACATAACCGCGTCCGGTATTGCACAATCCATAATCGATCAGATACTAACCAAATCATTTGATCAGAACACACGGACAACTTCGGTTTCCAATCCCAGTTCGCTTACAGCTGTTGCATCACTTGGCCCCGATGCTGGAGAATCGTCCGTTTTACAATTTAATGATGTTGATGATTACAAAAACTATACTTGTGCTGATACAATGTCGGTGTTAGGAATTTTTAATACACGAGTAGATGTTAATTATGTTAGTAAAATGAATCCCGATCAGATAAGTGCCGCAAAGACATTTACAAAAAGGATTAACGTCTTTGTAACGAATACTTACTTGAAGGATACACTTAAAATAAAATATGCCACAGCTTATTGATAAAAAGTTATGAGTGATCTAATAGAGTTACTTGGTTCTATAGTTATTGCCGCATACATTATTCTAATTATTCTTGCGCTTAATTTGAGGATAAATGATTCCGCTACTCAATATTATCAGGATACGTTCAATCAGCGGAGCGTAATCGGTGCAGCCAATATTCTTGATTACGATTTTCATAAGATCGGATACAAAGCTACCTCAGCAAAAATTGTCCAGGCAGATTCGAGTTCGATCAAATATGCTTCCGATTATGACAACACAGGGACTATTGATACAATTTCTTATTATTTGAGCAGCACATCTGCAATGAGCAGCACAAAAAACCCTAGCGATAAATTGTTGTATCGAAAAGTTAATCAAACAGTCAATACTGCTTCGGTGATTACAAGATTTTATATACAATATTATGATTCTCTGTTGAATAAACTTTCTTATTCATCATTGACGAATCCAACCAACCGAGCGAATATTCGAACTATCCGCGTTCTGGTAAAAAGCGAATTAGCAGATTCCGTAAGCACTAATTACAGTCCTGTTGAGTGGAGAAAAGAATATAGACCTAGAAATTTGAAGTAGGAGATTAAAATGGGAAAAACAGTTTTAATATATGTCTTGGGTACTCTTTCAATTTTTGTAATAATAAATATGAATTTATCCGGGACTATTTTGGATCAATCAAAATCCTCGTATGGGTACTATGCAGAGGTTCAAGTGCGCGACATCGGCAACACAATGATAGAAATGTTAACATCTCAACTTGCTGACAGCATTTCATTCCGAGTTACACAACCGGCGAGTAAGTCATTTTTCGACGGACAGGTTACCTACACAATGAAAGATACGGTAGTTGCGCCGGATTCGATGGTAAAAATAAGCGTGTCGGCAACATATTTTGGCCAAACCAAAAATATGTTTTCACTTGTGAAGAAACCCGGAAGCGGTAATCAGGTTCCTCCGGCATTTACGTATGCATTATTATCAGGAAATAATCTTCAATTGTCTGGAAATGCCTCAGTGATAGATGATAACAACACAGCATGGAATGCTAATGTTCATACTAATGGCCAAATGACGATGAGCGGTAATGCTCTTATTAAAGGATTCTTATCTTACCCGAACCAGTTTCAACAAAGTGGTAATGCAATAGTGCAGCCAAATCAAAATCCAAATAACTTGCCAGTTGACGGAAACATTCCTGCCAATGTGCCTGTTCCTACTTTTAATCCAGATAACTATATGTCAATTGCAACTCAAACTTATTCGGGCAACTTCAATAAGAGCAGCGGAACTGTTACGCTCGGGACAGCACAGAATCCAGCTATCGTTTATGTAGGTGGGAACCTCAATTGGTCGGGTAATGTAACTGTTACCGGATACGGTATTATAGTTGTAAAGGGTAATGCTCAGATGAGCGGTAACGTCACATTCCAAACACAAGATCCGAACAAAAGTACATTCTCGCTTTACACAGTAGGAAATATTCAGATGAGCGGGAACAGCGACATGTACGGTCAATATCTATCGCTTGCAAATATACAGATGAGCGGCAACGGTGAACTTAAGGGAAGTATTGCGGCAGGGGGTCAAGTACAAATGAGCGGAAACGGAAAAGTTAAATATCGCCCGGCTAACGCATCTTTAACAGCACCTATTTTTGGAAGCGGTCAGCAATCAACCCGTCCCTTCAAACCGACTTCATATTATGAATAAGATTTTTATTTCAAAAGATTTTTTAGAGCTTCTTCAGCAGTTTCAAATCTAAAATTATATCCCGCTTTAATAGTCTTTTCCGGAATGACTTGTGCCCCGCTTAATAAAATTTCTGCTGCTTCGCCAAAAATTATTTTTAGAATAAATACAGGCACTCTAAAAAATGATGGGCGGTGCATTACACTTCCTAATATTTTACAAAATTCATTCATACGAAGCGGATTTGGCGATGAAGCATTTAACGCTCCGCTAACTTTTTGATTATCAATTGCAAACAAAAATATTTTAACAACATCATCTATATGAATCCAGGGGAACCATTGTTCTCCGCTGCCAATTGGTCCGCCGGCAAAAAATTTAAATTGATTGATCATTGGTACTAACGCACCTTCGTTAGTATCCAAAACTATTCCGGTTCTAATACTAACTCTACGCACTCTGTATAATTCAACTTGGCTCGCTTCAATTTCCCAAGCGTTAACAACTTCCGCAAGAAAATCTCTTCCCGGTTCTGAATCTTCATTTACAGGACTTTCGGAATTTCCGTAATAACCAATTGCAGAAGCTGAAATAAAAACTTTTGGTTTGTATTTCAACTGCCCGATTGCGCTTACTAATGATCTCGTTCCCTCAACGCGGCTCGATAGGATATTTTTTTTGTGTTTTACATTCCACCGTTTTGCCATTACATTCTCTCCGGCAAGATGAACTACAGCATCTTTATCTTCCATCTTTTGATACCAATTATTCAATTCCGGATTCCACTCAACATAATCATAAGCATTAGAAATTTTTTGTTTAGCATTTTTAACTGACCGTGTAAATATTGTAACTTCATCTCCGCGCGCGATCAATTCTTCAGTTATTCTTTTTCCTAAAAATCCGGTTGCACCTGTAATAACAATTTTTTTCATGTTAATTTATTCCCATAATTCAATTACTTAAAAACTCATGTTACGCAAGGTGTCATTCTGAACGGAACGAAGTGGAGTGAAGAGTCTTAGACTCGAGTAAAAAAGAAGTTTTTAAATTCTTCACCCGATGAATCGTGATTCAGAATGACAAATGATAATATTTTTGCGTAAGGTAACTTAAAAATAAGTTTAAATTCAGAATGATTGGGAATTCCTTTCTAACTTTTTTTGATAATGTTTTAGTTATATCTTTGCCTAAGATAGCCGCGACTTTTAAAGGATGTGTGAAAATACCAATACAAAAACGAACTCACCCTAAATCCCTCTCTTAAAAAGAGAGGGACTTTTTCTTAGGGAATGGAGTTGCCGGAAAGCAATGCGAAATCGCCCCTTCTCTTTTTAAGAGAAGGGGGCGGGGGAGAGTGCATAACTTTGGCTATATTTTTTTACACAGTCTCTAAATGTCGTGGCTATTTATAATATCAATACTGCGTAACGTGAGTAATAATTTAGTTAATCGTCTTTTTTGAATTATCATCAGGTAAATATTTTATGAAACTAAAAGTATCAATCATACTTCTTCTTTTAACGTCATTATTATCAGCGCAGCAATATGTTTTGAAGGGAAAAGTTGTGGATAAACCCACATCATCTCCTCTTAGTTACTCAAACATTCGCATTGCAGGAACAACATTAGGCACTGCCGCAAATTATGAAGGCAATTTCGAACTACGATTAAGCCGCGGCAATTATAAAATAATTGCTTCCGTCATTGGTTATAGATCAGATACAATTACTGTAGTGCTGGGGTCGAATAAAACAATTAACTTTTCACTTGAACCGGTTCAAGTCAATTTACAGGAAATAACAGTCTTCCCGGGAGAAAACCCAGCATTAGAAATAATTCGAAGGGCAATTGATTCCAAACATGAAAGAAATAATAAACTTAACACATACGAATTTCATGCTTACACAAAAGGACTTGTAAAGACCACAAAAAATTTTTCATCGAGGAACAATAGCGCAAGTTTATCTATTGGCGCGCAAGATACGGGCAAACTTAAGATCAGCGGTATAATTGAAAACGAAAGTAAAGGTTATTTCAAAAAGCCGAACAATTACAAAGACGAAATTCTTGCACGTAAACAAAGCGCTAATACGCCTTCATCGGTTAATATTCTCACCGGCGGAAGAATTATTCAAAACTTTTATACTGATGATATACAATTTTTCAATCGTCCGTTACCAAGCCCTATTTCCGATGACGCAATTGATTACTATGATTATCTTATCGAAGACACTCTTGCCATGGATAACAAAAATGTTTTTCAAATTCATATAGAGCCGATTAAAAAGGCCGATCCGGGATTCGTAGGAAAAATATTTATTTCGGACGATCAATTTTCTCTGGTTAAAATAGATGTGAACTTAAATGACGCCGCTAATCCCGGCAGAATCTTTAACCGTGTAAATATCTTTCAGCAATACACTCCTTATGAAAATAATATTTACATGCCTGTGGATTACCGAATTTTTGCCGACGGAAATTTTATCGGCATATTTAAATTCGGTTTTGAGTTGAACACTATTTTTTATGATTATAAAATCAATTCACTGATTGAAGATGATCTTTTCGGGATGGCAATCGTAAAAGTTTTATCCGATGCCGATAAGAAAGATTCTACTTATTGGAAATCCACACAAACAATCTCAAACACAAACGAAGAACTTGAAGCTTATAAACGAATAGATAGTCTTGAAGCTATTCCAAGAACTTTCTGGGATAATTTTTCGTTTTTATCCGCCAGTATTAATGTAAACGATAATTTATCTGTTACGGGACCGCTGGGGCTTTATTCTTTCAATCCGATAGAAGGACATACTTTAAATTTCGGCGCAAGTATTTCTCAAGAAGCAGATAAAAGACTTAATTCCCGAATTGATCTTTCATACGGATTTGACGATCAAAGATTTAAAACAGATTTTTCTTCAACTTTTTTTATGGGTGAATACAGAACTAACTCGATTACCGTAAATGCGTTCACAAAATTAACAGAGCTTTTCGGTGAATCAATCCGCTATAATAAACTCACTTCTACTCTTTCAAATCTTTTTGGTAAATATGATTTCAAAGATTACTACTACACAAAAGGATTCTCTATAAAATTATGGAGTGAAGTTTTTCCAGTGCTAAGATTGTCTTTGGGATTACTTAACCGGACAGATAACAATGCTTACAACAATTCCGATTTTTCAATTTTTAATAAAGATAAAAAATACAATATCAATAAAACAATTTATGAAACAAGGATAAATGCTTTTACTGCCGGATTTCAACTCGACTTCCGAAAATATATTGAAGACGGATATTTTAGAAGAAGAACATCACAGGGAAAGTTTACAACTATTCTTTCAGGCGAAATGCTTTTAAGTAATGCCGGTACGCTTAACAGCAGTCTCAATTTTCAATCATACAAACTAACACTAAGCGGTTTTGTCCCGACATTCAAATCAGCAAATATGAACTTTGTGCTGAATGGAATTTACTCTGACGGACCGGTTCCATTTCAAATGATGTACTCGTTGCCGGGAAACATTGAAAGTGTTAGTCAATCCTTTACCATGAGAACTTTAAGGATCGGTGAAGTTTTCGGCGATAGGGTTTTAGCTCTTTCGATCGAACAAAATTTTAACGATGAGATTTTTAGAATGTTTAATCTTTCCTTTCTATTAGACTTACAAATAAATCTAAGAATGCATTTCAATGCTGTGCTGCTTGAGGTTTCTCCAAAGAGTAGATCAATATTTCCAACCGGAGCCGGTTCACTATTCAACGAGTTTAAATCTCCTTTTTATGAGATCGGTTTTGGAATAGGACAAGCGTTATTCCCTTTCCGTTTAGAATTTACATGGAAACTAAATTATCTTGGTACAAATAATTTTGTCTTTGGAATAAATACACCGATGCTTTAACCGATTAGGATAGAAATGAAAAAAAATTTTCTAATTATCGCCGCGTTAATAATTTCCGCTAACGTCACTGCTCAAAAAATTGTTGTAAACAAAGTAGAACCGCTCAACTGGTGGGCGGGTATGAAGACAAACAAAATTCAATTAATGGTTTACGGCGAAAACCTCAATAACATTTCGGCAAGATTTGATGATTCAAAAATCAAAATTAAACGAGTTAATAAAACTGCAAATCCTTCCTATTCATTTATTGATATAGAAATTCCAACCGATCTCAAACCAAATGATTATGAACTTACACTATCGCGCGGGAAAGAAAAAACATCCGTTAAATTTCCAATTCTAAAAAGAGAAAAAGATAAAAAACGTTTTCAAGGATTTTCTGCCGAAGATATAATTTATTTGATTATGCCGGATCGTTTTTCAAACGGAGATATTACTAACGATTCTATTCCGGGTTATTCGGATTATATGAATAAAATTCCCGGGCAAAATCGAGCCGGTGGAGATATCCAAGGTATGATTGATAAGCTTGATTATCTAAAAGACCTTGGTATAACTACGATTTGGTCAACACCGCTTACAGAAAATAATACGTTCCGTTCTTATCACGGTTATGCCGCAACTGATTTTTATAAGATTGATCCCCGTCTCGGAACGAATGAACTTTATAAGAAATTTGTTGAAGAAGCTCATAAGCACGGATTGAAAATAATTCTTGATCATGTTTCAAATCATTTTAGCGATGATCATGTGTGGATGAAAAATCCGCCAACACCAAATTGGACAAACGGAACAAAAGAAAATCATTTTAATGCCGATCACAACAAAATGATCTTTACTGATATTCATGCGGATAGTTCAACAATAAAGAATGTAGAACAAGGATGGTTTGTAGATTCGATGCCGGACTTGAATCAAGAAAATTCTTTTGTTGCTAATTATATAATTCAAAATACAATTTGGTGGATCGAATATTCCGGTCTTGATGGTATTCGTGAAGATACTTATCCGTACAACAACCAAAAGTTTATGGCTAAATGGGCAAAATCTATTTTGAATGAATATCCGACTATTAATATTGTTGGAGAAGTTTGGACGGGCGAGACAGATTTTCTTGCCGGCTACCAAAAAGATACTTTCCTGCCGCGATCATTTAATACTTATCTGCCTGCTATAACTGATTTTGCACTGCGAGATGTTTTTGTCAATTATCTTCAAGGAAAAAATAATCTTTACAATATTTTTAATGTTTTGGCTAAAGATTATATCTACAAGAATCCGAACAACCTTTTAACCTTTGCCGATAACCATGATCTTGCGAGAGTAATGTATTATGCAAAAGGAAATTTAGATAAAGCAAAGATTGTTTATACAATTCTTTTAACAACGAGAGGTATTCCGCAAATTTTTTACGGATCAGAAATAGGTATTGTCGGCACAGATGATCATGGAAAGTTACGCGCTTCATTCCCCGGCGGATTTCCAAATGATAAACGGAATGCATTCACACCCGAAGGAAGGACAAAAGAAGAAAATGATATTTATAATTTTTTGAAGGACCTGATTCAACTTCGTCAAAAATATCCTGCACTTGTTGAAGGAAAGCTTATACACTTTCCGCCGGTAAATGATGTATATGTTTACTTCAGAACACTCGCCAATGAAAAAATTATGGTGGTTGTAAATAATAACATCTCTGTAACTAATGTTGATTTGAGAAGGATGAAAAATTTGATCTCGGAAAAATCGAAACTTATTAACCTTAATAGCGGTGAAGAGATAAAACTGAATACGGATTTACTGTTAAAGATTGCAGGCACACGCGCAGAGATATTTAAGGTAGTAGAATAGAATTACCACAGTGTCAAAAGTTCGATATTATTAAGCCAAACAACTTGGCAGACTTTTATGAAACTTCGTAATTGCTAGAATACAACGCTTAAGTAAGCTATTCCCGCAAATATTTTCATCGCACACCAAAATCTATTGATTATTCACATTCTGTATAAGAGACATCTGAAAAATTTAATGTTGTAATTATGAGAGCAGCGCGACGAAGTAATCCCCTCAATTCAGACAAAAAATTAGATTGCTTCTCCCGACTATGTCGCATCGGCGTCAACTTAATAAAAAATTCTCCTAGAAATTTGAACAATTGCGTCGTTCATATAACAAAATATGGGTCTTATATATCATCCCTAAAGGGATTTCATTCTTTTTTTTTCACTTTTTCTATAAATATATAATCCCTCGGGGATTATTACTTCCATATCCCGTTAGGCCTGCCCGGCTCTGACGTGGGATGAAATAATTATAGTAAAGTTAGCACCGTACAACTAAGATCCCGTTAGGGATGATATATCGGATTCAGTATGAGGTAGAACAAGAAAATATTATTAACCAAAAGCTCTAAAAGAATATTTTAACATTTTTACAGTTAAATCATACAGTAATCAAAAAATCATAAAATTAAGTTGACGCCTATGCGACAACGTCGGGATTGCAATGACACCGCTTAGAATTTTTTAGATGTTTCTATAAATAAAATTCAAAGCATAATGAACTAATTGACCATTTTTTTAATAATATTGTATTAAAATTTATCCGATAATTTTTTTATATTCTATTAGGATTACGCTCGAATGAATGGAATATTCAGCGGGACGAATATGAAAGAGAAAACTGAAAATTTAAAAGATACTAGTAAGCAAAAGAAAAGAAATAAATCCAGCAAGAAGTCCCTTCCGAAACCTCCAGCCAAAAAAAATATAGATGAGAACAACGCTTTATTTCAGACGATTTTTGAAAACGCAGAATTTGGAATTGTACTAGGAAATTTCAAAGGTAAATTGTTACGTGTTAATTCGACATTCGTTAAAATGCTCGGCTATTCTGAAAAGGAACTCCTAAATTTAACAATCAAAGATATAACTCATCCTCACGATTTTAAAACCGATCAAAAATTATTCAATGAGGTCGTTTCCGGAAAACGAAAGAGATATCAGATTGAAAAAAGATACATTACAAAAGATGGAAAAATCAAACACGGAAAATTAACTGTATCTCAAGTTGATAATATAAAAGGCAATGTAAAATATTTTATTGCGCTGGTTGAAGATCTTTCAGAACATAAACAAGCAATCGAAAATCTTTTATCCCAGCAAAATTTGTTAGTAACACTCTTAGATAATATTCCTGACAGTATTTACTTTAAGGATTTGAACAGCAGATTTATCAAAGCAAACAAAGCATGTGCAATGAAACTTGGGGTATCAAAGCCGGAATTACTTCTTGGGAAAACAGATGCTGATTCATTCGGGTCTGAACATGTTGCCATTGCATTTGCAGATGAACAACAAATCATTAAAACCGGCATACCTATTATTTCTAAAGAAGAAAGAGAAGATTGGCCCGATGGAAAAACAACTTGGTCATCTACAACCAAAATGCCGCTTCACAATTCAGAGGGAAAAATAATTGGAACTTTCGGAATCTCACGAGACATAACTCAAATTAAGCAAAGTCAAGAGTATGTTAAAGAGAGCGAACAGTTATATCGCTCTCTCTTTGAAGGTTCAGACGATGGAATGTTCTTCACATCCGAAGAAATAATAATAGACTGTAATCAAACCGTATTAGATATATTTAGATGTAATAGAGATTTTATTGTAGGTCATCCGCCATCCGATTTCTCGCCGGAAGTTCAACCGGACGGACGAAGTTCTTTTGTATCTGCCAACGAGAAAATTGAAAAAGCTTTTAACGGAGAGCCGCAGCGTTTCTACTGGCAGCATAAAAGACCCGACGGAACTCTGATTGATTGTGAAATTTCTCTTAAGGCAATTTCCATCGGTGGCAAGAAAATTATACAGGCAACAATGCGCGATTTTACCGAGAGAATAAGATCGGAAAAGATTCGGCAAGCCCTCTATGAAATTTCCGAAGCCGCTTACACTGCTTTCGATATGAGTACATTATACAAGAGCATTCATGAAGAAATAGCAAAGCTGATGTCTGTAAAAAATATTTATATTGCTCTCTACGATGAAAAAGCTGACATCATTTCATTCCCCTATTTTATTGATGAATTCGATCCTCCACAACCTTCCAAAAAACCCGGCAAAGGATTAACTGAATACATTTTAAGAAGAGGCGAAGCAGATCTTATTACTTCTCAAAAAGATTTAGAACTAAGAAAGACCGGAGAGACAGAATTAATTGGCGCTCCTGCGGCAATTTGGCTCGGCGTTCCGCTAAAACTTGGCGGTAAAACTATCGGTGTTGTTGTAGTTCAGGATTACGAAAACGAAAAAGCATACGGCGAAGATGAATTACAATTATTAACATTCGTTGCTGAACAAATTGCCCAAGTGATTGAAAGGAAAAAAAATTCCGATGCGGTTAAAAAATATACTGAAGAGTTAAAGCAGTTGAACGCAACTAAAGATAAATTCTTCTCTATTATAGCACACGATTTGAAAAATCCTTTTGTTACAATTTTGGGTTTTTCCGATCTGCTGCTTTCCGATTATGCTGAACTAAGCGATGAAGAAAG
>JBBAAM010000062.1:0-18905 GCA_041658245.1 Melioribacteraceae bacterium
GCAGGATCGCTCTGTAATTTTTTATCACAACGAGGAACAAAAACAACTTGCTGAGAAATACAAAAATGAATTAGAGGCAGCAAAAATTTGGAACGATCCGATTGTTACAGAGATAAGTCAAATAAAAAAATTTTATAAAGCGGAAGATTATCACCAGAATTATTATAACCAGAACGGCAATCAATCGTACTGCAGTTTTGTGATAACACCGAAAATTGAAAAGTTTAAAAAAGTTTTTGCCGACAAATTAATAAAATAGAACACAGATTCTTATGATCGGTTAAGATTTTTTATGATCATAAACATCATAATAATCTGCGTACCATATTCTATCTAATCGGCACGGGCCAAACGGGCAGACTCTCGTGCCCTTCTTCATCAACGGATTGAACAGCAAAGAAATAATTGTCCTTTGAATAAGGCAAAGTTATATCTGTTTTCTCTGTAAAAAATTTCTTCTCCCAGAGCGGCTGATAAGTTTCACGCATAAGAACAAAATATCCTTTCGGTGTTTTTCCCTGTGGTGCTTTCCACTTTAACGTTGTTGAGTTTGTCAATCCGGTTATAACTACTCCAACATTCTGAGGTGCATCGGGTGCTAGTGCAAGATTTGAAAGCACTGCAGCATTTACACAAGTTATTTTTCTTACATATTCGAAATCAATATTCTCGGGCAAGTCGCCAAACTTAATTCCGTTTTCTTCTCTAACATTTTGATGTTGAAAATTGTAATTCTCATTCATCTCGCAGAAGCGAATGGCTGTGAATCCTTGTCTATTGAAAGGAGTATGATCTCCACCTCGAAGAAACCGGTCGTTTCTGTAAATTAATTTCACTTCAATCTGATCAATATAACGCTCACCGATTTCTTTTATATACCGTGCAAGCTGGCGCGAAGGACTATCATTCTCAGCATTGGTTGATTGACGGACGTTTTTCATCGCATCTGTTTCCGAAGAAGGAATAGCTTCGCTGAAAACGCGGACTTGCATATTATCACGCAGTAAAGTTTCGTTCGAGAAAGTATTTCCGATCATATCGTTATTAAGCATTGCAACAACATTCCAATTCTGATCTTTTGCTTTTTTTGCAAGAAAAGTTGAACCGTTCAATCCTTGTTCTTCACCTGAAAAAGCAACAAAAACAATTGTCGCCGGAAAACTTCTTTTGCTCATCACTCTTGCAAGTTCTAAAACCGCAGTAACGCCGGATCCATCATCATTTGCACCGGGCGCTGTTCCGACAGAATCGTTTGCCTCGCCGTTGCGTGAATCCAAATGTCCACCCACGATAAATATTCTTTTATCGTTCGGATCAGTTCCTTTAAGTGTCGCCATTACATTCGTCAATAAAGTTTTTCTTACGATTCTCCTTCCATCCGGTTCCAAATAAACAGAATCGAGTTTTACTTCCAATCTTCCACCTGACTCTTTTGAGTACCTTTCGAATTCACTTTTCACCCAGTTACATGCTGCACCGATTCCTTTATCTTTTTCGCTACGTGTACTTAAAGTGTGGCGCGTACCGAAGCTAACCATTTTACGAACGTTGCTTTCAAGATTGGCAACGGAGATCTCTTTTATCGTTTCGGTTATTTGGGAGTCTCTATGAACGATTGTCTGTTGTCCGTAGTCGGTGGTGTAGATGCAAATAAAAATTGCCGATGTGTAAAGAAGTTTAAGAATGTATTTCATATTCTCTCCAAAATGAATTATTAATTTTGTTCATAGAAAGTAATTACAAAATACCACGATTTTGACTTGAAGAAAAGTTGATTTATTATATATACAGATCCTCACAAAATATTTTTTGGGTCATTCATCTAATCCGCTTATTTTACTAATGAATAAATTATACCGAAGGTGAAAAAATGAAAATGCAGCAATTGATTCTTGTAGCAATTCTCTTCTCGATAAACTTATCTTTAGCACAAACAAAACAATCAATTCAACTAAAAAATGGATGGAAATTTCTAGCTTCAGATAATCTTGACTTCGCAAAGTCAGATTTTAATGATTCCAAATGGGAATCAATAGCAACAAATAAAAATTGGGAACACCAAGGCTACAATAATTTGGATGGTTACGCTTGGTATCGGATAAAAATATTTTTGCTATCAAGCTTATTAGAAAATTCTGATCTAAAAGACAGTATCAAAATTTATCTTGGTAAAATTGACGATTACGACCAATCATTTTTAAACGGAAAGATATTTGGTGTTAACGGACGTAACGCCGACGTAAATTCCACATTGGATGATTCTTTTATGAAAGAAATTGAGATCCCCTGGAATAAAGAAAGAAACTATACGCTCGCAATAGACGATCCGCGAATAATGTGGGACAAAGAAAATGTGATTGCCGTCCGTGTTTATGATCAAGGCGGCGGAGGCGGTATGTTTTATGGCGATTGCCAAATTACTAATATCAGTTTAAGTGAGTATTTGAAATGTAACTATGACCAAGTAGCTTTTGATTTATCAAATAAAATGATTGCGAAAAGTTTTTTACTTAAGAATATTTCGGCTAAATATATTATCAAAGGAAAATTTACTGTTGAAGCGGTAAATAAACTTGATAAAAAAATTTATTACAAGAAGTCTTATCAAGTAGAACTAAATCCGGCAAGCCAAGAGAAATTTTCTTATTCATTTAAGAATCCAAATCAACCAACCTATGTAAAATATTTTTTCGAATTTGCTCAAGAGAAAGCACAATCAGTATTTAATGATGAAGTTCCTTATATATTAACATCGGCATCGTCTCCGAAACCGAAGATCAACGGTGCCAAAGTTTATGGACAAAGACCGAACAAACCATTCCTTTATACAATTGCAGCTACCGGTGCACGACCAATGACATTTGATGCAAAGAACCTACCTGAAGGATTAGATATAGATTACATTACAGGTATTATTACCGGCGTAGTTAAAAAGAGAGGTGAGTATAATGTAACTCTATCTGTACTGAATAAATATGGATCAGCTAAAAGAAATCTAAAAATAATTATCGGTGATAAACTTGCTCTCACGCCGCCAATGGGCTGGAACAGTTGGAATGTTTGGGGACTAACAGTTGATCAAGAAAAAGTTTTGGCCTCTGCAAAAGTTTATAAAGAAAAAGGATTGATGAATCATGGTTGGACTTACATAAACATAGATGACGGTTGGGAAATTGCCGGCGATTCACCCGATCCAAAACGTGATGCGGACGGAAATATTTTATGCAATTCAAAATTTCCAAATATGAAAGCTCTTGGAGACAGCATTCATTCTCTCGGACTCAAATTTGGAATTTATAGTTCACCGGGTCCTCTAACATGCGGTGGTTATACAGCAAGTTATCAGCATGAACTTCAAGATGCACAATCTTATGCTTCGTGGGGAATTGATTACTTGAAATACGATTGGTGTTCTTACGGTCAGTATGCTAAAGACCGATCAATTCCTGAATTGAAAAAACCTTACGTCATAATGAACGAAGCACTCAAAAAAATTGACCGCGATATTGTTTACAGTTTGTGCCAATATGGAATGGGTAATGTTTGGGAATGGGGCGAGAGTGTTGGCGGAAATTTATGGCGTACCACAGGGGATATTACGGACACATGGAAAAGTTTAAGTACGATCGGATTCAGTCAAGTTTCGAATGCATCTTCTGCTGGACCGGGACATTGGAACGATCCCGATATGCTCGTAGTCGGTTGGGTTGGATGGGGACCTAATTTACATCCTACAAACCTAACACCCGATGAGCAGTACACACATATAAGTTTGTGGTGTTTACTTTCATCACCTCTTCTCATAGGATGCGATCTAACACGACTTGATGATTTCACACTTAATCTATTAACTAATGATGAAGTGCTCGAAATAGATCAAGATCCTCTCGGTAAACAAGCAACGCCGAAAATTATCAAAGATAATATTCAAGTCTGGGTAAAAGACTTGGAAGACGGAAATAAAGCTGTCGGAATTTTTAATCTTGGAAGTGAAACGGAAAAATATTCCTTAGATTTTTCGGAGATTGGAATAAAAGCAAATTCAAAAGTTCGTGATCTATGGCGTCAGAAAGATTTAGGAAAGTTCAAAGAAAAATTTGAAACTGTTGTTCCGTCACACGGAGTTGTATTAGTTAAGATTTTCTAATAAGATTTGTAACAAAATATTGTTTATATGAGATTAATAATAATATCATTTTGTTTAGCATTAACTATTGCCTGCGATTCTTTGGGACCACTGGAAATGCCAAATCCCGATTTATCGAATACTGTTATTTTGTTCGATGATATTAATTCTATCAAGCTAGAAAAGGATCCACTTCATATTACAAAAACAAGGATAGAAAAGGATTCTCTAATTATTAATGTTGAATACAGTGGCGGCTGCACAAAACATGATTTCAAATTATTTATCGGTAAGTGGATACTAAAATCAAATCCTCCCCAAGCTGAACTTTATCTTTCTCATAATTCTAACGGTGATATGTGCGAAGCTTATATCCGCAGAGAAATAAAATTCGATCTAACTCTTCTCAAGAATTGGTTTGCAAATAGCATGAAATTAAAAGGTGAGTTAATTTTACGAATTCATGAACCGGGCAATAATGAACCATTTATTCCAATGGTGAGTTATATTTTATAAGGTTTTATGTTATATTTACGGTAGATAGTTTTTAACATTGTAAGATTTACAGAAAAATTAAAGGACTTACATTTTAGATAATTGTAAGTCCTTTTTTGTTGACCATTCATCATACTGTATCTTAAAAACATATCAAAATCAATTACCATATTTTAACAATTGGAGAAGTAGTGAAGCAAATTAGAAACATAGCCATCATAGCGCACGTAGATCACGGCAAAACAACTTTAGTTGATCAAATATTAAAGCAGTGCAGCGTTTTCAGAAAAAACCAGGTAGTTCGTGAAAGATTTTTAGATTCAAACGATCTTGAACGGGAACGAGGTATTACCATCCTTGCAAAAAATATCAGTATCCCATACAAAGATTTTAAAATTAATTTAATTGATACGCCCGGGCATGCAGATTTTGGCGGTGAAGTTGAGCGCGTTTTGAAAATGGCTGACGGTGTATTGCTTCTTGTTGATGCATTCGAAGGACCGATGCCGCAAACAAGATTTGTTCTTGAAAAAGCTTTAGCTCTTCATTTAAAACCTATAATCGTAATTAATAAAATAGACAGAACTGATAACCGTCCGGTAGAAGTTCTTGACGAGATTTATGATTTATTCATAGAGTTAGATGCACACCAAGACCAACTTGATTTTCCGGTAATCTATGCAAGCGGAAGAGAGGGCTGGGCAGTAAAAGACTTAAAAGATCCGCGCACAAATATCAATCCCCTTTTAGATTCAATAATTAATGATCTCCCTGCACCTCCTGTATTAGAAGGTACAACTCAGATTCAAGTTACTTCGCTCGATTACAGCGATTATGTTGGAAGAATAGGAATCGGCAGAGTTTTCAGAGGAACATTAATACGGGAAGAGAAATTATCTATTATTAAAAGAGACGGTTCAATTCACGATGCCGTTCCTAAACAAATATTTGTTTTTGATGGATTAACAAGAATTGAAGTTGATGAAGTTCAATGCGGAGATATTTGTGCGATCGTTGGAATTGAAGATATAGATATAGGTGATACGATTTGTGATGCATCAAACCCTGAACCGCTTGAAATTATTTCGATAGATGAACCGACCATTAGCATGACTTTCACAGTGAATAATTCTCCTTTCTATGGGAGGGAAGGAAAATATGTTACATCGCGTCAGTTAAGAGACAGACTTTATAAAGAATTAGAACACAACGTTGCTCTTAAAGTGCAAGACACAGCTTCACCGGATTCTTACAAAGTTTCCGGCAGAGGAATATTACATCTCTCAATATTAATCGAGAACATGCGCCGTGAAGGATATGAACTTCAGATTCGCGAACCGAAAGTAATATACAAAGAGATTAATAAGAAAAAGGCAGAACCTATAGAGGTTCTTGTTGTTGATGTTCCTGCAGAGCTTGCCGGAAAAGTTATTGAACTTGTTGGTCAACGTAGAGGTGAATTATTAAAAATGGAAAACAAAGGAAATATGAATAAACTTGAATTTCATATTCCAACACGAGGAATTGTCGGTCTGCGCACAAAAGTTTTAACTGCAACTTCGGGCGAAGGAATAATGCACCATAGATTTTTTCAATATGAATATTTTAAAGGCGCAATTAACAAAGTTACAAGCGGTGTATTGATCTCAATGGATGAAGGACCATCTACTGCTTATGCTATTGATTCTCTTCAGGATAGAGGTAAATTTTTTATTGATCCGGGTGATATTGTTTACAAAGGACAAATAATCGGAGAGCATACAAAAGAAAATGATATAGAGGTAAATATTCAGCGTGGTAAAAAATTATCAAACATGCGCGCTTCGGGATCGGATAAAGCTGTTAAAATAACTCCGGCTATAAAATTCTCTTTGGAAGAAGCTCTGGAATATATTTCCGAAGATGAGATGGTTGAAGTTACGCCAAAATCCATCCGTTTAAGAAAATTGCATTTAGACACTAATGACAGAAAAAGATATAATCTTGGAAAGACTATTTGATATAATCAAAAAGTCCTCTAATTTTAGGGTAACAAATTCTTACTATAGTAAGTAGGAATGTTTTATCATCAAAAGGAGAGTAACACAGTATGGCAAAGGGTACAGTAAAATGGTTCAACGACAAAAAAGGGTTTGGTTTTATTACTCCGGAATCCGGACCAGACGTTTTTGTTCATCATTCTGCAATTCAATCTGATGGATTCAAAACTCTAGCTGAAGGCGATAAAGTAGAGTTTGAAATTGTCGAGGGGCCAAAGGGTCCGGGAGCAGCTAACGTTAAGAAAATATAATAGTCTTTTTCTGAACTTAACAAATAACTATCCAGTGGTTTTCCAAAGAGGCAGACTTAAAAGTCTGCCTCTTTCGTTTTACTCCAATAAATGTTTCTTGACAGCGAATAGAATTATTCGTTTTTTGTTATGAGATAATTTTGAGAGTGAGCTGAAATGAAAAAATATCGAAACAAATCTCCTGAAGAAGTAATTAAGTTAGTGACAACGGAAATTATTGAACGCGCCATCAAATTAGGCAGGAAGAAAAAGCGCCCTGTATTTATTAGTAAAACCTCCGGCGGAAAAGGAGCAGACGTTCTCACACTTAATCCCAAAACAGATGAAGACAGAATTAATTTAGAAAAATTTTTCACTCCAATTCGAAGGCATTATACATTCTCAGGTCTCGGCTCTCCGGAAGAACCTGACTCTATCAGTTGGAGAATACTTAATCTTCCTTTTTTCCGAAGAATACTATTAGTCGTTCAAGTAGGAATTTCATTTTTTCTAAAAGGTTCACCCATTAAAAACAAACTTTATAGATGGATGGGTGCACACATCGGCAAAGGTACTGAGATAATGCAGATGGCTTGGTTAGATCACTTCCGTCCCGAGCTTATTTTTATTGGCGAGAACTCTCTACTCGGTGCTTACACACAGCTTACTGTACATTCATACGAAGGATCTGGAAAATTCCGTTACGGAATTATTGAGATCGGAAATAATTGTACAATTGGTGCAGGAACGGGAATGGGACCAATTCAGATCGAAGATAATTCAAGAACATTGCCGGGTACAACATTATCGCCATATTTTTCTGTTATAAAATCCGGTTCAGTTGTAGGATGGAATCCGCCGAATGTGAAAGAGCCAAAAGTTGAGGATGATAAGAAATAATAACTGCTTGAGTTAGCTAACCGTTATTAATTTTTTCCAGCTCTTCCCACCGGTCAAGCAATTTTTTTATTTTCGATTTTGCTTGTTCCAATTGTGTATTGAGTTCGTTTGTTTGTGTAGCAAACTTATCATAATAATCCGGCGAAGAGAATATCCCCTCAATTCTTTCTATTTCATTTTCAGTTTTTATGATTTCTTCTTCAATAGTTTCTAACTCTTTAGATTCTTTCCAAGTTAATTTTTTTGTTCTTGGTTTTACACGCGGATCATCTTTCTTTTCTTTTACTTCCGGAGTAAAATCATTTTTAATACGTGTTTTTCTTTTCTCGATATAATAATCATAATCACCCTCGCTGAAATAAGTCTCTCCGTTTCCTTCAAATGCAAGAATTCCATTACAAACACGATTCATGAAATACCTATCATGACTAACAACAACTACACAGCCTTCAAAAGAGATAAGCGCTTCTTCTAATACTCGAAGAGTAGGAAGATCAAGATCATTTGTGGGTTCATCAAGAAGCAAAAAATTTCCGCCGTTTTTTAAAATTCTTGCAAGTGTAAGACGGCTTTTTTCACCGCCGGAAAGTCTTCCGACTTTTGTGTTGATTCTATCATCAGAGAAAAGAAACCGTCTAAGATATGTCCACACACTTATTTCCGTTTTACCAAACTTAAGTGTTTCACTCCCTTCACCTATAGCTTCTATGACAGTATCACCATCATTTAATAATAACCTTGCCTGATCAACGTAATTGAATTCTGTTTTTTCTCCAATATCTATTTTACCAAATGTCGGTTGAAGAATTCCTAAAATAATTTTGAGCAGTGTAGTTTTTCCAATTCCATTTTTACCAATTACGCCTAATTTTCTTCCGGGTATAAAATTAAAGTTCAATCCATTGAACAGAATTTTTTCACCAAGTTTAATACCGGCATTTTTTAGTTCAACAACCTTATTCCCTAATTTCTCGCTTGGAGGAATAATTAGTTCAACGTCAAGTTCCACTTCAGTATTTTGCTGTGAGGCAACTTCGTAAAAATTATCAAGCCGACTTTTTGCTTTTGTTCTTCTGGCACGCGGACCACGCTTAACCCATTCAAGTTCACGCCGTAAGAAATTTTGCCTTTTCTGTTCTTCAATTTCTTTTACTGTTTGTCTTTCTGTCTTGTTAATTAGGTAGTCGGTATAATTCCCTTGATGTGAAAAAAATACCCCAGATGAAAGTTCAACAATTCTATTTGCAATACTATCTAGGAAATAACGATCATGCGTTACGAAGATGCATGTGCCTTGGTAGTTTGAAAGAAAATCTTCGATCCATTCAATTGAGTCGGTATCAAGGTGGTTGGTTGGTTCATCAAGAATAAGTAAATCCGGTTGGGAAATTAAAGCACGGCATAAAGCAACACGCCTCTTCTCGCCGCCGGATAATGTTGCAACATTTCTTTCAGGTTCCGGTGCGTGCAATGAATTAATAAGCAGATCAATTTTTCGTTCTAACTTCCAGCCATCAAGCTGTGAAATTTTTTCTTCAAGAATATGTCTTTTAGATGAATCATGCGATAGATTTTCATACTCGTGTATTAATTCTATAATCCGTACAGCGCCATCTAAAATATTATCATGAACTTTTTTCGTCTCATCAAGAGTAAATTCTTGTGAGAGAAATCCAATTACAAGATCTTTCTTCTTAGCAATTTTGCCGGAATCGGGAACAATAGCTCCGGATATAACTTTTAGGAATGTAGATTTACCCGCTCCGTTTCTTCCTACTAATCCAATTCGGTCTCCTTCGTGTACACTTAGCGATGCTTTATCTAAAACTATTTGTTCGCCATAATGAACTTCAAGTTCAAGCGCAGACAGAATTACAGGGTTAACAATATTTTCCACTTTACCTTAAGATAATTGGTCGGCAAAGATAAAAAAACTTAGCATTACATTGAGGTTATTAGATTAACTGAATAAAGGAAATTTGTACAAAATATTTTAAGAATTACAAAAAAACTTAGGATGTCTTTACTTTTTAAGCAAGAAGCCCGAAATTTCTTTCGGGCATCTGTGGAGAGTCACAATTGTGAATTATTTTATCTGCACTGAGTCTAAACTATTTTTAATCCCGTTTGAAGGATTTCTTTAACAAAAGGGTTATCCTCTGTAAAATCTTCAGTCCTAAAAGGATGTACTTCAAGGTCAATTGACGTTTTCATTATATATTTGTTTAACTTCTGCTTATCAAAAAATCGGCTGCCTTCAAACTTATCAGATACAACTGCCAGATCAACATCACTATAGTCCTTAGCATTACCCTTAGCATAAGAGCCAAATAAATATACTCTCTTCAACGGAAATTCATCTGAAACAAGGCTGATAAATTTATTTACAATATTATTGATATCTGACTTACTATACACTGATGCAATTCCTTTATTTTTTTTATATATCCTTCGGCAAATTTTTTAGTGCACTTTGTATGAAAGTCGAATTTATAATCCGGATAACGTGCCTCAAGATTAAAATCATTTATCTCCAACAAAAGTATTGCCTCATCATCTGACATTGGATATTGGGCTTCGTCAGCAATCTTCCGCAAGTTATGAGTTCGAGGAGGAATATCACTTGTATTGTTTTTAACCCAGAGTGCTTTCAAAATTTTTTCCAAGGAAAGATGTCCTATAAACAGAGCCCAATCAAAATTGCCAGAGTTGAAGTTACTTTCCATCGTGAATAAGTCGTCTTCTGAAGTTTTAATCCAATATTTTATATAATCTTGCTTTTCCACTTCACTCATTTAATAATAATCAAATATAATAATATAGAGCTTTAAAAACATGTCTCTTGTAATGTTGCAAAATTTTTACGATTCATTAATTAACTTATTTAAGTCACCTTACGCACGCGTAATTTTTTGTAGAGCGATTCGGTGAATCGCTCACCATATTTTACAGCAAATGTTCTCTAAAGGAGCGAAACATCGTTTCGCTCTACAATATTGCGTAAGGTGAGTTTATTTAATATGTATTGTGGTTTCCGTCCCAGGTGTTCCTGTAAGACAATTTTTCTTCAGGTTGATATTCTAAACAAATAGTAATTGTACTCAGAGATCAATTATAATAGTGAATTATTTTATCTGCATAGAATTTTGGATATGGACATTATCATCACATAACAAAAAAGAGGGCGTCCACCCAACGCCCTCCATAAAAGATTTTTGTGCCTTAATCCTTTTACCTATTTTGTAAGTATCATCTTCTTCATGTCAACAAAACCACCAACTTGCAATTTGTAGAAATATATTCCGCTTGCAAGTTTTGAAGCGTCAAAATTTACCTCATGATACCCAGCTTCTAATTCTCCATTTACTAATGTTGAAATTTCTCTTCCAAGCATATCATAAACTTTTAATGTTACAAACACTGCCTGTGGAATTGAAAATGAAATGGAAGTTGTTGGGTTAAACGGATTAGGATAATTTTGCATTAGCTGGAATTCTGTTGGAAGTCCTTCTTCTTGCTCAACTGCGGCTAAACTTTTCTGAAGAGATGTACCATACCGTTTATAATATATCTCAGAATTTGTGCCGTCGCGCCAATCACGAAATATTACATGAATATTAGAACCCGATACGGCAATAGAAGGAATATTTGAAGCGGCAGGGTTATTCGTTAATTGAACGTCACTTCCCCATGTTACACCGGCATTAGTAGAAGTTTTGTAAATTATATCATAATGGCTTTTCGAACGATAACCATAAAATACAAGATGCACATTTGATCCGTTCACCGCTAAGGACGGAAACGAATCATTATTACTGTTTTTCATAGACAGCTTTGTATCAGCTCCCCAGGTTGAACCTCCGTTCGTCGAGCGCTTATAATATATATTATCGAGCGTTCCAGTACGGTCATCAGTCCACGCAATATGTACTATTGAACCTGAAACGGCTAAAGTGGCCCATTGCGAGCTAGCAGAATTATTCGTCAGCCTAGTATCCGCTCCCCAGCTTATACCTCCATTCGTAGATCGCTTGTAATATATCTCCCAATTGCCGGCAGTTGAATCATGCCAGACAACGTGAACAACCGAACCGGATATTGCTACAGAGGGCATCCAAGATTTACTCGCAGTATTGCTCAGGCGTAGATCCGCCGACCAAGTATCACCTCCATCTGAAGAATTTTTATAATATACTTCATAGTTTCCATCACGATTATCGTTCCATACAAGGTGAAGATTTAACCCGGATGCAAAAATTGAAGGGTGCAAGGATTTGAAAGTATTATTTGTGAGTCTTATTTCCGGGCCCCATGTAATTCCTCCGTCAGTAGAGCGTTTGTAATATTCTTCCATGTTTCCGTCAAGATTCGCATCACGGTTGTCATACCAAACTACGTGTACATAAGAACCCGATACAGCGATTGCGGGATTATACGCAATAGATACATTGTTAGATAAATTTACATTTGCACTCCAAGTTAATCCTCCATCCGTAGAACGTTTGTAGTAAATCTTCCAGTTACCTTCGGCTATAGTAACTCCATCATACCAAACAACGTGGATAACATTACCGTCCGCGGCAATACATCGAGCATCACCAAAAGATGTATAAGAATTAGTCGGGTCATTGGTCAACCTAACTTCCGGCTGCCATTGAGCATTCAATGATGCGGCAATGAACAGGAACAAAAAAAATACAAATAGATTTTTCATTTTGTTAAATCTCCTTTGTTAGTGAATTAATTTCACCACAATATACTTTCTAGCTAATCTGCCATTGTCGGATTGATGTAAATGTTTGTTAATCTTTTGTCAGAAGATGTCAAGAAAACCCCTTCACTATCCAAGACTTATTCTATGCTAATAACGGCTGTCGGTAAGCAACCTTCGAGGTTATAATACCACCAACGATGTGTCAACCTCGAAGGTTGTGTTTTACAGAATTTGCGTTGTGTAACACGCTCGGTAGGCAAGCTTCGAGAAATTTTTTCGCTTAAAAAAAATACATGGATCGAACCGGATTTAATCGAAAGAAGAACGACTATTAAAAATACTCTAGTTGACCGGTTGCATCTTAGAAATTCGAAAACCGTTGAAACGGTTAATAATTTAATCTCAGTTTAATTAACCCACGACTTAAGTCGTGGGTTAATAAGAACAAAAATTTATTTTCTGAACCGTTTTAACGGTTTACCAAAACATGCGGTTAACTTGTGTAAAATTATTTAATCAACAGCATTTTTTTAGAGTCTGTAAAACCCTGTCCTGAGCGAAGTGAAGGATTACCTGCCCCGCCGTTTGCGGGATAAACTTGTAATTTGTAAAAATAAATTCCGCTTGATAGAGACGTTCCATCAAACGTCTTTACAAAATTTCCAGGTTGTTGATATTCATTAACAAGCATTGCTACTTCCTTCCCAAGTATATCGTATACTTTCAATAATACTTTGCTGAATGCTGAAAGCCGATAGCTGATTGCTGTACTTGGATTAAATGGGTTAGGATAATTTTGCATCAGCTGAAATAAATTTGGGAGTATTTCTTTTTCTTCAACATCAGTAGTACTCGCATCCTTTAGGCAGCGAACACTAAAACCGTAATTCTTATTGAAGTTGGAGAAATAAATACTACTATTAGGTATGCTCAAACCCAAAGGGTAAGTATCGACGGAATAAAACTCGGTAGAACTCAAAAAGTAATGGTTATAAAAGCCGAAGCTACCACTTGATGAGCGGTAACCGGCCCACAGCGCAGTAAAACCGGAAGTATTTGTTTCAGCTCCGGTTACTTCACCAGTTTTTATTAATGCATTACCGTCATTATTAACTGAGGCCGCTAAAGTCTCAAACTCTGCTTTTGTTGGAATGTGCCAGCCACCGGGACAGATACCTTGTGTGCCGGGAGTTGTACTATATGCCATTGCTTCATTCCACTGGTATAAACCACCGTAAATTTTACATTGGTTCGGGTCATTGTCATAACAATACTTTTCTATTGTACTATTGTTACTTGCGTTTTGACTTCCTTGTATCATAGTACCAACATCAAGATTTTCTTTGAGCCAGCATTGGGCACCTATTTGTACAGTGTTATAAGTTTTATCGGCATAGGTTACTGTTGATACACCTGAACAAGGATTGGAAATTAAAGATGAGATTTGGAATAAATTATCACTGACATCATTTCGTGTTAAGTTATATGCATCACTAATTTTCACTTTGCAATTTGCTGAAAGGTTATTTGGAATAGTCCAACTATAATTACTGGTACTTGCCAATGTATTTGCAATAACAGTTGACCAAGATGTTCCGTTATCGGTTGTATATTCTATTTTAACATTAGTAACGCCGCTATTTGTCCATTTAATATTTTGTGCAGTTCCTACTTGCAAATTCTCGCCACCATTTGGTGAAGATATTTGAATAGATCCTACTGTTGCAGTTTCATCCTTAAGGCAACGAACACTATAACCCCCGCCCTTATTACCACTATGTTCGAAGTAGAAGCCACTATAACCATAAGTAGTTTGCGCTCTTAAGACAAGGTGATATGCATCAGTCGCGCTAGTCTCTGTAGAAATTAAAAAGAAAGGGTATGTTCCTAACCAGGTGAATGTAGCACTACTATTGCGGACGCCAGCCAGCATCGCAGAAAATCCAGTAGTGTTTGTACCAGGTCCTTGGCCAACTGCTATTAATGCATTACCATCATTATTTACTGTAGCCGCTAATGCTTCATATTCTTCTTTTGTTGGAATGTGCCAGCCATCAGGACATATACCTTTTGTACCGGATGTTCTACTATATCCCATTGCTTCGTTCCATTGATATAAGCCGCCGTATGTTGCGCAGTTATTTGCGTCGTTGTTATAACAATACTTTTCTATTGTGGTATTGTTGCTTGCGTCCTGCCATGGTTGTATCATTGTTCCAACATCAAGGTTTTCTTTAAGCCAGCATTGAGTACCTACTTGCAAAGTGTTATATGTTTTACCGGCGTAGGTTACGGTTGGTACACCCGGACAAGGAGATTGTGAATAAATAATTGTTGCCATCATGAATAACATTATTAGAAAAATAATCTTTTGCATAACTACCTCTCTTATTATTTAATTGATACTATTTGATCAACATCATTTTTTTTGCGTCTGTAAATCCCTGTCCTGAGCGAAGCGAAGGATCACTTACTTGCAGTCTATAGAAATAAATTCCGCTTGGTAGAGACGTTCCATGGAACGTCTTTACAAAATTACCAGGTAGTTGATATTCATTCACAAGAGTTGCAACATCGCGGCCGAGTATATCGTAAATCTTCAGAGTTACATGTTGTAAAGACGGGGCATGCCCCGTCTCTATGGGAATAGAATATTTAATTGTAGTTGTCGGGTTAAATGGATTTGGAAAGTTTTGACTTAATGAATAATCAGCAGGAATTATTTTTTCTTGTTCGGCGCTAGTTATACTAAAATAATGATTGAATGCCGCATCGAGTACCTCATCTTTTCCTTCACGAATACCTTTTATAGTTGGCAATACATATATATCAGGAACAATTCCAATTCTCTGTGTCGGGCGGTAGTCGGGGTAAAACGTTCCAAGCCCGGTAAACCACGCCGTTATTTTGCCCGGTAAATAGAAATAAGAAACATTTCCATCAGCGCCGGCAGTTTGGCTTCCAACTTTAACTGCCATCGGGTGCTGTTCAAGTGCCATTATATCGTATTCAGACGCGCTTTGAGCATCTTCGTTAAACAAAATATAAATTCTCTTGTTGTAGTTTTTTGAAAAATCACCTTTCCCTTGCATTGCTGAATGCCAGACAAATGTGCCCGGGTAAGTAACGTCCGGTTCAGTAAACCTTGCAATTATAATTGGACCCGGAAAGAGATAATTCAAAAAGTATTGTATTGTTACATTCGGGTAGTTGCGAATATCAAAAATCAGTGCATCAGCATCCCACAACTCATTAAACATAGTTTGTATCTGGCTATCTCTTAATACTCCAATATTAATTATTCCAAACTTCTTACCATCTTTATTCTTTATAGTCCATGGGGGTCCATATGTAAAAGAATTCCAATAAGCTCTTTGATTTATTAAAGGCAATGATACTTGCGATACACCTTTTTCATTTTCAATTTCGAGTGTGACAGGTTGACTATCAAGGAAAGTAACGAGATCAGAATTTATATTTCTTTCAAGGCTGGCAGGATTAGAGCCATTAGTTATAGGTCGTAGGTTATTACGTAACTCTTCAATGGGTACACCATTGATTTTTTTTATTATGTCCCCAGGCTTTAGATTAGAAATCCCTGTTCCCGCCTCTGAAATTATGGTGCTTCCATTAATGTATTTCAACATTATCGGTATATAAAAAGACCCCTGGATACTCCAAGTAATAATTGGGCTTTCTGTAAAAGCGTGGGCATCATTGATATTTGCTGCCAGTTCAAGAATTGTTTTATGGTAAGATATTTCATCTGTACAATTAATTATTTTAGGAATCATCTCCTTAAGTACATCATCCCAATTTTTATCTAGTAAATTTTTATATGGGTAAAAGTAATTTATAATATTCCAATAACGGAAAAGACCAAGAAGCCGCAATTCCTCTGTTGTATTATTAATTGTATCGTAATACAGTTTATCAAAATTAAAAGTAGGGTTACCATCTGGATATGCTTGCACATAGTAATTACTTCTTGGTCTAAACTTATTTTGAATATCCTGAAAGATGCCGGTAGTAGTACTTGAAAAACTATTATTAATAAACCAGTCCGTCTTAAGATTATATTTCAGATCATCCGGAACATTTGGCAGAGTTGTAGTTGGTGTTTGCATATCTCCAACAACATTAAAATAAAAGGCTAAATGATCATTAAACTCGTTCTTAGTGGTAACAGTTTTAAGTTTCGGAAGATTGTTTAATAAAACATCATCCCAGCTTAATTTTCCTTCCGCTAATGAAGTATGAAAGTACTTCAAATAGCCCCACACTTTACATGTGTAAAAAAGATTATTGTAATAGTTCTCAGAATTTGTTTGTGCATAATTAACTGTAAAGGAAAATAATATGATGAGTTTAATGAGCTTAGTAAGTTTCATGATTCTATTTTCCATTTGTTAAAATTTTGTTTCTCCTACTTCTTGCCGTTACTTACTCCTTCCTTCTCAGCAAAGACATTATCAAGCACCCAGATTTCTGTCTTGGATTCCATCGGTGCACAGAATGCTATCTCTCTACCATCCGGACGAATTGAGAAAGTATGAGGTGAATTCACTATCCCAATTGGTTCCGGAGTGCCTCCTTGTACGGAAACACGGAAGAGTTCTATTCCATTTTTTTTAGTAAACCACTTTACAAAGTAGATGTATTTCCCATCAGGCGACCATCGGGGTCCACTAAACTTTGAGAAAAATCCGACATTTTCCGATCGGAAAATTTCACGTGGTTCTCCTCCTGAAGATGGCCTCACCATTATGGCTTCAGAATTCTCTGCTATATAAAGTAGTAAAGCTAATTGTTTTCCGTCGGGCGAAAGTCCGCGACCCTGTAAATATTGATCCTCATCTTTTTGGAAAAGTAGTTTTCGTTCTTTCCTTTCAAGATCATACGAATAGATTCCCTTCAGGTTTGATTCGAAGAATATAATTTTACCATCGGGTGAAACTGAAGGCGCCCAGAAAGTTGTATCCTTGCTTATAACTAAAGGAATTATTTTTCCGGTTTCTATTTCAACTTTGTAAATCCCACTTTCTTTGTTTGACATTCTAATGTAAGAAGCCAAATGCTTTCCATCAGGGAACCAAGAAGAGCCGCCAAAAAAACTATTGGAATCAATCTGAGCTTTAACTTCTTTTTCTGATCCGGTTTCCGGTGTTAGTATGAACCATTTTGGTGATTTGCTGTTCTTTAATAACGAGTAGTAGAGTAGTCTTTTGCCGTCAGGTGACCAAGATCCCAAATGATTGAATCCGTTGTTATTCATAGTTGCCAGTACGGGAGGAGAGAGAATTTTCCCGGTCTGCGGATCTAACGACGCCAAATAGATATTACTGTCAGTATTAAAATCATCGGGTCTTTCCTTACCGCTTTCAACTGAATAGTACAAAGATCCATCGTTTGTCAATCCCATCGGGTAAATCTTGCCAATGTTATTCATTATCAGTTCTGGAAATCCTTTAAGCTGGCCATTGACGATCTGACTAGCCCATAGATTGTGACTACCACTCCGGTCACTTGAGAACAAGAGCCGATTACCGTTTGGCTCCCAGCCAACTACAATATCATTGGCAGGATTCTGTGAAATATTTATTTCGTTGCTTCCATCAGCGGAAATCACAAAAACATCGCAAGTCTTCCCGCCTATTATTGTTGGAGCGCTATAGGAAATAAAACGGCTGTCCGGTGAGAAGAACATTTTATTAGATAGCCTCCAATTCCAAGCCGGCACCCTTTTAATAAATTTTGTGGTACCATCATTTAGTGAAATAAGAGTAAGATCTGCATATTCGGAGATATTTGAATTTGGATAAAAATGGGCAAACCATGTTAGAAGATATTTACCATCTCGCGACCAATCTGCTAGCCAAACAACAACACTATCCGAATCATCTTGTTTACACAACGTACGGTGTGCTGTTCCATCTATATTTATCAGACGAATTTCATGTTTAGACTGATTGTCTCCATACAAGCCGCTGCCGCCAAACTGATAGGCAATCTGCTTTCCATCCGGAGACCAGACAGATGAATAAACGTACATCCAGTCACGGCTGGAGTCAGGATTTGCAAAAAATTTACGTTCCTTGCTTTTCAAGTCGTAGATTCCGAGACAATTCCTACTAACATCTGTAAAGGAAAGATATCTGCCATCGGGAGAGGGAGAGCCAGAAGCATTAACATCTTGGATTTGTCGATTCGAACGTTTTGATTGGATAGCATCTGCAGGTTGTTTTAATAATGCCAGACGTGCGCGGGCTTCTGCAACTACTAGTGTTCTGCCACAGAAATAGCTTTACATTGTCATAAACTTTGTTTATCTTTGTCATAAATAAAAAAGGAATTTTATGACAGAAATAGAACAACTCAAGAAACTTGTAAAGGGAAAGAAT
>JBBAAM010000063.1:0-18442 GCA_041658245.1 Melioribacteraceae bacterium
AAAACTATTTATGAAATTGTTTTCAGGAATTTATTTAAACTTCTTTCATATTCCAACTTTTTACTGAACCTTCTTATACTTTTTCGACAGTCTCGTTATACAATTTATTTTATTTATTATTCTCTTGGCTATCTTTTAATCTTTTTTCGGCAATATAATAGAAGTATTTTTTAATATTTTCATACTTGGATTCACTTCCCTTTGGTATAGTAAAAGAACTCATAATTTCTAAAAAATATTTTTCAGGATTTTCTTTACCCTCAATTGATAATAACGTTTTATCAAAAAACGCGGATGGCCAATTGATTACATATGAATTCATATTACCACCTAATTTCAATGGGACACTGTAGCTATGCAAATACGTTATACCATTGTCATGAAAATGTTTCATATTATTAACTTTTTTGTAATCACAATAAAGATATTCAAGTAACGAATTAGTTTTTGGAGTTGAAAATATTCCCATCCAATCTGACGCTTCATACCAACTAGCAGCATCATTTAATGCTTCACCCATTATAGTATTACTATCAGAATCTGCTATATAATTACCTATTGAAAAACTACCTCTAAACAAAATTCTCTTTTCCAATGAATGAAACAAATACCTTTTCATTAATAATGACACTATCCAAATGTGATCCTTTATAAACTTTTTACTTTTTAACTCTATAGTTACAACTACTGTATCTCCAAAAGAGAATATAATAGGTGGATAAAATTTTCCTATGTATCCAATTTCTTTCAAAGTATCTGTTATTGTAAGGCTTTTGACTATTTCGTTAATTTCTTGCCTAGCAGATAAAAACTCTTTAATTTGATTTTCATTATATCCCGAAACGCCTAAGGCATCTAAAAGAATAACTATGCCATATTTCTTTTTAAAAGTCATATTATCCTTCAATTAATTGTATAACTATTAGTTAACCCGCCAACAGATACAATGGCGAGGAATGTTATCTACCAACATTTATTTTGTTTTCATGCAATATTCTAAATTTTATGCGTGATATCATTCCGACTATTTTTTTCATAATTAATGTAGATAGAAAAGGTAGATTTATTTTTCTTTGTCCTAACTTCAAAACAAAGTACCCCGGTTAAAGATGGTGTTTGGTACTATCTCAACTTAACTTAAAAGGAAATTGTTGTCAATAGTTAGTTAGCAGTTGGCAGTGTGCAGTAAGCAGTAGGCAGTGAGCAGTTATTATTGAATGCTGCAGACGGCTAACCGCCAACTGCATATTTATCGACTCATTCAATCTTCTGTAATTCTTTCGTCGGTTGAGGTGAGATTGCAAAGCAGTAAAGAGGGTAAAGTGTTGTTATTGTTTTCATCATTTCGGGAATTATTACACTCGAGTAAAGTTTTTTTAGACTTGGTTTTTTCTTCTTGTGAAGAATTATCCAATCAATTTCTTCCAGCTTGCTGTAATGTTTTTCCGCATTAAACTTTCCAACAACTTCTTCGGTGTCTTTCTTAAGTTCATATAGACTGAAGTTATCATTTATATTATAACGGCTGCAGACGGAAATAATTTCCTTTTTGAACTTTGATAAATTTTGTCTGAAATAAAGATTATCACCTTTTGTGTTGTTGATGAACAATCCGATCTGATAATCATCCGGCTCAAAGTAGAGAAAAAATTCGCTGTCCAATTTGAATCTGCCGAAGTGGATTAATAAAAATGCGCGGTAAGGATCGCCTTTTGCAAAACGCATATCTTTATTCAAACGCATAATTGTTTTGTTAAACTTCGGCTCGGTTCTAATTGCGGGATTAAGCTGATTTAAGAATGGGGCAAGATCTGTGATAAATGCTTTTGCGGGTTCAACTAAAAATTTTTGGTACCGTTCTTTATTCTTGTGAAACCACTCAACGGAATTGTTCTTATCTAAACCGCGAAGAAATTTAAAGATCTCTTCGCTGAAACCGTTGAACGAATTATTTTCAAATTTCAATACATTATCCCGACGGTAAGCGTTAAAGCAAACTGCCCGAATTTTTTTCTAAAATTGTTAGTAAGATTTTCAATTCCTTCACCAAAAACATACGTGTAGTAATATCTAACATTCAGACCGACCAAATTTGATTTGCTCGTTCCCATATTTGCACCAAATCCTACATATCCGCCAATAGCATATTTGGTTTGTGCATAACCGAATGCGTTAAAAAATTCTTTATCGTAAGGTGTGGTTATAATTAAAGTAGGTCCAACTCCAAATGTTAAATACGGGCGCAGGTTTTCAGTTAATGATTCTGAAAATAATCTGTATTGTAAACCAAAATTTATCGGCATTTGGAAAGAACGGTTTACTTTATCCGGAGTAAAAGTGTTGCCGAAGTAATCAATGTATTGAACTTCGCGTTCATCTTTTGTTTCGGAGATTGAGAAATCAATAAATCCGGTGAGATCCTGAGTAACTAATCTTCTATAAAAAGTACCAAGACCAAATCCGCCCTCGCCAAACATAATATCCACGCCCCAAGTATTGTTTGGAAATATTTCAGGCGGTCTTACCGGTGCAAGTTCACCGATTTTTTGTCCGCTAGTTAAACCAAGTGGAACAAGTAACAGAAGAATCATTAACGCTTTCATCTTATATTTCCTTTTGCTAAGCTTCTTATTAAAGATATGGATTATATGTTAAAAATCAACCGGAGAAATTAGTTCACACTATGGAATAATCTCTTTTTCCTTAGACAACACAAATCATAAATTGGTTCAAAAAAATGCCTTTAAATTTAGAACTAAAAATAAAAGTAGAATCGCATACGAAATTACTAAAAGTACTAAGAAGAATAAATGCCGAAAAAAAAGCTATTCTTAAACAAAAAGACGTTTACTACAAGACCAAGAACGGATTACTTAAACTTCGTATAGAAGGGAATAATTTTACCTTGATAAAATATCTGCGCGATGAAAAAGGGAAACGATGGAGTAACTATGAATTACTGCGGTTAGAAGGGAAAAATCCGGAGAAATATTTACGCGATATTTTTAAGATTGATACAATCGTTGAGAAAAAAAGAATATTATATTTATACAAGAATACGCGGATTCATCTTGATGAAGTTAAAGGACTTGGAAAATTTCTTGAACTTGAAACACTTTTGGTTACCACACGAAAAGATGCCGAAGAGCGTTTTAGAGAGATAATAAAATTGTTGAACCTCGATCTTTTAAAACAAATTAGAACCTCATATAAATTTTTAATGCTTGGTAAATGATACTGACAAAAGAAAATATTAGAGATGTTAATGTTGATCTTTTGATTGGTGAAAAGATTGATTCATCTAAGCTGAACGAATTATTGTTGATCGTTCCAACGAACCGTAAAGCAAGAAATCTTAAAAAAGAATTTATATCAAGAATTCCATACCGTGCTACATCAGGGTTAAACATTGAAACACTCGGAACGATATCAACAAAACTTCTTTCTATTACACATCCTTTCAAGCAGTTGAGTGAAGCAGCCGCCACAGTTTTTATCAGACAAAGTGCTGCGGAGATTGATCTGAAATATTTTTCTCTCTATAAAAATGAAATTCCTTTCGGAGCGTTGGATAGAATAAAGAATGTAATTTCCGAATACAAGCGGCAAGGGATTACACCAAACTTATTACGAAGCGAAGCTGAGAAGCTGGAACAATCAGAGAAACAAAAGGCATTGGATATTGCGGACATTTATGAAAATTACAGTAAAAAATGTTTTGCACTAAATGCTTATGAAGCGGGAGATATTTACGCTCAACTGAATCAACTAACAGCTAAAGAATTTATTGCAAACTTCCGAAAATTATTTAATGAAGTTGATCTAATTATTATTGACGGGTTCAATGAGTTTTCAAATCCGGAAATTGAGATCATTCAAAAACTTTCCGGTGTGGGCAACACAAAACTATTTTTGAGATTCGATTATTCCCGGAACAATAAGTTGATCTTTTCCCATCTTGATAAATGTTACGACAAACTATATCATCTTGGGTTTATTAACATTGAGGAAAAAAACATTCGGGATCAAAATAAATTTCATAAGATCTTGCGCGATAAATTATTCAACTCGCAAAGACTTTCATCCAAAATTGATTATTCTTTCTGCATTTCAAAAATTATTGCTAATGACCGTGAAAAAGAAATAGAATTGATCGCACGGGAAATAAAAAAAATAATTACTTATGAAAAATGTGAGCCACATAGAATATGCTTGGCGTTTAATTTAATTCGGAATTACTCATCAACTATTAAAGATGTGTTTGAAAAGAACGGACTTCCGTACAATCTATCGGATAGAACACCGCTTGATAATGCAAACCCGGTTACTGCCATTGTAAATTTTTTAGAGATATCGGAAAACGATTTTTATTTCAAAAATATTTTCCGCGCATTAAGCAGCGGCTTTATAGACATAAATGAAGTTGATGTTTCAAATCTATATAGACTATCGTCAGAGCTAAAAATCGTTGCCGGAAAAGAGAATTGGATCAATTCACTTAAAGATGCAATCGCAAATCTTGGTTACATCGGTGATGATGATATTGATGGAGATACAAAGAAAATCCTTTATAATAAAGCTTTGAGCGATATTCAATTTATTTCGGAATTACTAAAACCTTTCGAGGGGAAGTTACCGGTTAATGAATTCCATAAAAGGTTTAGAGAGTTTATTATAAAAACAAAAATTCCTTTTAGACTGCTTAGAATCGAGATTGATCAAGAAAAAAATGTAAGAGCATTTACCGATTTTCTTGAAACAATGTCTGAAATATTTCAACTTTTATCCGAAGAATATGGTAATGAAAAAGTATTTGCGATTGATTTTTACATGGATCAAATACGTACAGCTTGCAATTGGGCACGTTTCAATGTAAAAGAAAAATCCGATTATGGTGTACAGATCACTACTCTTGATGAGATTCGCGGATTGGAATTCAATTATTTATTTATCGGCGGTCTATGCGATGGAGATTTGCCCACGCGTTATTCTCCGGAAATATTTTTTTCAGGTTCATTTAAGAAACAAGCAAAGATACATCAGACTGAAGAACGTTACCGTTTTTATCAAGCACTTTGCACGTGGAAGAAAAAACTTTTTTTGACTTACCCGTTAACTGAAAGCGGAAGGGAAGTTGTTGTCTCTACTTTTCTGGATGAATTTGAAGAAGTTTTTTCGATCTCATCAAAAAATGAGAATGATTATGATGACATAATTTTTTCGAATGAAGATCTGCAAACTCTCATTGGGAAAAAAGGTATAGAATCTATTAGTGATAAAATGAAAAATGATGTAACAATTGATCTTGAAAAAATATCGCATGCACTTGAAATAGAAAGAATCAGAAATGCAGATCCGCTAGTTGAATCTCCATATTCCGGAAATATTAGTTCCGAAGATCCGGTCGTTGCTAATAGATTGAATACATTTAAGTCAAAGCAATATTCTATTTCACAGCTTGAAACGTATGCTAAGTGTCCGTTCAAATTTTTTGTTGAGCGCGTACTTGGAATTGAAACCATTGAAGAACCGACAGAAGATATTGAAGCGATAGAAATGGGAAGATTGCTTCACTCAATATTGTATGAATTTTATTCTTCACTGAGAGAGAAGAAAATCAAACTTGTTAATTGTGATGAAAAAATTTTTCAGCAGGCAGAAAAACTGATTTTTGAGATCGCAACTAACCAGCTGCAGTTAACGGCATTTAGATCACTGTTAACATTTTACGAACGTGAAAAAATTCTTGGCTTAAACGGAAATAAAAAAGAATCAATTCTGTACAAGTTCATAGAGACAGAACGAAAATGCGAAGATGATTTTATTCCCATGTTCTTCGAAGTAAGCTTCGGACGGTTAAAAGAACGCGGATCAGATAGGATATTAAGCGATCAGGAACCAATTATAATTGACAACATAAAACTTCGCGGAAAAATTGACCGGATTGAGGTAAATGATAAAATAAAATCATTCAACATTGTTGATTACAAACTGAGCGGTGCAAAACCAAGTTTTGATGATCTGAAAAACGGAATATCGCTTCAGCTTCCGATCTATCTTTTTGCAGCTAGTGAATTACTCAGCAGAAAATTCAATGGTAAATATTCTCCAAATGAAATGTTCATCTACTCGTTAAAATATGCTGTTGATGATTTCGGAAAGGATAGAGTTACATCAACAAAGAAAGGAGATGAGATCCAATCGGTAGAGCAGCTTGTTGATAAATCAACAGAACATGTTAAAAATTATGTTGAAGCTATTTCGAAAGGAAAATTCCATCTCTCAAAACTTGAGGAGAGAGAAAATAAGGTATGCCGCTTCTGCCAGTTTAGAACGGTCTGCAGAATAGACGAGGTGAGCAGCTAAAGTTTAGTATTAGTTGAAATATAAAATTTTCTTGTTCCCATTACGGGAACTTCTTATATTTACATGTGCGGGTAATATCAATAAAAAAACTAAAAGACTTTTGGCAAAAACATGCTGATGGCGAACAAGCACTTAAGTCGTGGTATGCCGAGGCTAAGAAATCCGATTGGCAAAAACCAAATGATCTTGCTTTTGACTATCCATCGGTAAGTTTTATTTCAAATAACAGAGTTGTATTTAATATAAAAGGCAATAAGTACAGATTAATTTGTGTTATCAAATATGATTTTAAGATTATATACATTCGTTTTATAGGTACACATTCAGATTATGATAAAATAAATGCTGAGGAGATTTAAAATGACGATCAAACCGATCAAAACAAAAAAAGATTATGAAACAGTACTAAAAAAAATAGATGCACTGTTGGACGCTAAACCGAACACTTCTAACGGCGATCTATTGGATATTTTGACTACATTGGTTGAAGCATATGAACAAAAACATTTCTTTATTGCCCCGCCTGATCCAATAGAAGCTATTAAGTTTAGAATGGAACAACTCGGATTAAAGCAATCAGATCTTGTAGAAGCACTGGGCGGAAAAAACCGGGTATCGGAGATTTTAAATCATAAGCGTGAATTAACTGCGAAAATGATGAAAGAACTTTATAAAAAGTTTAATGTTCCTGCGGATTCTCTTCTTTCATAGGTCGTATTGTAAATATTCATCGTACAAATGCAATGTGGTTGAAATTTCCATTTTAGTAAAGAGGCTGTATCAAAAGTGTCAAAAATATGTAAGTTGGATTTAATTTCGTTTTAAAAAACGCAACTTTTTAGCTGTAAAAATTACTTTTGAGACAGCCTCTTTGTATTAGTTGAAATCAATCCAATATTTTTATAAATTTGTGTTGCCACTGTAAAAAAGCAGTGGCAATTTTTTTTATCCAAACAAATAAATAGGAGCTTATAGAGTGACGAATTTTGTCTACTTAAGCAAAGAGAGAATTAGAGAGCTTGAAAAAGAGCTTAGCGAAATGAAAAACGGAGGCAGAAAAGCTATGGCTGAAAGAATTGCCGAAGCCCGTTCTCACGGCGATCTTTCGGAAAATGCAGAATATGATGCTGCAAAAGAAGAGCAGGGATTGCTGGAGTTAAGGATCAGCAAGATGGAAGATGTCCTTTCAAGAGCATCGGTAATTGATATTACCAATATGCCGAAAGATCAAGCACATATTCTTTCCACGCTTACAGTGAAAAACATGAACAATTCTAAAACTTATAAATATACTTTAGTTTCTCCGGAAGAAGCCGATATTGATAAGGGGAAGATTTCTATTACATCTCCGGTCGGCCAGGCTTTGATGGGTACAAAAGCAAAGCAAGTTGTTCAGGCTAAAGTTCCGGCAGGCCTAATAAAGTTTGAAATTTTGAAAATAGAATAGAAGCCCCTCATTCTCCCCAAAAGGGGAAGGTGTTTTTCACCGGGGCAACAAAGAATTGATAATTGTTGAAGAGTCTCTCATGAGACTTTCTTTTTTCATAGTATGTCATTCTGAATTCCGATTTATCGGAATGAAGAATCTGAACTAAAAAATAGATTTAAGATTCTTCGTTTCGACTCCGTCTTCGCTCAGAATAACAACTAGCGGAATTGACAAATGAAAAAAACAGAACAAAAAGTTTTAAGATTTATCGAACAGAATAAATTGATCTCTGCTGGAGATAAAATTTTAGTTGCTTTCAGCGGCGGACCCGATTCTGTTTTTGCTTTGCATTTTTTAGAAAAGTTTAAAAGAAAATATAAAGTTGATTTACACGCTGTTCATTTCAATCACGGGTTGAGAAGTAAAGAATCTGATACAGATGAAATTTTTTCCAAAGAGTTTTGTAAAAAGAGATCAATCCCGGTTGAGATTGTAAAACTAAATGTAAAATCATTTTCAAAAAAAAATAAAATTTCGATTGAAGAAGCCGCACGTACACTCCGTTATAGTAATTTGCAAAATATTGTTGAGAAAACACGATCAACAAAAATTGTAACTGCACATAACCAAAGCGACAACACCGAGACAATCCTATTGAATTTATTCAGCGGAACAGGATTTTCCGGCTTTAGCGGAATTCCTATCCAACGCGGAAATATTATCCGTCCTTTCTTGTGCTTAACAAAGCAGGAGATCAGTAATTATTTAGAACATGGAAAAATCTCTTTCCGTGTTGATTCATCGAACATGAGAGATGATTATAAAAGAAATTACATCCGTAACAGAATTCTTCCGCTGGTTCGGTTAAAACTTAATCCCGCAGTTGATGAAGCACTTTTCCGCTCATCTAAAAATTTTGAGAACACTTTGTTCCTTAATCATAAACTGATTGATCATATCATTGCGGAATATGTTACATATAATTCAAATGCAGTTAGTTTTCCTTTGCTTCTTGCCGATTTGTTCGATGGGAAAATCCCGGGTGAGATTTTAAAAATTATTTTTAAAAGATTTCTCAAGCATGAATTTGAATATGATGATTACGTTAAGATCAACTCACTAATTCAAAAACAAAAAGGGAAGAAAATTCAGCTTTCTAAAAAGCTTGTTGCTTTGCGTGAAGAAGAAAGTATTAGAATCGAATTAAGCGGTAAGACATCTAATCAAATTGTTACTTTAAAAGCCGACGGACAAATAGAATATGATTCTAAAAAAATCGGTATAGAACTAGTGAAGAGTGAGAACGTCCAATTCAAGAATAATGGAAAAGTTGAGTTTATTTCTGCTGAAGGAATGAATGAAAATTTTATTTTACGTACATGGAAATTTGGAGATAAATTCAAACCGCTTGGCATGAAAAATTTCAAGAAGGTTTCTGATTTTCTAACTGATTCGAAGATCTCCGTATCAGAAAGAAAAAATCAACTTGTACTTACTAACCGGAACCAAATTGTCTGGATTGTTGGTTTAAGGATAGATGACAGATACAAACTGAATTCAAAAACAAAGAAGATTTATAAATTATGGGTGAAATGAAAAATCAAAAAAATGAAATTTGGGTGGGAACGGATAAATTTGTTCCTTTCTTATCAGAAGAAGAGATTCAAAAAAGAATTGCTGAATTGGGCAAACAAATATCCGAAGAATATAAAACAAAACTTCCTATATTTATCGGTGTACTCAACGGTTCATTTATGTTCATGTCTGATCTTCTAAAGAACATTACAATAAACTGCGAAATGGATTTCTTCAAATTATCGAGCTATGGAGATGAAAAAATTTCATCCGGTAAAGTTAAAATGGTAAAAGATCTTAATGCAGATATAAACGACAGGCATTTAATTATTGTTGAAGACATCATTGATACCGGTCTTTCGATAAACTACATCGAACAACTTATTAAAGAACATACACCGGCAAGTATGAAAGTTGCAACGCTCTTAGTGAAGCCCGAGAGTTTAAAATATGAAGTCAAAATTGACTATATTGGCTTCAAAATTCCAAATAAATTTGTGATTGGATACGGTCTCGATTACGCACAGAAGTATCGAAATCTAAGCTCAATCTATGTTTTAAGTGAATAACGGAGAAAGAATTAAAAATGCAAGATCTTGTGAATAAATTATTCATGGCTGACGAAGATAACAAACCTAAACAGAAGAAACCCAAGAAAGGATTTACACCGCCTCAAAAACCGGATGGTGAATTTGATTGGGGAAAAATTATAAAAACTGTTTTTAGCTGGGGTGCTGTTATTGTTGCAGCGGTTATTGTTATGCAGTTTATGAGAGCCGGTTCCTCAGGAAATGTCGAAATTACTTTCGATGTTTACGAAGAATTTTTAGCAGCAAATAAAATTGCCGAAGTTAAAGTTGTTAAATCCGATGCCACAGATTATAGATTAGAAGGTACATTAATTCAAAAAGAAAAAAAGAATCTCAATGGCACTCCCGTTGATATTCAAAAATTCTCATTAACATTCGACCAAGCAATAATTCAGGATAACATTAAAGTTTGGAAAGAAAAAAATGTAAAGTTCACATTTGTAAAAGAATCGAACGAATGGATGACAATTCTTCTCGGATTAATTCCTTGGATTCTGATTTTCGGCGTTTGGATTTTGATCTTTAGAAGAATGCAAGGCGGAGCCGGCGGCGGTGGTACTCGCGGTATTTTTAACTTTGGAAAAAGCAAAGCAAAATTAATTTCCGAATCTGCAATAAAAGTTACATTCAAAGATGTTGCCGGTGCAGATGAAGCAAAACAAGAACTCGAAGAGATCATAGAATTTTTAAAAGAGCCGGGTAAATTTCAAAGACTTGGCGGTAAAATTCCACGCGGTGTTTTATTGTTAGGACCTCCGGGAACCGGAAAAACTTTATTAGCTAGAGCAGTAGCAGGCGAGGCAGGTGTACCATTCTTCTCGATCTCCGGTGCAGACTTCGTTGAAATGTTTGTTGGTGTTGGTGCAAGCAGAGTCCGCGATCTATTCGAGCAAGGAAAACGAAGCGCACCTTGTATAATTTTTATTGATGAGATTGATGCTGTAGGTCGTCACCGCGGTGCAGGTCTTGGCGGCGGACATGATGAACGTGAACAAACATTAAATCAACTTCTTGTTGAGATGGATGGATTCGAACAGAACAGCGGTGTAATAATTATTGCTGCTACAAACAGACCGGATATTCTAGATCCGGCATTATTACGGCCCGGCCGTTTTGATCGCCAAGTTGTTGTTGACCGCCCTGATGTAAAAGGAAGGGAAGGAATATTAAAAGTTCACACAAGAAATATTCCACTCGATGTTGATGTAGATCTTGAAATACTTGCTAAAGGTACTCCTGGACTTGCGGGAGCTGATATTGCAAATCTTGTAAACGAAGCTGCACTTCTTGCAGCGCGCAAGAATAAAAAGACTGTCGGAATGGAAGACTTTGAAGAAGCAAAAGATAAAGTAATGATGGGGATGGAACGAAAGAGTCTGATCATTTCGGAAGAAGAAAAAAAGATTACAGCTTATCATGAAATTGGACATGTTCTTGTTGCTAAGATGATTCCCGAAGCAGATCCGGTTCACAAAGTTACAATTATTCCACGCGGACGTGCACTTGGTGTTACAACATATCTTCCTGTTGATGAAAAACATACTTACTCAAAGAATTATCTTGAAGCGATGATAACTTATGCACTTGGCGGACGTGCAGCGGAAAAATTGATATTCAACCGTTTCACTACAGGAGCGGGAAATGATATAGAAAAATCAACGAACATTGCACGCAAGATGGTTTGCGAGTGGGGAATGAGTGAGAAACTCGGTCCCATTGCGTACGGACAAAAAGATCAAGAAATTTTCTTAGGTCGTGAAATTACAAAGCATAAAGACTTCAGCGAGCAAACCGCACAGGACATAGATTCGGAATTGAAGAAAATAATAATGAACGGAATGGAACGTGCTGAAAAAATTCTCTCAGAGAAAATTGATTTACTTCATAAACTTTCTAAAGAATTATTGGAACGTGAAATTCTTGACGGTGATGAGGTTGATAAAATTATGCGCGGAGAAGAACTTCCTCCTGTTAAACGGAATGGTTCCGATCCGGTTAAAGCAGCCGAAAGTGAAATTCCGGACCATGTTCAAAAATTGATCGTAGATAAAAAGAAAAAAGAATCAGTAAAAACTCCAGAGAGTAATGATAGCAAATGACCGCGCTACGATAGATTATAAGAGTGAAGTACTGCGAAAAGCAATTCATCTTTTTTCTCTTTCTATCCCAACCATTTATTATTTCATAACAAAGGAACTGGCATTAAACATACTGATTCCTTTGACTATTTTTTCACTTCTTTTGGATTACGGAAGATATTACAGCAAATCGCTTGCAGATTTAATAGATAAAATTTTCGGAATCATTCTTAGAAAACACGAAAAGGATTCAAAGAAAAAAAATCTTAACGGTGCTACTTATGTTCTAATTTCTGCCGTTATAGTTATTTTAATATTTTCCAAAGTATTTGTTGTTACGGCTTTCGCCGTTTTAATTATTGGTGATATCTCGGCTGCGTTAATCGGAAGAAAATTCGGTAAGACAAAATTTTTGTTTAAGAGTTTAGAAGGAACCCTTGCATTCTTTTTCTTTTCATGCTTTGTTATTTTGCTCACGCCAAAGATTGAAGGAAATTTCACAGAATATTTGATTGGCTTTATAGCCGTTGCGATAGGTGCGATTGCAGAGAACATTTCCGGAGATTGGGCTGATGATAATTTTATGATTCCAATTACAATGTGCATTACAATGTGGATTCTTTATGCACTCTTTCTTCCGCAACTTCCTCTTATTCTTCCGAACGTACCTAATTAATTATTTTTTATTCTTAGTTAATTTTTCTTGCAGTGAAATAATTTTCTATCTATGTTTTAATCAACTTTTAGGATATTTGGGGAAATTGTTAATCCCCTAACAATGCAGTGTATAAAAAAATAAATGAACATCAATGGCGTATATCCCTCCCAAATTGGAAGGACCTGCCCGCCGAACAGATTCTTTGGCAGGCGGGTATACTAAATATTGCGTAGTTACACTTGTTAGCGGGAATGCTTAACAAATCGAGTCTATAATGAAAGTCCGTGAAATCATCAAGTTAATAGAACAGGACGGTTGGTATCATGTTGATACAACAGGAAGTCATGGGCAATATAAACATCCAACGAAGCATGGGAGAGTCACGATTGCCGGTCACCCAAATGACGATTTGGCACCTGGCACTTTAAATAGTATATTAAAACAATCACAATTAAAGGAGAAGAAATAGCCATGCGCCGTTTTCTTATCGTTATAGAAAAAACTGAGAATAATTTTTCAGCTTACTCCCCCGATTTGCCAGGATGTATCGCTACAGGTGTAACTCGGGAAGAAGCCGAAAAGAATATGCATGAAGCAATTCAACTGCACATTAAGGGAATGATTGAAGATAATATGCCCATTCCCCAATCTCAATCATTTGCGGAGTATGTTGCAGTTTAATAAATGATTATTAAGCTCTTCTGCTAACAAGCCTAACAACGATCATTAAAACGCCGTTGTTACTCAAGTTAGTCTTGCCAAACGTACCTAATTGAATAAGTTTGGTTGTAATTGTTTTTGTCAATTATTGATCAATAACTCATTCTTATTATATTCTTCTACCTGATTTATTAAGTTATATAAAACCCCTATATTTGTTTTAACATTATAATAATTGAAAATGAACAAAATAATTACTGAAAAAATGGAATTTATAAAAGAACTATGCTCACGTTATGGCGTCAAAAGTCTATACGTGTTTGGTTCTGCATCTACAGGCAAATTTAACGAGGAAAGTGATTTAGATTTTTTAATTAGTTTCTCAGACAAACTTACGATTGAAGATTATACTGAAAACTATTTTACTATTCATTATAAACTACAAGAGATTTTCAAAAAGAAAATAGATTTAGTAACAGAAAATTCATTATCGAATCCTTTTTTATCGAAAGTTTAAATCAAACAAAGTCGGTTTTGTATGAGTCTTGAGATTAAAAAGTACTTGTACGATATCAAAACTTCTATTGATTCGATCATGGAATATCTTGGGAAAAAAAAAGATTTTAATCGAAAAAATTCTTAGAAACTTGCTTCGAGGTTATAATTCTATAACTAAGGTCGATTTTAAAAACCCTTCCCTTTGAGAAGGGTATGGATGGGCTTTTATTATGTGGATTCTCTACGCGCTCTTTCTTCCGTAGCTTCCTCTTGTTTAACAAACGTACCAAATGAATTATTTTTTTAGAAGAGGGAAATATTTCTTGTCATTAAATAAGACTTTATGTATTATTATTCAACTTTTGGGAGTCGTTTATGAAAAAGTCAATAGCATTTCTTTACGGAGTATTCGCTTACATAGTCTTCCTTTTTGCTTTTCTTTATGCAATAGGGTTTGTAGGAAATTTTATCGTTCCGAAATCAATTGACTCAGGAACGGAGACAACCTTTATGGAAGCATTTTTAGTCAATGCATTATTGCTAGGCATATTTGCAATACAGCATAGTATAATGGCACGGCCTGCGTTTAAAAAATGGTGGACAAATATTATTAATCCTGCAATCGAACGCAGTACGTTTGTCCTGCTGTCAAGCTTAGCTTTACTTTTAATTTACTGGCAATGGCAACCGATGACATCGATAGTCTGGAAAGCCGAAAATCAAGCCGCTGCTATGATTTTGAATGGTGTTTATTTTTTCGGATGGCTTGTGGTATTTCTCTCTACGTTTATGATTAATCACTTTGATTTGTTTGGGTTGAAGCAGGTCTTTGACAATCTGCTGAATAAACAATTTCAACATCCAAAATTTAAAACAAATTTCTTTTACAAAATAGTGAGACACCCCATTATGCTTGGTTTCATAATTGCATTCTGGGCAACGCCTGTAATGACACTCGGACATATAATATTTTCCGTAACCACTACCATCTACATTTATATTGCGGTAAAATTCCTGGAAGAAAAAGACCTCCGCAAATTTCATGGGGAAGCATACGAAGAATATCAAAAGAAAGTGCCAATGCTTATTCCATTTATCGGAAAAAGAAACTGAAAAAATCACCCATTTGGCATAGTTTCATTCGATAGCTTGTGTACAGAAAAACTATGCCAACAAAAATGTTTATGCAATGCGAGCAGATGATAATTTTATGATTCCAATAACAATGTGTATTACAATGTGGATTCTTTACGCACTCTTTCTTCCGCAGCTTCCTCTAATTCTTCCGAACGTTCCTAATTAATTATTTTTTCTTGCAATGAAATAATTTTCTCTCTATGTTCTAATCAACATTCAGGATATTTGGGGAAATCGTTAATCCGCTAAGAATACAGTGTATAAAAAATAAACATCCTCAAATTGAAAGGATAAACGAACATTGGTATAATTATACTAGTTAGCGACTACCCCTTGACGACAGCACAAACTCGAAACTTTATTGCATTAAACAAAACATGTTTAGGATTTTTCGACAAATTACTTTTTATATTTCTAACTTTGAAGTAACTTTGCATAAAAAATGCTGACAAAGGAAAAAATAAAGGAATTAAAAAACGATGGCAACGGCGCTATCGGACAACTTGTGCGTGAACACAAGAAAAGCAACGGCTATGTTCTCAACATTCTTGAAAACTTAGGACAACTTCCCGTCAATTTTGACGGCAGTTTTCTGCCTGAACTCCTTGACAGCAAGAGTAGTCAAGTTCGTTTCTGGTCAGTAAAGAACTTGGGCAAGCTGACAGACGATGATTTTTTAAAAACCCTAAAAAAAGTTGCCCTAACTGACACCGACACGAATGTAAGACGAGAAGCCGTTTCATCAATCGGACGAATGAGAAATCCGAAAGCAAAAAACATTCTCATTGAAATTCTCCAAGACACCGACCCGAAAGTAGTTTGCCAAGCAATCAGAGGACTTTTAGTTTTCAAAGGCGAAGAAAAAATTGACAACAGCTTAAAACCACTCATCAATCACGAAAATGAAATGGTGAGGACAGTGATTTACAAAGAGTTTTTAGCTACACAAAAAACTCTCTCTAATCAACCGCACACAGAGAGTTACGAATATTTGAAAAATGTCGTTGTGAATGGCGACACGATTGAAACAATGAAAATGCTGAAGGATGAAAGTGTTCATCTTACTTTCACATCACCACCATATTACAATGCAAGGGACTACTCAATTTATCCTTCATATAAACGCTATTTAGAATTTCTTGCAGAAGTTTTTAAACAAGTTCATCGCATAACTAAGGAGGGAAGATTTTTAATTCTTAATACTTCTCCGATTATCATTCCGAGAATTAGCCGCTCACATTCAAGCAAGCGCTACCCAATTCCGTTTGATATTCATCCTTACCTAATGGAAATGGGATGGGAATTTATTGACGATATTGTTTGGATGAAGCCAGAAGCATCTGTGAAAAATCGTGTCGGTGGTTTTATGCAACACCGCAAACCGCTTGGGTACAAACCGAATAGTATTACAGAATATTTAATGGTTTATCGCAAGAGCACAGAAAAACTTTTGGATTGGAACATTAAGCAATACGATTGGAAAACAGTTAAAGAAAGCAAAGTGCCAGACGGCTACGAAACAAATAATGTGTGGAAGATTGGCCCCTGCTTTGATAAAATTCATTCAGCAGTTTTTCCTGTTGAACTTTGCAAACGAGTAATTCAGTATTATTCTTTCAAAGGCGATTTAGTGTTTGATCCTTTTGGTGGCAGTGGCACAGTCGGCAAGACAGCAAAAAGTTTGGACAGATATTTTTTTCTCACGGAAAAAGACGAAAAATATTTCGGTTATATGAAATCAAAAAAAACAAATGGAATATTTGATGAGCACCCGACACAATTTTTATCTCTAAAAGATTTTCAGCGAACAATTATATGACATTAACCGAACAAGTAGCGAAAAATATTATTCGCAAATTATTAAAAGGGGACGATTATAGAATTGAAGTCGTAACGCTTATCGATGCAGAGTTTCTCCAATTCGCAATTGACTTTTTCAAAAAAATTGTTGACGCAAAATTGCAAAGCAAAAGTATTACAGCTGATTGGTATAAAGATGCATTTCTAAATTCGAATTTACCAGCAAGTGAAATCGCAATCAATTCGGGTTTGAACAAAAAGACAATTCACAATATGTTTAATTCGTCAACGAAAGAAATAATTATTGACGCATCAAATGAACATTACGATATTCTTTACAAAAGCATACAAGAACTTGTTAAAACAGAACACGAATTAGAATTAACATTGACAATAAAACTCAAAGGTGTTTCAGTTGATTTAAATGTTAGCGAAAGTTTAATTGTTATCAATACGCTTGCGGTGAAGCGGGCTGAACTTCGTGGCGGACTTTGGAGTACAGCGGGAAAAAGAGTTGAAAATCCATTGATGCAAACTCTTTGCAAACTTTATTCAGTAAGTGAAGAAAACTATAAAGTGAAGTTTAAAAAAGATAACTCAAAAGGGTTTGACAGAGAAATAGATTTTTATTTTCTCAAAGACGGAAAAGAATTTTTGTGCGAAGCAAAACTGATGGGCAGAGGAAATCCAGAAAGTGCGGACGCAGTAATTGCAAGAGCAACAAATGTTTTCGTAGCAGACAAACTTTCACAGCAAAATAAAAACCAACTTGACGATTTGAAAATAAATTGGATTGAGTTGAGAACACAAGACGGCTATAAACGATTTAAGAAAGCATTGGAGAAATTGAAAATTCCACACAAGGACTACAATGGAAATCTGGACAAAGACTTGGACAAAATTTTTGCAACAATATTTGATGGCACGACCTCGGGGAAAAAGAAAGCCGACCACTAACATTGTAATGACTTTAACCACCTAGAATTATCACTACTGATCAGAATATTTTCTCATTTTTTTCTTTTCACTTAATCTTTTTTTCACTTCAATTCTTTTTTGGTTTGAGGCAGTCGAAGGATTTGTTTTAATTCTACGTTTCCTTCTTTGAAAAGATTTGTCAATCAATACTATTAATCTTGCAATTGCATCCTGGCGGTTTTTCTCTTGCGTTCTATGCCGGTTCGCTTCAATAATTAAAATCCCATCCTTAGTTACTTTTCTTCCGGCAATAGATTTTAGTCTTGTCTTAACTTCTTCAATTAATAATTTTGAAGAAGTAATATCAAATCGTAATTGAACTGCAGTTGCAACTTTATTTACATTTTGTCCGCCCGGTCCGGAAGAACGGATGAACTTGAAGGATAGCTCACTTTCCTTAATTGAAATATTTTTATTAATTCTAATCATTAGTTCTCTCTAAAAAGGATGAATACAGCCACTCGTCATTCTGATCCCGATTCATCGGGAGAAGAATCTGAAAACTACATTGCTCAATTATTAGATTCTTCACTCCACTTCGTTCCGTTCAGAATGGGTATAATAGTCATTTTGTGTTGCTGTATTTATAATAAATTATTTTGGTTTTAGAAAAAAGTACCATAGAAAATATTTTTGTTTATTAACTTTTGATAAACCGCGATGTAAGCGGTAA
>JBBAAM010000064.1:0-17915 GCA_041658245.1 Melioribacteraceae bacterium
GCTCATGATCTTGCTCTTCTGAGTATTTTAACGGCAGATCATGATTAAGATCAAGAACATGATCATGAATGATAATAGTTTTTGCGTAAGGTGAGTTATTAATTAAATATCACAGCACTTAAATAACCGACAACCTCAGAATTATCGCCCGTAACATCGCCGGAATCAGTACGCGAAAGAATTTTGGATTTTTTCTTGTTCAAGTGATCAGCTGTTTTCATCATTGTAACAATAGTTCCGCCGCCGCATGCTTCACATTTTCCGGTTTCTAAATCTTTCTGCAATCCGTCATAATCAAAATCCGCTATTCGTTTTTCAACAATGGAATCGCGTTCGTTGGCTTGTTCTTTTGAGTGGAAGTGAGAAAGATCCGAACTTGCAATAATTAGTGTCTCATCATCCATAACGCCGGCTAGTCTTTGAGAAAGTTCATTGATATACATTTTATTTTGATCACCCATAACAATCGGCACAATTGAAAAATCTTTCATCACCATCTGGAGAAAAGGAATTTGTACTTCAACAGCATGTTCTGTGCGGTGTCCGTTTATTCCTTCATAAATTATTTTACTCCCGGCACAAATTCTTTTGCTAATTTCTTTATTGATTGGCACATCTCCCAACGGAGTTCTGTATGCATCGCCGTTATAAATAGAAATTCCTGCAAAATATTCTCTATGACTTGGTGAAATAATAATTATTGTTTTATAATTTTTTCCCTTAACTGCATTGAATGCAAATGCCGCTGTCTTTCCGGAATAAATATATCCCGCATGAGGTGAAACAATCCCGGCAACTTTTTTAAAAATATCTTGTGGTTTATAAGTGTTAAGCAGAAGCTGAACATCCTCTTTTAGTTTGCTGGGAGAACCGGGATAAAACATTCCCGCTACAGCCGATTCACGAATATTTTTCATTTCTTCTCCGCTTTAGATTCTGAGCTTATCGAAGAATCACAAAAAACAGTTGCAGTAAAAGCGTTGAACTTAAGCTGTTTTGTTTTCCAATAACCTGGCGAAAATCCTGACTTCTGACAAATTGCATCGAGATATTGTTCACGATTCATATGATGTTCTATAGGAACTTGAGGAAGTAAAAGTCCGCGTCTTCCTTCTTCTTCGAGTATCAATCCGTGTTTACCGATCTCTATCTCATCATAATTGTTAAGGGGAAATGGTTCGGATAAAACTGAAATTTCTATTGAGAGATCTTTAATTTCCGATTGACGGACAGAAGGAAACCGCGGATCATTTTGTGATGCTTGTATTGCCGCATCATATACGGTTTCGAACAACGGTCTATCCGAAATAATGTACCCGATACATCCGCGCAGTGAACCGGTTTTTGTAAGAGTTACAAAAGCACCTGCGTGCGAATTGAAAACCGGATGTTTTCTATAATCTGGTTTTGGGATTTTCTCTCCGGTAAAAACAGATTTAATGGAAACAAGTGCAGTTTCGAGAAGTATTTTTTTTTCTTCTAATGATAGTTCCATTTCATTTTACTCTTAATTGTAATCTTACTCTAGCTCGTAAACAACAACTTCATTCTTTTCGTGAAGAAGGAAAAGATATTTTTTATAAATAAAGAATGAGTCCGTAAATAATGCTGAAGCATTGGCATTTATAATTTCAGATAGAATCACTTTGTTTGATTTAAGATTAATTGTTAGAAATTTATTTACAAAACTATTCTCAAATACTTTTGTGTGATAGTTAAAGAAGAGCATGTCATTTTTAAAATTATAATCTACGTCACCTTCAACACTGGTATTATTGGTCTGTCTTCGTATTGCTTCTGCAATCCTAGGATCTTTTTCATCATTAGAAAAAACTTGGGGATAAAGATACGAACTCCAATCTTTTTTATCATCGGCAGATTTTTTAATAGAATTAATTTTTTTATGATCTGAACCGTGCTCTTCAATTAATTCACCGGTTAAATAATCAAGAGAAGAAAAATATCTTTCTTCAAATCCTTGTTTGAATCCGTAAACTTTATAGTCGCTTGTAAAAAGAAAAGAGAATTCATTGTTCGTCCATAAAATATTTTGCGATGCGATATCAAATGCAATTATTCCCTTATGAAGCGGCATATCCGGTTTGGGGAAGTAGTGGAAAAAAATAATATCTTTATAAATTTCCTCAATACCCACCCAGCATTTTTCATCAAGCTGAAAATCGCAAAAAATATTTTCTCCGTTTTCAATGTAATAACAATTAAAGAAAACTTCTTTTGTGTTAAGATCGCGTGTTTCGAGAATAAGTTTATCGGAATCGGAGATAAGAATTCTCCAAATTTGTTTATCGGATTTATATGTGAACTGTTTTTTCATCATTCTCCTATTCATACTCGGCGGCTAATAAGCTCAAACACTAAGTGTTCAAATAATCAGTAAGTCCGCGAAGAATTAAAGAGGTTTGAATTTAGCAGTGAAATGTCTCAGCATCGGAGCTTCGTAAATTATTTGGTAACCTTTAATTTTACTTCTATTCTTATAAACCTCAATTAAAACTTCAGCAACGTAATCAATATGGCTTTGTGTATAAACTCTTCTTGGAATTGCGAGACGCACAAGCTCCATCATTGCCGGAATCAATTTCCCTTGTTTATCATATTTCCCGAACATTATACTGCCGATTTCGCACGCACGAATTCCGCCTTCAATATAAAGTTCGCACACAATTGAATGTCCTGGATATTGTTCCGGTGGAATACCAGGTAGAAATCTTTTTGCATCTATATATATAGCATGTCCTCCCGGCGGTTCAATAATTGGAATTCCGGCACTCAACATTTTTTCACCAAGATATTCCGTACTGCGGATTCTGTATTGAAGATAATGTTCATCAACAACTTCTTCCAAACCTTGAGCAATGGCTTCAAGATCCCGGCCCGCTAATCCGCCGTAAGTTGGAAATCCTTCTGTAACAATTAAAAGATTGCGGCATTTCATCGCGAGTTCATCATCGTTGAGTGAAAGCCATCCGCCGATATTTACAAGTGCATCTTTTTTTGCACTCATCGTTGAACCATCCGCGTATGAAAACATCTCCCGGCAAATTTCCAGAACAGATTTATTCTCGTAACCTTTTTCTCGAAGTTTGATGAAATAAGCGTTCTCCGCAAAACGGCATGCATCCAGGAATAAAGGTAAGCCGTATTTCTTACACACATCTTTTACTTCTCTAATATTTTGCATCGAAACAGGCTGACCTCCGCCGGAATTGTTTGTTACCGTTAGAACAATAAGAGGAATATTTTCTTTGCCAATTTTTTTGATGAACGCTTCGAGAGCTTCAACATCCATATTACCTTTGAATGGCGCGCGCAGTTCGGGATGTTTCCCAACTTCCACCAAAAGATCAACAGCTTCAGCACCGGTGAATTCTATGTTTGCACGTGTTGTATCGAAAAATGTATTACTCGCAAAATATTTTCCCGGTCCGCCAAGAATTGAAAAAATAATTTTTTCGGCAGCTCTTCCTTGATGAGTTGGTATGATGAATTCATCACTGGTAATTTTTTTAACTGCCGCTTCAAAATTGTAAAAACTTTTTGCGCCCGCATACGATTCATCACCGCGCATTATCCCCGCCCATTGATCAGAACTCATCGCAGATGTTCCACTATCGGTTAGAAGATCAATCAGCACATCATCTGCACGAATCATAAAAGGATTGTAGCCGGCTACTTCTAAAATTTTAACTCGCTCTTCTCTTGTGGTAAATCTGATTGGTTCAACGGATTTGATCTTGAATGGTTCAATAATGGTCTTCATGAAATCCTCAGTGTAGGATGAAAATTTTTCCTTTAATCAAAATTACGAATTCCTATTCAAACAACCTTCGAGGTTTTCGGTTTTAACCTCGAAGGTTTTAAGAATAATTGTTAAAAATGCTATGTAAAGTATGCTTAACTTTTTGTAAAGAATACTATAAGTTAAGTTTAGTAACTAATTTGGCTGGAGGTCAATATGAAAAACATACTAAAGAATTTTTCGTTTCCACATAAGGGAAAGATATTGATTGCATCTACAATCTTTTTGTTTGCGCCAATGTTTTTATTGCAAATTATTATTGCATCTGTTGGGCTTGAAAAAAGTGGGGCGATCACGAGACCTCTCTTTTTAGTTTCTTCTCTTCTAGCTTGTGTTGGTTTTATTTACTGTTCGATCGGATATCATTTTCAAATCATGCAGGGAGATGAGTTAAAACTAAAGATCCATTTAGAATCTTTGAACATTGCCTTTACAACCACTTTAGTTTTTCTTTTCGCATTAATTTTTGTTTTTCTGAATTTCGCGCCCACAATGCTGAATTACATATTGGTAATCCTTGCCGTGATAGCAATTATAGCTTATGTATTAGGTGCAGAGTTTGTAAAAGAGAAGTATGAATGAAAAATACACTTCACATATTGCGTGCTGAGCGAAGGTTATCTCAAGACGATCTTGCAAAGCTTGTGGATGTATCGCGCCAGACAATTAACGCAATTGAACGTGAAAAGTACGACCCGAGTTTACCTCTTGCGTTAAAGATGGGAAAAGTATTTAACAAAAAAGTTGAAGAAATATTTTTCTTAGAAAAGGAGAAATAAAATGAAATTTAGATATTACTTCGAAACTGTAGTTGGAACATCATGTTTTATATTGATCTTACTATTCGGTGCAGTGGGGGGTGTGTCGTTATCTTTATTAGCTTTCCTACCTGTAATAATTTGGAAGCTAAGAGTAATGCCCGATGAAAGAGAATTGCAACTTTTTTACAAAACTGGGAACTTAGCCGGGGGTTTGCAGTTTATCATATTGACGATAATATATCTTATTGCTGATAAAACTGTTAACGGGCATCTAATCTTAGATAGCTGGCTTACCTTATCGATATCTTCAATCATAATGGTTCATGGTATTGCGGGATTAATCTTTCTTAAGACAAATTAATACTCCAAAATTTTCATAAAAAATTATATTTCAATTCTTGCTTCATGTAATTTTTTTGTTAAATTTGGTTCAGCAAACCTCACCAAACAATTAAATAAAGAGGAGTAACCAAATGGAAGAAATGCAAAACCAAGAAGCTCCAAAAATGTCCTCTATTGAACAAGAAGAATTTGAGATGAGCCACTCTGATAAGCTGGTTGGTGTATTCTCCGAACCAAACAGTACTTTTGGAAAAATGTCAAAATTTCCACCCAAGACAACCGATTGGGTAATTCCGATTTTAATTGTAATTGTGGTAGCAATTCTTTCTCAATTTTTAATGATGAATAATCCTACCATAAAAGCTGCAGTTTTTGAGAAGCAGATAACAGCGGTGGAAAAACAATTTAATGATGCTGTTGCTAAAGGAGAAATGACACAAGCTCAAGCCGATCAACAGCTTGAGACTATTAGAGATACAATGGAACAAGGCGGAGTGGGGCGGATGATTGGCGTTTTTGTAGGAATTCCGATTGTTACTTTTATCTTTTTCTTTATTGTATCTGGAGTCTTTTTAATTCTTGCAAAATTTGTTTTGAAAGGCGAAGGAACTTACAAAGAAGCAATGGTCGCATATGGTTTACCTCATTATATTATCGCCATTCAAATGATAATTATGGTTATTGCTGCACTAGCAATGAATAAACTTTTTACTGGAACAAGCGTTGCTGATTTTATCGGAACAGAAAAAAATACTATTGCAGGTTTCTTATTAGGAAAACTTGATCTTTTTTCTATCTGGTTTTATGTTGTGTTCGGTATCGGTTTAGCAAAAATGTTTAAGAGCAGTAATACTCAGAAATATATAATTGGAGTTGTTGCCGTATGGTTGGTATTTGGATTGCTTTTCTTTGCCATAGCGAAAGCAGTTCCATGGTTAAGTTTCTTAGCCGGTTAATTTTTTTTGTAGTTATTTAAAACCCAACTTCTTTTTGAAGTTGGTTTTTTTTAATCAACTTTTTTATTCCACTTTCACTAATTTCTTTAACACTTCCAACCTTTAAGTCTTCTAATAAAATATTAATAATTCTAACGCGTACAAGCCGAAGAGTAGGATGCCCAATTGCAGCGGTCATTCTTCTTACCTGTCTGTTTCTTCCTTCAATCAATGTAATACTTAACCAGCAGGTTGGAATATTTTTCCTTTCACGTATTGGCGAAATGCGGGGTGGAAAATTTGGATCAACAATTATTTTAACTTTTGCTGGAAGAGTTTTTCCATCTTTTAAAATAATTCCATCGCGGAGTTTTTGTAATTCTTGTTCTGTAGGAATTCCTTCTACTTGAACAAAGTATTCACGTTCATGTTTGTTCTTTGGATTAAGAAGGTAATCCGTTAATGATTTATCGTTAGTTAAAAGTAAAAGTCCTTCGCTGTCAAGATCAAGTCTTCCAACCGGGTAAACATCCTTAGGAAATTTATAAAGCGATGAAAGTGTTTTACGGTTCGCTTTATCAGTGAACTGTGTTAATGCGCCGTAAGGTTTGTGTAGAATAAAATATTTTTTGTTTTTTATCTGCATCGTTTATTACCCACCCCTCAATCCCTCCCGGGAAGGGACGAAACGGATGGGTTAAAATTAAATTATAGATTGAGGATCAATATCTATAATCAGTTTAATATCTCTGTAACGTGATTTTTGATTGAACTCTACAAACGAATTTAAAATTGCATTACGTAATTGTTTGCCGGACGGATCAAATTTTTTGTGGCTCTTAATTAAAATTTGGAAACGATACATTCCTTTAATTTTATAAATGATCGCTTCAGTTGGGGGAGTCATTTTCAAACCTTTGCCATACTTTCGTAAATAATCAAAAAACTCCCGGATTCCAGCTCGTACACGGTCTTCTTTTTCGTCTTTCATTTCGATCAGACCAATACGCGTGAACGGCGGGTATTCTCCTTGTTCACGCAATAGAATTTCTTTTTCGTAAAATCCTTTGTAATCACTCATCAAGACTTTTTGCAGAACAAAATGTTTTTGGTTCTGTGTTTGAATTATTACTTCTCCTTCTTTTTCACTTCTACCGCTTCTGCCCGCAACTTGGGTAAGAAGCTGAAATGTCCTTTCATCTGCGCGGAAGTCCGGTATCCATAAAGAAGTTTCTGCGGCAACAACTCCAACAAGTGTTACATTTGAAAAATCCAATCCTTTAGAAACCATTTGTGTTCCTACAAGAATATCTATCTCACCTTTTCTAAAACTGTTTAATATTTCTCCCAACTTCCCTTTTTTGTTTATTGAATCAGAATCAACACGCTCTATCTTAGCACTCGGGAAATAATAATCGAGTTCATCTTCAACACGCTGTGTTCCTGTTCCAAAAAATTTTAACGCAAGAGAACCGCAATTTGTACAAGCTTTAGGAACATGTTTAACTATACCGCAGTAATGGCACTGCAAAATATTTTTATTCAGATGATGAACCATTGAGACAGAACAATCCGGACAGGTAACTACTTCACCGCAATCGTTACAAAAAACTTGAGTTGCAAATCCTCTTCGGTTCTGTAATATTATTACACTTTCTTTTTTCTTCAAACGATTACCTATTTCATCGAGGATCTCGCGGGAAAAAATGCTTTCCATCCGCTTCATTTTCTTTTCGATCGTTACATCTACAAGTTTTATCAAAGGAAGTTTTGCATTATCAATCCGATCAGGTAATTCTAATAAATTAAATTTCCCGTTTAGTGCATTGTACATACTTTCAACCGAGGGTGTAGCAGAACCAAGTACAACCGGGCATTCGCTAAATTTAGCTCTAATAATCGCAGCATCTCTAGCGTGGTATTTCGGCACCAGATCATATTGTTTATAACTTTGATCATGTTCTTCATCAACAACAATCAAACCTATATTTTGAAGAGGTGCAAATAAAGCTGAACGCGGACCGATTACAACTTTGGATTTTCCCGCAATTATTCTGCGCCATGAATCGTAACGCTCGCCAAGAGACATCCTACTGTGCAGAACTGCGGTGAGATCGCCAAAGTAATTATAAAATCGTGAAGTGATTTGCGGTGTAAGAGAAATTTCCGGAACGAGTATAATTACACTCTTCCCTTTCTCAATAATTTTTTTTGCAAGCTCGATATAAACTTGTGTCTTACCGCTTCCTGTTATGCCATGAAAAAGAAATGTTTCAAAAATATTTTTTTCTATAGTTTCATATATGCGGTTTACAATTTGCTGCTGTGGTTCCGTTAAGATTATCTGTTTTGATTCTTCTTTATATGTCTCTGTATAAACGCGTTCGATCTCTTTATCAAAAATTTTTACAAATCCTTTTTTCTCTAAACTATTAACGGTAGATGCTGCGGATTTAGTTTTTCGTAAGAGTTCGCTTAATGCAATTGGTTCTTTAGCTGAAAGCAATTCCAGCAAGAGAACAACTTGTTTGGGAGATTTTTTTTCAACTTCCGGCATTTGTTCATAAATCTCATCAATTGATTTTTCAAGCTTTACAAATTTTACTTTTTTTGCTTTAACTTTTGCAGCGATCGTTTCATCAAGGAGAGTTACTGCACCTATCTTTTCGAATGAGCGGAGTAACGAATAAACATTTTTATTCTTCACTTCTTTCTGAAGAGCAGAAATACTATGAACTTCTTTTTGAGAAAATGCTGAGAGAAGTTTTGCGCGGAGTGATGTTTCTTTTATTTCTTGATTTAAGAGCTTTTCACAAAAATCTTTATCGCTTACAACTCTGCGTTTAGACTCAATTTCTGTTCCATACGGTACAGAATTTTTAAGGGCTTCTCCTAATGAACTCAGGTAATATTCGGAGATCCATTCATAAAACTTAAGTGCAGTTCTATCGAAGATTGGTTCTTCATCAAGCACATCGCGTATCGGTTTTATCTTTTCTTTTATATCTGCTGTTTTCGAATCAGCTATAACGAATCCTGTAAGCACACGCTTACCAAACGGCGCAACTACACGTACGCCTACTTTTACGGAGTCAGTCAATTCGTCCGGGATGGAATAAGTGAACGCTTTTCTAAATGGCAATGGAAATACAACTTGGCAAAACATTTGTCAGCTCTCAGCTTTCGGCTTTCAGCTATCAGCTCAAAAGCTGAACGCAGATGGCTGATTGCTGAATGCTATTTACTCAAATATAATCAAAGCAAAAGTGGATTGCATAAACGGTGCAGTTCTTTTAACTTTACTTCCGTCAATAATAAAACATAATGGAGTATTAATGAAAAAGTTAATTGTATTGGTTCTTCTTTTAGCTGTAGCTTTTGTAAAAGCAGAAGAGGAAAAATTCGGAAAGGCGATCACCTTAAAAGAAAAAACTTCCGTTTCAACAATTCTTTCTGATCCGTCAGTGTACGATGGTAAAGAAGTTTTAGTTGAAGGAACAATTGTTGATGTCTGTCAAGAAATGGGATGCTGGCTTGATGTTGCAGGCGCTAAAGAAGGTGAAAAGATCCGTGTTAAAGTTACAGACGGAGAAATAGTTTTTCCTAAAGACGGAAAAGGTAAAGCTGTTTTGGTGGAAGGTGTTGTTTACAAAGTTGATACAAAAGCTGCAATGGAACACAAAGACAAAAAAGAAGGTGAGCATGACGAATGCGAAACAACTGCCGTTTATCAAATTAAAGGTCTTGGAGCGGTAATTAAATAGTTAGCAGTTTACAGTAAGCAGTATGCTGAAAAAAGCCCTCAACATTGTGAGGGCTTTTTGTTTTAATTAAGTGCAGAAAGATGCGGATTAATTTTATCAACTAATTGAGATTTTGGAACTGCCCCGATGACTGTATCAACAAGTTTTCCATCCTTGAAAATTCCTAAAGTTGGAATACTTCTAATTCCATATTGTGCAGATACTCCATAATTTTCATCTGTATTTACTTTTACAACTTTTAATTTTCCGGCAAGATCATTGGCAATTTCTTCTACTACCGGAGCTACCATTCTACATGGTCCGCACCATGGCGCCCAAAAATCAACTAATACCGGTGTGCTTGATTGTAAAACTTCTTGTGCGAAATTGGAATCCGTTCCTTCTATTATATTCTGCATGTTGTTCTCCTTAAAAAATTTTTGTGTTGATTTGATGCAGAGAATTCAGAAAGGATTCGGGAAAAATGCAGAGAAAGAGAAAGATTAAGAGTAAGAGAAAGAAACGAAATATTGTAATCTTGCTCTTACTCGCCGTTCAGTAACTCAATCACTTCTTTATGTAAAACTCCTCCCGTAGCAACAATACTGTTTCCTTTCAACGGATCGTTTCCATTATAGTCTGTAATTGTTCCACCCGCACCGCGAATTATTGGAATGAGAGCCATCAAATCCCAAACGTTCATAATCGGGTCAATCATAATATCTGCATAACCGGTTGCAACAAGATAGTAGCCGTAACAATCGCCCCACTGGCGATAGAGTTTTACTTTGTGAACAAGATTATCAAAATTTTTTATGCTGCGGTGTTTCTCAATGCTGAGCTGATCTGTTGTGAGGAGAACCGCATCGGAAAGATTATTACACTCTCTCACATGAACTTGTTTGCCGTTTAATTCTGCCGTATGATTATCTCCGATCAAAAATTCATTAAGTATTGGTTGATTGATAACGCCAAGAATCGGTTCCCCGTTTTTAAGTAGCGCTATCAAAGTTCCAAACGTAACTGTTCCGCAGATGAAACTTTTTGTTCCGTCAATCGGATCAAGAACCCATTTGTATCCAGCATTCGGATTGTGTTCGCCAAATTCTTCGCCGAGTATTCCGTGATTTGGAAATTTTTTCATAATCATCTCGCGCATAAACTCTTCTGCTTTTTTATCCGCTATTGTTACGGGCGATTGATCGGGTTTGTTCTCAACATTTATTCCGGTCCGCCAGTAGTATTTAATGATCTTTCCGCTTTCATCGGCAAGCCATTTACAGAAATGCCGTAACTCATTTAACTCTTGCATATCGTCACCATATTTTAATTGAGCGACTATTTCAAATATATTCGTTTAACAATTCGTTCACAAAAGTTATATTTTGCATGTGGCTCTGATCCCAATCTGTCGGGAGAAGTGTCACAGTCAAATTATGAGTAGGAGATTCTTCGTCATCCCGATGAAAACCATCGGGACTTCTCAGAATGACAATGAAAAGATGAATATTACAAAAGCAAATAGCGAAAGTATTCAGCAAGCGGCAGAAATTATTAAACGCGGCGGACTTGTTGCATTCCCTACCGAAACCGTTTACGGTTTAGGAGCCGATGGATTAAATCCGATCGCTGTTGCAAAAATTTTCGAGGTGAAGAAACGTCCTTCATTCAATCCTCTGATACTTCATATTGCCGATAAATATTCACTTGAAAGATTTTCTCCTATCAAAAATGAAAAAATTGATCTGCTAACGGAAAAATTCTGGCCGGGACCACTTACTTTAGTTTTACCGAAAACAGAAATTGTTCCGGATATAGTTACATCGGGAAATCCTACGGTCGCAGTAAGAATGCCGAATCATCCTGTTGCTCTGCAATTAATCGAAGCAAGCGGAACTCCGATTGCAGCGCCAAGTGCAAACAAATTTGGTCATCTAAGTCCAACCGAAGCAAAACATGTAGAAAAATATCTCGGCGATAAAGTTGATATGATTCTTGACGGAGGAAAAAGTATTGTTGGAGTAGAATCAACAATAATTCAATTTTATGAAAACGAGTTTTATCTTTTACGTCCGGGCGGTTTATCTAAAGAAGAAATTGAAAATGAAATTGGAAAAATAAAAATCGGCAAGATCAATCCAGAAAAGCCGAATGCACCCGGACAACTTCCGTTTCATTATTCACCTCAGACTCCGTTAAAATTCTTCAATATAAAATTACTTGATAAAAGTAAAAAGATCGGCGTTCTTTTCCTCAAAGAAAATAAAATTGATTTCCCGTTTGCTAATGTAAAAATTCTTTCACCAAACGGTAATCTTCGTGAAGCTGCTGCAAATTTGTTCGCTCATCTTCACGATCTTGAGAAGGAAAACCTCGATTTGATACTTGTCGAACCGGTTGAAGAGAAAGGTTTAGGCAGAGCAATTATGGACAGGCTGAGAAAAGCATCAAATAAATATTAACATTATCTCCGCTTAATATTGCGAACTTTTGCACTTTAGATAAAAATTGTCTTTGAAAATTATTTGCTGCAACATTTTTTACATATTCATGATTTCAATTATTATATTTTACACCAAGATTGTTAACGATTGATGCATTACGAGAATAACAAGATTATGAAAGAAAATTCCGAAAATTCATTCCTCCCTGAAGAGATATCAATTTCAAAACTAAAATTAGTTCTTCATGCTCTTAACTCGATTAGCGAATGTATTACAATCACTGATATGAACGAAAATCTTCTGTATGTAAATAAATCATTTGCTGCAACTTACGGTTATAACCCTGAAGAACTAGTTGGAAAAAGAATAGATATCGTCCGCTCGGATAAAAACGATCCTGAATTAATAAAACAAATTCATCCTTCAACAATAGACGAAGGATGGCGCGGCAAATTGTGGAATAAACGGAAAAACGGATCAGAGTTTCTTATTGAATTATATACAACTGTTGCACGTGATGAAAATGGAATTCCCGTTGCGCATGTTGGTGTTGCACGCGATCTCACAGACCAACTTTACGCAGAAGAAATTCTTCGTGATACGCAAGATAAATTCAAAAATCTTTTTATGAATTTAAAAAATGCTGTTTATGAAACCACTCCTGACGGAATTTTTGTTGATTTGAATCCTGCGGGATTAGAACTATTTGGAGTTAAATCTTTAGAAGAACTGAATAATATTAATGCGAAGCAATTTTATATAAATGAAGACGAACGCACAAAAATTATGAATCTGCTCGAACAAAACGGATATCTAAAAGATTATGAAATAAATATCAAAAAAAGCACCGGAGAAGTAGTAACTGTCCTCGAAACTTCTACTGTAGTTAGAGACCGGAACGGAAAAATAATTGCATACAGAGGAATACTAAGAGATATAACCGCCCAAAAATTCAATGAAGGTAAATTAAAGCAGCTGATAGACCGTCTTGAGTTTGTAAATAATCAGCTAAAAATTTCTGAAGAAGAATTAAAGAACACCAACGCTTCTAAAGATAAATTCTTTTCTATTATAGCACATGATCTGAGAAGTCCTTTCAGTTCTCTCTTAAGTTTTTCCGAATTCTTAATAGAAGATATTGAAGAGCTTTCTAAGGAAGATATTAAATCATTCTCGGAAAAAATTCACGAATCAGCAAAAAATGTTTTTACTCTTCTTGAAAATCTTCTTCAATGGTCGAGAGTTCAATCCGGTAAAATTCCGTATCAACCATCAAACTTTAATATATCATTTAAGATAAATCAGGTTATCTCCCTTCTTACAAATAATGCAACGAACAAAAAAATTCAGATCGTTAATGATGTTCCTTCTCATGCCATTGTATTCGCCGATGAAGATATGGTATTCTCCGTAATTCAAAATTTACTTTCCAACGCAATAAAGTTCACGAACGAAGGCGGAACAATTGTTTTCAGATCGCTCATTAAAGTAAGTTTGATTGATATTTCCATCTCCGATAACGGAGTTGGTATCAAGGAAGAGGATCTTCAAAAACTCTTCCGCATAGATACTCATCACACTACATACGGCACGAAAGAAGAAAAAGGAAGCGGATTGGGATTAATCCTTTGTAAAGAGATGGTGGAAAGGAACCGCGGAAAAATTTTTGCAGAAAGCAAGGTCGGTGAAGGAACAACATTTACATTCTCACTTCCAAAAGTTTAATAGGTGAAAGTTATTTAGCATTAGGAATATTTCCATAAAGTTAAACTAATTGTTTTTATCGGAGGAATAATCTATGCCAAAAGAAATGATTCTCGAAAAGATCGATCAAGCAGCAAAAATATTAAACGAAAAAAATATTGATATGTGGATGACATACGTCCGTGAAACCGGAAACATGAAAGACCCGATGATGGATATGATGGTTGGAACAGGAGCGACATGGCAGTCAGCTTTTATTATAACGAAAAACGGTGACACACATGCTGTAATCGGATCGCTTGAACTGGAAAATATGAAAACTGTCGGGACTTATAAAAATATTCACAGTTATCTAAAATCAGTAAAAGAAAAACTTATTGAAGTATTAGATTCCATTAAACCGGCAAAGATTGCCATTAATTATTCACACAACTCATCACTTGCTGACGGGTTAACGCATGGGTTATATCTTGAACTAATGGATCACCTAAAAGACACAAAATATGTTAACGCGTTTATCTCATCAGAAGAAATTATTGCTGCGCTAAAAGGAAGAAAATCCGCCGGCGAACTTGCAAACATGAAAGAAGCAATCAAAGAAACTTTGAAGATCTTTGATGAAGTAACAAAGTTTCTAAAACCCGGAGTAACTGAAAAGCAAGTTGCACAATTCGTTCTTGATCTCTGCAATAAAAAAGGATTAGAACTTTCCTGGGACGCAGAACATTGCCCTGCAGTATTTTCCGGACCAAATACTGCGGGCGCACATTCGGGACCAACAGACCGTGTAATTGAAACCGGTCATGTTGTAAATATGGATTTTGGTGTTAAGTATAATGGTTACTGTTCCGATCTTCAGAGAACATGGTACATTTGCTTTCCGCATGAAGATAAAGCTCCGGCAGATGTTCAGCGCGGTTTTGATGTTATAAAGGAATCAATTACAAGAGCAGCAAACGAATTAAAGCCCGGTAAAAAAGGCTGGGAGATAGATGAGGTAGCGCGCAATTTTATTCAAATAAAAGGTTACGAAGAATATCCGCACGGTCTTGGTCATCAAGTTGGTAGATTTGCACATGACGGCGGCGCATTGCTAGGACCTAAATGGGAACGATATGGAAATCTGCCACTGCTTGAAGTAGAAGAAGGAAATGTTTTTACAATCGAGCCAAGATTAACAATTCCAAACTACGGCATAGCTACAATTGAAGAAGAAGTTTTAATAACTAAAGATGGCTGCGAATTTTTATCTGAAAGACAAAATGAAATTTATCTAATAAGATAATCCGAAGTTCTATTTGTAAATCATATAAAGTTACTGGTCTAAAAATTTCAGCAATTTTGTTATAATAATTCACTATCAAATGCAATAAAAAAAATATATCTTAAGTTGTGTATGAAATTAAGTTTCTCACCTTATTAGTTTATTAATAACTCAAACAGGAGGATGTATGAGATCAAGATTTACCACCACATTCGTTTTTACTCTTATAATCCTATTAGCGTTTTCAAGTCAAGCATTTTCTCAGGGTGTAACAACCTCATCAATGAACGGCATGGTCAAAGACGTTATGGGTGAGCCACTACCCTCAGCAAATGTGATTGCAATTCACGAACCTACCGGTACAAAGTACGGCGCATATACTAATACTGATGGAAGATTCAGTCTTCCCAACTTAAAAATAGGCGGGCCGTATTCGGTTACGGTTACTTATGTTGGTTACAAAAAAGAAAAACAAGAAAATATTTATTTAAATCTTGGTCAAAATTTTAGAGTAGAATTTGTACTTCAAGGCGAAGCAGTTAGCATGAAGGAAATCACTATTTCTGCAGAAAAAGATAACACATTAAATAGTAGTCGGACAGGTGCCGCAACATATATTTCTCCTACGCAAGTTGCCGAACTGCCCTCTATTAAAAGAAGTACAAGAGATATTACAAGATTAGATCCCCGAAGCGATGGCAATTACAGTTTTGGCGGAAAGAATTGGTTGTATAATAACATTTCACTCGATGGTTCATATTTCAATAATTCATTTGGATTAGATGACCCTGCCCCTGGTGGTCAAACAAATGCGGAACCTGTTCCATTTGATGCTGTGGCGGAAGTACAAGTGTCAATTGCGCCGTTCGATGTAAGAGAAGGCGGATTTACCGGTGCAGGTATTAATACTGTTACAAAAAGCGGAACAAACAAATATAAAGCTTCGCTTTATAGTTTTGTCAGAAACGAAAATTTGATTGGTAATACTGTTAGTGGGAATAAAGTAGTAGCCAATCCAAGTCTATCTTATAACCAATCAGGATTTACTGCAAGTGGTCCAATTATTCCAAATAAATTATTCGTCTTTATGAATGGTGAAATAGAAAGGAGAGAAGATCCGGGATCTAATTTTGCGGCAAATCGCGGAACTTCTGGATTTGGAATTTCAAGAGTAAAAGCATCTGATATGGATAGAATTCGAGAAAGAATGAAAACTGTTTATGGATACGATCCCGGTGTTTATGAAAACTATACTAATCGTACAGACAATGAAAAATTCATCATTAAATTGGATTGGAATATTGATGAAAGCAACATCTTTACTTTTAGATACAATTACCTAAATGCCAAGCGCGATCTACCGCCTCATCCTTTCGCAATTAGTTTAAATGGGGGTAGAGGGCCAAATGAAAACACCTTACCGTTTCAAAATTCCGGTTATAGAATGAATAACCAACTTAGCTCATTTGCTGCTGAATTGAATAGCAGAGGTGATAAATGGGCTAATAGATTTTTTGCAAGTTACAACAGATTCAGAGATTTCAGACAGCCAGTCTCCAAATTGTATCCAACAATTGAAATTGCCGAAAATGGTATTGCTTATACTACATTAGGAAGTGAGCCTTTCTCAATTAACAATATTCTTGATCAAGATGTTTGGCAGTTTACAAACAATTTCAGTTATTTTGCCGGAAATCATGTTATAACAGCTGGTGTGAATTTCGAGTACTTCAAATTCTATAATTCCTTTAACCTTTTCTATGCGGGATACTTTCCACTTGATGCGCAGTTTGGTGGACCAAGATTTTCATCTTTAAATCAATTCTTCCAATTAACCGATCGGACTAATCCAGGCTTTATTGACTTTAATAAAATGGCTTCTGATGCTGTAAAGAATCCGTTTAAGGGTGAAGATATCAAAGTGGGTCAGTTAGCTTTCTACGCACAAGATGAATATCTAATTTCTGAAAAGTTTACATTAACCTATGGGTTACGTGTGGATATTCCGATGTACTTAAATGATATGGTAGATAATCCATTTTCAAGATCGTTAAATTTGCTTGATGCCGATGGAAAACCTGAAACAGTTGATCAGAGTAAACTTCCTAAAGCATCACCTCTTTTCTCGCCACGTGTTGGATTTAATTGGGATGTAACAGGCGATAGATCAACACAACTAAGAGGCGGAACCGGAATTTTTACAGGCAGACTTCCATTCGTATGGATCGGTAATAATATTTCTAATCCTGGAGCTAACCCAAATCTTCCGTCTTATCTACAATCATATTTTCTGAATGCAATGGCTTCGGATTTCAAATGGCCTCAGGCATGGACAACTAATTTGGCAATAGACCAGAAACTTCCCGAAGATGTTTTAGGTACTCTCGAAATTGTTTATGGCAAAGATATAAATGCAATTTTTGTTAGAGATGCAAACTTAGGAAAAATAAAAGGTTATCTGCCTGCTCCAGATGGAAGACCGGTCTTTAGCGGTCCGATATATTACTCTATTGGCGGTGCAGATGTTATTGATAATTCGAGCGAAGGATATAACTATAGCATTACTGCACAATTTAGAAAAAATTTCGATTTTGGTCTCAATACAAGTTTATCCTACACATATCTCGAAGCTAAAAGCTTAATGAAATCAACTGAAATTGCATTGGCAATGTTTGGTGAAAATCCTACACAGGGAAATCCAAATAAACCATATCTGAGTTACTCCGAATTTGGTAACCGCAATCGCATAGTTGCTTCTGCTACATACCGTCATGAATGGTCAGAAAGCTGGGCTACAAGTCTTGGTGTTTTTATTGAAGTTGCAGAAGGTAATAGATTTAGCGGCGCAGGCGGTAACAGATATTCATATATTTATTCCGGTGATGTTAATGGCGATGGCCAG
>JBBAAM010000065.1:0-17240 GCA_041658245.1 Melioribacteraceae bacterium
TTCAACGTGCGGCAATATCAGTAATGAATAATATTGCCGAGGGATTCGAAAGAGGCAGCGATAAAGATTTCGTGAAATTCTTGTATTATTCGAAAGGCTCCATTGGAGAAATCAGAAGTTTATTAAATGTTGCAGTAGAGATAGGCTACATTGATTCTCAGTACTTTGAGAAACTCAAAAATGAACGTTTAGAAATTTCCAAACAGCTATCAAATTTTATAAAATATTTGTCAACTAAGAGTCAATAATGTTATCATCATTGAGCGAAGTGATTCTTTCCTTCTTTGAATGAAATGATTTTTTTCTTTTAGGATTGAACCGACTTTTTTTTACACCGGAGCTATAATGTTTAACATAGATTTCGAACTAATAAAAAAATATGATCGGCCGGGCCCGCGTTATACAAGCTATCCGACTGCACCGCATTTCAATTCATCATTTACGAATGAAAAGTACCTTGATGAAATTATCCGAACAAACAATGAAACTAATCCTCCCGATCTTTCTCTTTATTATCATCTTCCGTTTTGTGATACGCTTTGTTTCTTCTGCGGATGTAATATGATAATCACACGAAATCGTGACCGCATTCAAGAATATATTAAGTACCTAAAAAATGAAATTGATCTGCTTAGAACATACATCATACCGGGGAGAAAAGTTGTTCAACTGCATTGGGGCGGCGGAACACCAACTCATCTTAATCCGGATGAAATAACTGATCTCATTTCATTCATAAATAAAAGTTTTGAAATTCGTTCCAATGCAGAAGAAGGATGCGAAATTGATCCGCGCGGATTAACTAAGGAACATCTTGAAGCATTACGAAGCGGCGGATTTAACCGTATCAGCATGGGTGTTCAGGATTTTAATGACAAAGTTCAGAAAGCTGTTAATAGACCTCAACCTGAAGAAATGACAACACAAGTTGTAAATTGGGTTAGAGAGCTTGGTTTTCAGAGTATCAATCTTGATTTGATGTACGGACTTCCATTTCAAACTATTGAGACTTTCGAAAAGACTCTTGATACAACAATTAATATTTCCCCGAATAGAATTGCGGTATTTAATTATGCTCACGTTCCATGGATGAAAAAACATATGGCCTTGATTAAACCGGAAGATCTTCCTGCTCCTGAAGAAAAACTTCAAATATTAAAAATGACGATTGAAAAACTAACTAAAGCTGGATATGTTTTTATCGGTATGGATCATTTTGCAAAACCGAATGATGAACTTGCAGTCGCTCAAAGAAATAAAAAATTGTACCGCAACTTTCAAGGCTACAGTACACATGCCGGCACTGATTTATACGGAATGGGTATTACAAGCATTAGTCAAATTGGAAAATCTTATTCCCAGAACTTGAAGAAAGAGCGGGAATATTTTGATGCTTTGAATAATGAAACATTACCGATAGAACGTGGTGTTTATTTAACTGAAGATGATATTCTTCGACGCCATGTAATTACAAAAGTTATGTGTGATTTTGAACTTGACTTCAAACCAGTAGAGAAACAGTTCAATATTGAATTTGAAGAATATTTCAGTTCTGCACTTAATGGAATGCAAGAGTTTATTGATGATGGACTAGTGGAAATTATAAATAGAAAAATAGTAGTCACTCAAATGGGACGGCTGCTCATTCGAAATATTGCTATGAACTTTGATGGATACATAGAGCGCAAAGAAGATAAAGCACGTTACTCACGCACAGTCTAATTCGCAATCGCTGTTCTTAAATTATTTATCGTCAGTATCTATTCTTAATGCAGGCGGAGTAGAATTCAAAACTACAACTGTGTGGTTCTTGTCTTTTTGTGCTGTAAATGAAATTACCGGTGATACCGACTCATTTTGGATAACTGCCGTCACTGCTACAGCTCCTTCAGAGATTTCTTGATAGGAAGTTGTTGCACCGCCGGTTACATCATTGATATTAATAGTATTTGAGTTCTCAAATTTTACTTGAACATTTGCTTTTGTTGAGCGCTGATTTGTTACACGTATGCTTGGCGGTTTTGAAGAGCAAGCCACGGTTGTTAAAACAAGTAACAATAAAAGAGCTAATAAGTTTTTCATTGATGATTCCATAATAGTTAATAATGCTGGTATAAAATTAATGATAAAAATGAAATTAAATGTGATTTGAAATATATAGTTCTATGATATCTGAAAAAATAATTATCGAGCCGATTGGAATAATTCGTTCCACGTTATCACTCCGTTATGAAACTCCAAGACAAGGAGTTTTAGCCGGTAAAGAGATTTCCGTAATTGAGCTCTATCCGAAAAATAATTTTGAACAGGCGTTAAAATATTTAGATGGTTTTGAAAGAATTTGGGTCTTATATCAATTTCACTTAAACAAAAATTGGAAGCCGTTGGTTAATCCTCCAAGACATACAAGAAAAAAAGTCGGGGTTTTTGCAACAAGAGCACCTTACAGACCGAATCACATTGGAATGAGTTGTGTTAAATTGGAAAAAGTTGAAGGATTAAAAATTTTTATTTCTGAATCAGATATACTTGATGGTTCGCCCATTATTGATATTAAACCATACCTGCCCTATTCGGATTCTTTCCCGAATGCTGAAACTGGTTGGGTAAAAAAAGATTTCATAAATATTTTTAAGGTTGATTTCAAACCTAAAGCAAAAGAGCAGTGTAATTGGCTAAATGGAAATGCAAAAATTAATTTGGCATGTTTTGCAACGCTACAGCTTGAATTTAATCCCACTGATGCAACAAGGAAAAGAATTTCAATCTTAGAAAAGAACGGACATACGAAAAAGAAGTTCTACGTTTTAGCTTACCGTACATGGAGAATTAATTATACCGTTAATGAAAAGAATAAAACCGTATCTATACAAAAAATAACTTCGGGATACAGTAAAGAAGAAATGTTAAATGTGTTGAACGACAAATACGACGACAAAGAATTACACAACAAGTTCATTAAGTTTTTTAGAGAAAGGAAATAAGCTTTGAGTAGTGCAGTTGTACTTTTTAATCTCGGCGGACCGGATTCAATCGAAGCGATCGAACCGTTCTTATACAATCTTTTTTGCGACCCTGATATTTTTAATTTGCCCTTCGGACAAAAGCTGTTCGCAAAACTTATTTCGAGCTGGCGAGCTCCTAAAGTTGCCGAAGAATACAAACTGATCGGCGGTAAATCGCCAATAAATGAGTGGACGGAAAAACAGAGATCTATGCTTGAAGTTAGTCTTCGTAATAATAATGAGTCTGTTGATGTTTACACTGCGATGCGTTATTGGAATCCACTGACAGAACAAGTTGCAGCTAATTTAGAAATTAAAAATTATGGTAAGATAATTTTACTTCCTCTTTATCCGCATTATTCGATCACAACTACCGGTTCTTCATTTAATGAATGGAAGCGTCATTACAATGGAGATAAATCAAAACTAATCTTTGTAAATGATTATTATCTCGATCCAAAATATCTTGAAGCAATAAATCAGCGTATTAATGAAACTATTTTACGTTTTCCTGAGAAGGTTAGAAATGAAATCCAAATCGTTTTCAGTGCTCACGGTACTCCGATAAGCTTGGTTAAGAAAGGCGATCCATATAGTGAACATATTAAACAAACAGTCGAAGCGGTTATGAAACTTAGAAAACATTCTCACAATCATCATTTATGTTTTCAGAGTAAAGTTGGTCATATGAAATGGCTGGAACCGGCAACCAGTACAATGATTGAAGAACTCGCTTCTCAAAACAAAAATAATTTATTGATCGTACCGATCAGTTTTGTTTCAGATCATGTTGAAACATTGTTTGAACTAGATATTGAATACAGACACGTTGCCGAAAAAACTGGCATTGAGAATTATATTGTGATGAAGGGACTAAATGATTCACAACTGTTTATTGATGCATTATCAGAAATTGTAAAAGCAAAACTCAATGAATAATAAAAAGAAAATCACAATACTCGGCGCAGGTATTTCAGGATTGGCAACCGCACATTGGCTTCACAAAGATGGTTTTGACGTAAAGATACTCGAAGCTAAAAGTGAACCCGGCGGCGCGATGGAGACTTACCATGAAAATGGTTTCTTAATTGATTTCGGACCTAATAGCGGTTTGGAAACAACTCCGTTAATACGTCAACTTGTTGATGAAGTTGGTTTATCCGATGAGATGATTTATGCGAGCGAAGTTTCTAACAAGAGATATATTCTTCGCGCTAACAAACTTCACCCACTTCCGATGAATCCGATCTCACTTATCAAATCAAAATTATTTTCGACCAAAGGTAAATTTAGATTATTGGGTGAACCATTCGTTGGAAAATCTGATGATGGTTATTACCAAAGCATTGCTCAATTTGTCTCCAGAAGGTTGGGACAAGAATTTTTGGATTACGCAATTGATCCTTTTGTCAGCGGTGTGTTCGCGGGAGACCCCCATAAATTAAGCGTGAAGTCGGCGTTCCCCAAATTGTACCGGTTAGAAGAAGCATATGGCGGATTAGTAAAAGGTATGATTAAAGGCGCACGTGAGCGAAAGAAACGTGCGGAGGAATCTAAACAAAGTGCAAAGATATTTTCATTCATCAATGGAATGCAATCCTTCCCTATGGCAATCGCCAATAAATTGAAAGACAATATTTTATTTGAGTGCAGAGTGAGGAGTGTAGAACGCACTTCTACTTCATCCGGTTCTAAATGGAAAATTATCTACGAGAATATTGGTCAGTCACACGCAATCATTTCCGATTATGTTTTATCGACTGTACCCGCGTATATAACTTCTAAAATTTTTGGAGCGCTGGATTCAAATCTTGTAACTCACTTAGAGCATATCTATTATCCCCCGGTAATGGTTTTATATATAGGATTCAATAAAAAAGATATTGGAATTCCGCTCGATGGATTTGGCTATTTGATTCCCTCGAAAGAAAGGAAAAATTTTCTTGGAGCTATCTGGAGTTCGGTAATCTTTCCCAATCGTTGTGATGATGATAAAGCAGCTTTCACAATTTTTGTTGGCGGTGCACGTTCACCTCAACTTATCAATACTGAAAAAAATGTAATTATTGAAAAAGCATTGAATGAGTTCAAAGAGATAATGAAAATAAAAGCAGAACCGATATTTATAAAAGAGAAACTCTGGCTAAATGCAATCCCGCAATACAATCTCGGTTATATAGAACATGAGAATTATTTTGATAAATTTGAAAAAGAGAATCCTGGTATTTTCCTCGGCGGCAACTATCGAGGCGGGATTTCTGTAGGAGATTGTGTTAAAAATTCGGAAATCGTTTTTGAGAAAATTAAGTATTATAGAGAGTAGAACGAAGAGTGTAGAGTGAAGAATGACGAAAGTATTTGAACCTCAAGTAATGTATGGTGGTGTTTTGAATAATAAGTCGTTTAATTTTTCTGTAAGGATCGTAAAGTTTTATAAGTATTTAATCCAAAGAGATAAATCCTTTGAACCACTTTACAAACAACTTTTGAGAGCGGGAACTTCTATAGGAGCCAACATATCTGAAGCACAAAGTGCAGCAACTAAAAAAGATTTCATTTATAAATTATCAATCTCACTTAAAGAAGCAAGAGAATCTCATTATTGGTTGAAATTACTTAATGAAACGGAAATAATTAATAAACAAGAATTCGAAAGTCTTGATAAAGATTGTGATGAATTAGAGAGATTATTAACTAGCAGTATTAAAACTGCAAAAGGAATCAAATGATTCTACACTCTACATTCTTCACTCTACACTCATAAACGGAGGTAAAAATGGTAATGTATCCAACAAAAAGATTACGAAGATTAAGATATAATCCAACTGTGCGCGATATGGTGCGCGAAACAATTTTAACGAAGAATGATTTAATCTATCCGCTCTTCGTTGTTCCCGGTGCAAAAGTAAAAAATGAAGTTCGTTCTATGCCGGGTGTATTTCAAATGTCAATAGATGTTGTAGTTGAAGAGTGCAAGGAAGTTGAAAAGCTTGGCATTCCGGGTGTAATTCTTTTTGGAATTCCAGATCATAAAGATGAAGTTGGTTCAGGTGCATACGACCCGAATGGAATTATCCAGCAGGCTGTCCGGGCTATCAAGAAAGAAACAAAAAAACTTTTAGTAATTACGGATGTTTGTCTTTGCGAATATACATCGCACGGACATTGCGGTGTTCTGAATGGTGAAAAGATTTTGAATGATGAAACAGTTGAACTGCTTGTGAAAGAATCCATCTCTCATTCCGAAGCTGGCGCCGATATAATTGCACCATCAGACATGATGGACGGACGAATCGGTGCAATCCGCAAAGCGCTTGATGAAAAAGGATTTATCGAAATTCCTATCATGAGTTACGCTGTAAAATATTCATCCGGTTATTACGGACCGTTTAGAGACGCCGCTGAATCAGCCCCGGCTTTCGGTGACCGTCGTTCTCATCAGATGGATATTGCAAACAGTTACGAAGCATTACGTGAAGCTGAGAGCGATATTGAAGAAGGTGCCGACATTATCATGGTGAAACCGGCAGGAGCTTATCTTGATATCATATGGCGCGTTAAAGAAAAATTTGGAATGCCGACCGCTGCTTATCAGGTTAGCGGTGAATATGCCATGATTAAAGCCGCCGGAAGAAACAATTGGATTGACGAAGAACGTGTTATGATTGAATCGTTAATTGCAATCAAACGAGCCGGTGCAGATATGATCCTCACTTACTTCGCTAAGGATGTCGCAAAATATTTGGATAAGAACAGGTAACCTAATTCTTGCTCTTGCACTTGATCTTATTCTTGATCTGAAAATATAAGCAAGATCAAGAGCAGGATTAAGATCAAGAGCAGATCAAGATCATGAACATGATAATTTAATGAGTAACCTTTCCAAAGAGCCGGAAATCATTTCGAAAAATATTTTAGACAACGGTGAAAAATATTCTTCATTAGAAAAACCAAAATTAAGTTGGCAATCTACTTTTGCAGGACTCAAACACCGCAATTACCGTTTGTGGTTCATTGGACAAATCATCTCCCTCTTCGGTTCATGGATGCAGATGACTGCACAAGCTTTTTTCATTTTTGAATTAACGCAATCGCCCGCTTTTCTAGGTTATGTTGGATTTGCAAATGGATTGCCGTCGTGGCTATTCATGGTTTATGGCGGAGTAATAGCAGATCGTTTTTCAAGAAGAAAAATTATGATCGCTACTCAAACTATAATGATGCTGCTTGCATTCATATTAGCAGCATTAACTTTTACAAACACTGTAGAGCCATGGCATATTCTTTTATTAACATTTAGTTTAGGAATTGCGAACGCTTTTGATGCACCGGCACGTCAAGCTTTCGTAAATGAGTTGGTTCCAAGAGAAGATTTATTAAATGCCATTGCTCTTAATTCAATGATGTTTCATACAGCAGCAGCAGTTGGTCCTGCTGTTGCCGGTATTACTTATGCTGTTCTTGGACCCGGTTGGTGTTTTACAATTAATGGGATTTCATTTCTGGCTGTCATTCTCAACTTACTAAAGATGAAATTCTCACCATCTCCTAAAAGGATTACCAATAAATCTGCCGGTAAAGAATTGATGGACGGACTAAAATATCTCAAGACACAAAAACAAATTCTACTGATAATGCTTATTGTCTCTTTCTCAACTTTTTTTGGATTAAGTATAGCCACTTTGTTTCCGGCATGGGCGGTTGGAATTTTACATGGGGATGCAACCACAAACGGATTGCTTCAAGCATCAAGAGGAGTTGGAGCCGTTCTCTGTTCTTTGGCTATCGCCTCGTTCAGTAGAAATCTTGCGAGAGGGAAAGTATTAATTGTTGGTTTAGTTTCACTTCCGATTTTTATGATTCTTTTTTCCATTAATAGCTCTTTCATAATATCTTCTTTGATCTTGGTTGGAATTGGAGCCGGTATTATTGCTGTAAATAATCTTTCGAATGGATTAACGCAAACACTTGTCTCCGAGGAATTCCGCGGAAGAGTTATGGGAGTATATAGCTTCAGCTTCTTCGGCTTCATGCCTATAGGCGCATTATGGATAGGAATGCTTGCCGAACAATTTGGTTCTCCGACCGCCATCTTGATCAATTCAATTATTCTCATAATCTTCTCAACAGTTATCTGGATTGTATCACCTAATCTTAGAAAGAATAATTAACCACCAGCTATATTTCGATTTCTTTCGGGTCTGTTTCTAATTCAACTATTCTCCATTCATTTTCTTCTTTATCGAAATCAGTTATTTTTTCTAACGGAACTTTCAAATATTTTCCTTGAGCAGTAACGGCAACGTCACCATTTTTCAAAACAATCTCGCCGGTGCCTTCGAATATTCTATTGTTTTCATTTGTTATTCTTCCGATCACTTTTAGTTCTTCGTTCAGCGGTATTGGTTTTTTGAATTTCACATTCAGATCAATAGTTACACCCCACACCGCTGTTTCATATTTATTTAGTATTGCCCTTCCAATAGTTTCATCAAGAATAGCAGATGCAATTCCGCCATGAAGTCTTCCCGGATAACTTTGATGTTCTTCCGATGGGGTAAAAAGTGCAATCAATTCTTGATTTTCAGTAACATAGAAATGAGCATGAATACCAAACTTGTTTTTTAATCCGCATACAAAACACAATTTTGAGTTGTGCTGTTTACCGACGATTTGATGTATCATTCTTAACTCCATTTTCGATATCAAAAATTAAAAGAATCCCGAGTTGAAGCCAAGTCTATTTCGAATTAATTTTTTGTAACAGATTTTATAATTATTTTTAATGGTACTGTAAAGTAAAATTATAATAGAGAATATGAACAGAGAGGCAGCTGAAGTTAGGTTAAAACATATTTTTGAGTTAAATAGCTTTTATGATGATCAATGGAGTGTTATCCAAAAATTATTTAATGGAGAAAGAATATTACTGATTGAAAAAACCGGGTATGGTAAATCGCTTTGTTATCAATTCCCAGCCACTCAATTTGAAGGACTAACTATCATTTTCTCACCGTTACTTGCACTAATGAGAGATCAAATTAAATTTCTTACCTTGCATGGAATTGCAGCAAGGTCTATCAACAGTGAACAAACTGAAGATGAGAATGAGCGAGTGATTCAAGATGCCAAACAAAACAAAATTAAAATTCTTTATATAGCGCCGGAAAGGCAGGAAAATCGAGATTGGTTAGATGCAGTAAGGAATATTAAAATATCAATGGTTGTTATTGATGAGGCGCATTGTATCTCTGTCTGGGGACATGATTTTAGACCCGCTTATAGAAGAATAATAAATTTAGTTAAACTCATTCCGCAAAATTTTCCGGTACTTGCGACAACAGCCACGGCTACCCAAAGAGTTGCTAATGACATTATTGAACAAATTGGCGGAAAAATTTCTTTGATTAGAGGGAATTTACTACGGGATAATTTTCAACTAAATGTCATTAAAGTAAAAAACGAAAATGAGAAATTGGAATGGATCGGTGAGATGCTGCCCAAATTCGAGGGCTCCGGACTAATTTACACGGGCACCAGAAACAACACTGAAATCTTTTCCAAGTGGTTACAATATATCGGTATAAGTTCAATAAATTATAACGCAGGACTCGAAGCTACATTGAGGATTGAAATTGAAAAAGGATTTATGGATAACCGTTGGAAATGTGTGGTAGCAACCAATGCACTTGGAATGGGAATAGATAAGCCCGATATACGTTTTATTATTCATTCTCAATTTCCCGGTTCACCTATCCACTACTACCAAGAAATCGGAAGAGCCGGCAGAGATGGTAAGAAAACAACTATATATCTGCTTTATAATCCGGATGATGTTGATTTACAAAATGCTTTTATTGATGGTAGTAAACCTTTAGTTAAAAATTATTTCAAAGTAATTGATGCTTTAAAAAAAGAACCGCTTGGCGAACATGATCTAATGAGAAAAACTAATTTGAAACAAACTCAAATTAGGGTGATAAGAGCGGACTTATTAGACCAGGGCATTATTAAGGAAGTATTGTATGGCAGTTCAAAAAAGTACGAATACCAATTCAATGCACCGCAATTAGATACAAAAAGATTTGAAGAACTTCGAGAATTTAAAAGAAAAGAATTGTCACATATTATTGAATATGCAGAGACCACATCTTGTCGTATGAATTTTCTCTGCTCCTATTTAGGCGATAAATCTGTAGGAGAGTGCCACAAGTGTGATAACGATCAGCCTGATATATTCAGATATGATTTTTCTAAAGATTGGCAAAAAAGAATTGAAGATTTCTGGAACAATTTCTTCCCGATTTTAGAAGTAGAAACTAATTCGACAAATCTAATAAACGGAGTAGCCGCTTCTTACTACGGAGTTTCAAACGTGGGTTCTCTAATTCACAAATGTAAATATGAAAACAGCGGAGATTTTCCCAACTTTTTAGTGAAGCTTACAGTTAAAGCTTTTAGATATCATTTTAAGAGCATTGAGTTCCACTTAATACTGTATGTTCCACCAACCGAATCCCATGATCTTGTTAAAAATTTTGCACAAAAGATATCGAATGAATTAAAAATTCCGGTTTCGCATAAACTCAAAAAAATAAAAAGAACCGAGCCCCAGAAAGTCTTTCAAAACAACATTCTTAAAAAAGACAATGTCAAAGATGCTTTCGTTTATGAAAATCCATCTGAACTCATTAATAGAAACATCCTAATAATTGACGACATCTTTGATAGCGGTAATACGATAAAAGAGATTGGCAGAATGTTATCAAAGTTAGGCGCGGGAACAATTGCGCCGTTAGTAATTGCTAAAACAGTTGGAGGAAATTTGAATGGTTAACACAAATGAAGAAATTGTTTACTGGATTACTCTTGCACATATAAAGGGATGGAAAACCGAAAAAATTAATACACTTATTCAGCAGATTTTGACTAATAAAACAATATCGCTAAAAGAATTTTTTGAGATGGATGCCGCCTACCTTTCCGGTGAATTCGGATTATCTCAAAAAGAAATAATTGAACTGGAAAACGCAAAGAAAGAACTGCCTAACAATTCTTTTGTTGCAGAAGATTTATTAGCGCAAGGATTTGAAATAATACCGATTAATTCCGATGATTATCCTCCAACACTAAAAGAAAATCTAAAAATAAAATACGCTCCCCCTATTCTTTATACCAAGGGAAATAAACAATTATTAAAAGAGAAAACCGCTGCAATTGTCGGTTCTAGAAACGCATCACAACTTTCATTAGATTTTGCCGATAACCTGGCAAAAATATTTACTCAAGAATTTAAAGTTGTCGTTAGCGGATTTGCAAAAGGTGTGGATAAGCAAGCTCTTGACTCGAGCTTGAAGTATATAGGGCAAAGTATTATCGTTCTGCCACAAGGCATATTAACTTTTGGCAGCAGTATCCAAAAATATTATTCACAAATAGTTGAGGGTAATGTTTTAGTCCTTAGCACTTATTTCCCAAGAGTTCCATGGGATGTTGGCTTGGCTATGGGAAGGAATACTTATATTTATGGATTAGCAAAAGAAATATATGTCGCGGAATCTGATAATAAAGGCGGAACCTGGTCGGGGGTAATTGACGGTTTGCGAAAAGGGAGAATAATATATATTCGTAAACCTAATGAAAATGAAAACAATGCAAATGATTTGTTAATTGCTAAAGGCGCAATACCGGTTGACTTCAACGGAACACCAATCTCACAGACATACAAAGAAGCAATACCGCAAATGGAAGTTGTAAAAGAACCAAACGTAACTTCAAACTCTGAGGATAAAGAAAAGACAATCAAAATGAAAAGAAAAACTACACGCAAAGCAGGAGAACAAACTGAATCCTTGTTCGAATTAAGAAAGGAAGACAATAAGAAACAAACTGTAATTGAAAAATCATCAAGACTTTTTGAAGAAGCAAAAAAATATATTCCCGGCGGAGTTAATTCTCCTGTTCGAGCGTTTAAATCTGTTGGAGGTACACCGCGATTTATTTCCAAAGGAAGCGGTTCCAAAATGATTGATGTTGACGGCAATGAGTTGATAGATTATATCGGAAGCTGGGGTCCGCATTTATTCGGGCACAATCCGGAATTCATCACTACTGCACTTCTCAAAGCAATTGAAAATGGAACAAGTTTTGGCGCTCCAACAGAAATTGAAATTAAAATGGCAAAGCTCATCACAGAACTCGTTCCTTCAGTTGAAATGGTTCGTATGGTAAACAGCGGAACGGAAGCAACAATGAGCGCAGTTCGTGTCGCACGCGGTTACACAGGTAAAGATAAGATTATCAAGTTTGAAGGGTGCTATCACGGTCATGGCGATTTCTTTTTGATTAAAGCCGGATCCGGAGCGTTAACGTTCGGCGTGCCAACAAGTCCCGGTGTTACAAAAGGTAATGCAGCAGATACATTAGTTGCTGATTTCAACGACATCGGTTCAATCAAAAAATTGATTCAGCAAAACAAAAATGAAATTGCAGCAGTTATTATGGAAGCGGTAGTAGGAAATATGGGAACAGTCCGTGCGAATGATTCATTCATACAAGAGCTGCACACAATTTGTGATGAAGAAAAAATCGTTTTGATATTCGATGAGGTAATGACCGGTTTTCGAATTGCACAAGGCGGCGCGCAAGAAATTCTCGGCGTGAATCCTGATCTTTCAACATTCGGCAAAATTATAGGCGGCGGGCTGCCTGTTGGCGCTTATGGCGGTAAAAAAGAAATTATGGAAATGGTTTCGCCAAGCGGACCGGTTTATCAAGCGGGAACATTAAGTGGAAATCCTTTAGCAATGAATGCGGGATACGCTGCGCTTATATACATCAAAGAACATCCGGAAGTTTATCAGATACTCGAAGAGAAATCCGCTTATCTTGAAAACGGAATTAAAGATGGAATAAAATCTGTTGGAAAGAATTATCAATTCAACCGCGTCGGTTCGATGATGACACTATTCTTCACAGAAGAACCGGTCGTTGATTATAACACGGCTGTAAAGTCAGATACATTACTTTACGGCAAATATTTTCATGAGATGTTGAACCGTAGAATTTATTTACCACCTGCACAGTTTGAAGCAATGTTCGTTTCTACAGCACACACAAAAGACGATCTCGATAAAACAATCGAAGCGAATTACGAAGCTTTAAAAGTTATCTGCAATTTAGTTTGATTGTGAAAAAAGCTGTGTCAGAGAAAATTGTTACTTAAGTTTTTTAAGTTGAATATCGTCAAACCAAACTTTGCCGCCGTTATTTTCATAACTTCCAACCCTGGCAAGGATTAATACCTTTGTTGTCTCTTTCGGTATTTCAAATATGGTTTTTACTAATTGCCAGTTCCTTGTACCTGTAATCCGATATTTCTTTTCAGTTGATGCACTTCCAATTAATTTATTCTCACGATTGTTCCAGCACTGGACTTCAATAAACGGAGAATTTTTTATTTCTCTTGTCTTAATCCATCCTTCCAACTCATATATTCCAAAGTCTTTTAATCCGTCAACTCTTCTGACCCAGTTATAAATAGTCTGTCTTTGAGGATGAGATTTTGAGATTGCAATTGATACAGATTCATTTCCGCTATGCGCCGTTTCATTCTCGATTTTTAATTCGGCATACTTTTCTGTTTGGGGTAAGCGATTTGCAAACCAACCGTCGGGATCTTCCCCGCCGTAGTCGTTATTTTCAAACCCGCCGTTGATACCGTTTTGTACCTTGGAACTACTGCATGAAACAATCAAAGCGAGTGTCATCACAATTCCGCAAAAAAAATGAAATCGATTCTTCATGAATTTTGAGACTCTCAAATTTTACAGAACTTCATTATACTTTTGGAATAAATCGTTAGAAGAAAAATCTTGCGCCTATTCCGGCATCAATTCCAAATCCGGTTGAAGTAACAAGTTGCAGCGATGGTACCACTTCTAAAAAAATATCTAATGGTGTATCGTGCGGCAGCCATGCAATGCCAATCACACCGCGAATTGCGAACGAACTATTATATCCAGCGCCGCTATTCAAACGTCCGCCAATACCATAGTATAATGGAAATCGTTCAATCGAGCTAATTGCGTTGAATGAATGCCATAGATAATCCATGTGAAAGTGAACGCGGCTTCCCCCATCATAGAATCCATCATACTTGCCAACCCGATCTCCTCCGATTGACCAACCAATTCCAAAATCGAATGCGTTCCTATTTGATGTCCATAACTTTGCGCTTACTCCTGTCGGTTCCCCAATTATTATACCAAGCCCGAATTTTTTATTTTGCGCTTGAACATTTTGAAGCATAAAAATGAACAAAACGCGAAATACTGCATTAAGGAAATATTTCATTTCAACACCTTTAATTATTTTCAATAGCGATCTTTCAAATAATGAACGGGAGATAAATTTTAGTACTTATCTCCCATCCAATGATTTTTGGGAGGAATTATTTGAGCAATACCATTTTCTTGATCGCTACAAAGTCACCAGCATGCAAACGATAGAAATATATTCCGGATGCTAACTTGGCAGCGTTAAAAGTAACAACATGCAAACCTGCATTCATCTGCCCGTTTACAAGCGAAGCAACTTCTTGACCGATTATGTTATATACCGTTAAACTTACGTTCTCAACTTTTGACAAAGTAAATGAAATACTAGTAGTAGGATTGAAAGGATTTGGATAGTTTTGTTTCAATTCATAATTGGTAGGTAAACTTTCTTTGCCGCCATCGTTGACAGAAGTAGCGGGACCAGATATTTGCTGAACTTGATCTGCCTTATAATTTCCGCTTTGATCCGGACTTGCCCAGACTGTTACTGTCTGCCCGACTTGAATTGAAGAAGATTGAACCGGGGTGTAAGAAGAATTTAGAAATACAGTGTTGCTGCTTATTGAGAATGAAGGAACTGAAAGCTGAATGCTATTCGAACTAGTTGCTGTAACCATTCCATTGAACTCGACTGAATTAGGATCTTTTTCTATCTCAATTCTAACAGCCAGATTTCCGCCAGTGTTAGATTTTACGTATTTAACTTCAACAACCTGATTTACCTTTAGACTACTGAAAGCGACAACATTATCAAACTCATCGTAGTAAACTGTATTTTGATCAGTCTTGATTGTTAATCCGGCAACAACGAATTGTGTTCCGGTCAGAGAATCAATCTTGCCGTAAATTTCAAATTCATGTTCGGGATGAACCTTGATTAGTTTTGCAGTTAATACTCCGCTTGTGGTTAAAGCTCCTTTTACTTCCACCTTCAAACCTAAAGTGAGACTTGCAAAAGTGATTACCCCGGTTCCATGTCCGACAACGAGAGTTGATGAGTCCGCCGCAAAAGTTATACCCATAACTGTTACTGAATTCAAAGTTAAGTTCTCTATCGTTCCTTCTACAATAACAGTCGGTCGCCAAAAGTTCTTTACTTTAACTCTCAATGCATAATATTGATTCCCTGTTTGAAGAACAGCTTTAATATTTACAATTTGACCAACTTTAAGATCGTTTATTGTAATTTGATTCCTATTACTGGCGCTGAACTCTGTGTTTTGGTCTGTTATAAATACTATACCTTTTACCGTTAATGAGTTGCCGTTTATACTTTCTATTGCGCCGGTAATATCTATTTCTGTTTTATCTTTATCCTTAACTTTTATTGAAGATGCCACATAGTTATTGTTTTGGAAGTAAGCGTCAATCTTTACATAAGTTCCAACTTTTAAATCGCTGAAAGAAAGAAGCTGTTTATTTTGATTATAGATTTTGGTTTGAGTATTGACAAATATTGTTAATCCGCCGACAAAAATATTATCAGTGTTGACTGTCTCAATGAGTCCTTCAACTTCAATCTCTTTCTTGCTCTCTTCATTTTCTAATTTAATTCTGGTGGCTTTATAAGTGCTATCAGCTTGCTTAAAGGCATGAACTTCTACAAGGTCGCCGACTTTTAAGTCTGCAAAACTGAGCAAGACCCCTTCATGAGCAAATATGACGGTACTCGAATCAACATAGAATGTTATTTTGCTCACCACAATATTATTAGAATTAATTTCCGTTATAGGACCTTGAAGTTCCAACTCTTCCCGAACAAAGCTTTCTGTTTTCACCTTTATTCGTAGAGCCAAATAAGTTGAATCTTGTCTTAAGAAACCTCTAACGCTCACCTGGTTTCCTACAGCTAAATCAGAGAACTTTAAGAATCCCTTGCTTCTTGACATGATGATAGTTGAACTATCAACAAAAAAATCTACGTTAAGAACCTTAATAGAGTTGCCGGTTATTGCCTGGATTTTACCTTCTAGTTCAATTTCTTGACGGGAATCCTTAGTTTCAACTTTGATAGAAATTGCAACAAATCCCCCACCCGTTTTCTGAGTGGCTTTGACAGAAACACTATCACCAACTTTGAGATCCGCAAATTTTATTGCAGCGTGATATTCTGTAATTACGACTGTATTGGAATCTACAAATACTTCAGTACCATTAACCGTAAGTGAATTTGCAGTTCGTGCTTGGATAGCACCTTTCAATTCTAATTCAGTTTTTGCATCCATCAAGTGAATCTTAAGTGCAACCAAAGTTCCATTTCCTTGTGAATTTGCATCCACCTTTACAAAGTCTCCAACCTTTAGCATGCTGAATGCTAAATTGTTTTGCATATCGCTTTCTATTTTTGTCGTGGAAGTAACAACGACCTCTATTGAGTTGACCGTAATGCTTGTGTCGGACTTTGCTTGGATTGAACCCTTAATTTCTACTTCATCTCCGGCTTTGATATTACCGGGAACACTTAGTAAAAAGGTAATGATAAGTAGAATAAAAAGGCTTTCTACTCTTCTAACTAACAACTTATATATGTTTGACATATAACTATTCTCCTCGAATTTATGATTAAATATTTTTTAATCTTCAAAGCAAAAGGGATACATTTATAACCACTCTTACTTGAGTTTGATAAAATGGAGCCGAAGCCGGCTCCATTTTCCTTTTCTCTAGTTCATGTTTACTAATATCAATATTTCTGAAACACTGTTTACCTGAGCAGAAGAAGCTCCCGTCATGGCAGTTTGAGTTGCCGTCTTACATGAATTGAAAAAGTTTACATATGCGTTGACAATCACATCAGTTGAAACTGCAGCTCCAATTGCAGTATTTAGTATTGCCTTCATACCACCCATTCCATTCACACCGGCTTCAATTGTATCAATGACATTAGCATATGCAC
>JBBAAM010000066.1:0-17192 GCA_041658245.1 Melioribacteraceae bacterium
TTGATCATAGATCTTATTGTAAACTGTTGTAGGATTAACACCCGTTTCAAGCAGCTCAGCCATTATTCTATGAATTCTTGGGCTTGTTCTATCAAAACGGAATGAACCTGTATCGGTCATTATTCCCGCATAAAGCTGAAGTGCAATTGCGTAATCTATCTCAACAATTTTTGTCTGTTCGATAAACTCATAAATAATTTCGGATGTTGCAGAGTAATCAGCGCTGCCAGAATAATTATCGAAAACATTTTCCGGATCCTGGTGATGATCAATGCAAACTTTAATTCCCTTAAATGAACGAAATCCTTTTTCCAACTTTACAATTCTGTTAGCTTGATTAAGATCGAGCAGCACAAAAACCTCTGCTTCATCAAATATCTTTTCGTGTGCTGCTTCATCGAACTTTTCGATAATTTTTTCTTCATCAAGAAATTCTAAATTGTACGGAGTAGAACTGTGATTAACAACTTTAACTTTCTTGCCAAGTTTTTTCAGAATAAAATAAAATGCTAATTCGCTTCCAAGCGCATCTGCATCAGGATTAACATGAGTAGATAAAAGAAACGATTGGTGCTCTTCAATAATCTTTTTCAGTTTAGAAAAGTCATTCATAAAAAAATCTGATTAGGTTAAATAAAATGGGCGAAGAACAAACTTCGCCCGAACAATTTGAAAAACGCTAACGGCTGACAGCTGAACGCTGAGTGCTGAAAGCTAATTCACTTCCCATGTGTTTCCGTTAAAAAGAAGACTCTCGAGATTGCCTACGCCTTTTTTTTCAGTAATATGTGCAATCTGTCTTTCTACACCTTCATCATAAGTAGGTTTAAATTCTTGTCTAATCACGCCAAATGGTGTAGGTAATTCCGGATTATCAGCAAGATGAGCAAGAATGAATGCACGTGCATGACTTGTATCTTTTTCATCATGAACCCAAACATCATTCACTGAATTGGCTCCGTCATTAAGATCAATGACAACCGGTTTAAAACCATCAAGCTTAATACCTTTCTTATTATCTTTTCCAAATAGCATTGGTTCACCTTGTTTCAGCATTAACATTTTTTCTGCTTTATTCACTTTATCTGTGATCGGATCGAAAACGCCATCATTAAAGATCACACAGTTCTGCAGAATTTCTACAAACGCAGTCCCTTTATGTTCTGCTGCGCGCTTTATTATTTCCTGCATGTGTTTCGCTTCAGTATCGGCAGTTCGAGCAACAAATGAAGCGCCAGCACCAAGAGCAAGGCTTAGAGGATTGAAAGGATAATCCACACTACCATAAGGTGATGTTTTCGTCACTAATCCTTTTGCAGAAGTTGGTGAATATTGACCTTTAGTCAATCCATATATTTCATTGTTGAAAAGAAGAATCTTGATATCAACATTCTTTCTGCAAGTGTGGATGAAATGATTTCCACCTATACTCATTAGATCGCCATCGCCGGTTGCAACCCAAACCGAAAGATCGGGACGCGCAATTTTAACACCTGTAGCAATTGCAGTAGCTCTTCCGTGTATCGAATGAAAACCATATGTATTCATGTAATAAGTAAAGCGGCTTGAACATCCGATACCGGAGATCCAAACAATTTTTTCTTTAGGAATATTTATTTCAGGAAATGATCTTTGCACTTGAGCAAGGATCGAATAATCTCCGCATCCCGGACACCATCTAACATCTTGTCCAGATGAAAAATCTTTTGCCGTTAATTTTACAGGAGCTGCATCTATATTATTTGCCATTTTTTCCTCCAAGAATTTCAACTATCTGATTTTCGATATCGCTGGATCTGAACGGTAAACCTCTTACAAGATTATATTGTAATACATCAATAAGAAATTCACTTCTAATAATTTTAGCGAGCTGACCAAGATTAATTTCCGGAATCAATATCTTTTTGAACTTACTAAGAACTTCTTTCGTGTTCTTCGGCATTGGATGAATGTATCTCAAATGTGCTTGAGAAACAATTATCCCTTTACTTGTTGCTTTATCAACAGCTTCTTTAATAGCACCGTAAGTTCCGCCCCATCCCAAAACTAAAAGTTCGCCTTCTGTATTACCTTGCACTGTTAAATCAGGAATATCATTTTTTACATTTTGAATTTTCTCTTCTCTCAGTTTCACCATAAAATCATGGTTGGATGGATCATAGTTAACATTACCTGTGATGTTTGCTTTCTCAAGTCCGCCAATCCGATGTTCTAATCCCGGAGTTCCAGGTCTCACCCATGGTCTTGCAAGATTTTCATCTCTTGAGTAAGGTGCAAATCCTTCTTTTTCAGTTACGAACTTAACAGGGATATCGGCAATTTCATTTTCATGCGGGATACGCCAAGGTTCTGTTCCATTTCCAATGTAACCATCAGTTAAAAGCATAACAGGAGTCATATACTTAATTGCAATTCTTGATGCTTCAATAGCCATATAAAAACAATCGCTTGGAGTGGCAGCAGCTAAAACAGGAATTGGGGCTTCACCGTTTCTACTATACATAGCTTGAAGTAAATCAGCTTGTTCTGTTTTTGTTGGTAATCCTGTACTTGGACCGCCTCGTTGAACGTTAATAATGACCAAAGGTAATTCTGTCATCACTCCCAAACCAATGGCTTCGGTCTTTAATGCAACTCCTGGACCGCTGGTAGTTGTAATAGCAAGAGACCCGCTAAATGCTGCACCGATTGCAGCAGTAATACCGGCAATTTCATCTTCAGCCTGAAATGTTTTTACACCAAAATTCTTATACCCGGCTAAATATTGAAGAATTTCTGTAGCAGGTGTGATCGGGTAAGAACCTAAGAATAAAGGTAAGCCGCTTTTCAATGAAGCTGTTACAAATCCAAGGGCTGTTGCTTCGTTACCGGAAATATTTCTGTAAATGCCTTTCTTCAATTTTGCAGGTTCAACAGTATAACGGTTTTCAAAAATTTCTGTTGTATCGCCAAAATAATAACCGGTTTTTAACGCTGTTTCATTAGCATTAAGAATTTCAGGTTTATTCTTGAATTTTGAAATTAGCCAGTTTAATGTAGGTTCAAGCGGTCTGTTAAATAACCAGTACATCAGACCAAGAGCAAAAAAGTTTTTACATCTGTCAATATCCTTAAAACTCAAGCCGCTATCTTTCAAAGCTGAAGAAGTAAGAGTAGTAATTGGAACCGGATAAACTTTATATCCGGTTAATGAATCATCTTCCAAAGGATTCTTATCATACTTTGCAAGTTTAAGATTTTTGGCATCGAATGAATCAGTATTAACAATGATGATTCCATCACGTTTTAAATCAACTATGTTCTTTCTCAAAGCCGCAGGATTCATTGCAACTAAAACATCAGGCGTATCGCCTGGAGTGTGGATATCACGGGAACTGAAGTGTACTTGGAACCCGCTTACACCATAAAGTGTCCCGGCAGGTGCACGGATTTCCGCAGGATAATCGGGAAGCGTTCCAAGGTCATTGCCCATTAATGCAGTAGTGTCGCTAAACTGTGAACCGGTTAACTGCATACCATCGCCAGAGTCACCGGCAAATCGAATTGTTACCTCTTTAAGATCAAGTATTTCTTTTTCTGTTTCTTGTGCCATTAGTTATGCTCAATTCTTTTTAATTTGTTAATTGATTTTAAGCGCACCAAAAATATGAAAGCTAATCAGGATTAGCAATCAATATTCAATTTGCTTTTTGAAGCATTTTCAAAAACTCATCTGCATTTACAAATCCAGTTAATCTTTCCACTTCTTCTCCTTTAGCATTTATTATTAGTACCGTGGGCATACCAACGATCTTAAATTTTATTCTTAATGCTTCGGTTTCATCAGATAAAGTTTTTGTCATATCAACTTTATAAGAAGTAAATTTTTCTAACCTTTCTAATACTCTAGGATCAGAAAAAGTGAGTGCATCTAATTCTTTACACGGAATACACCAATCGGCATAAAAATCTACAACCATTCTCTCATTATTTTTTAATGATTGTTCGTATTTATCTTCACTGAATTTTTGCCATTCAGGTTCTAAATGTTTAGAAGGAATAAGAGCATAAATTGAAACTCCGATTACAATAAGTGAAAAAACAATTTTAAAGATGCGGAATGCTTTTACATTGTTAGCCATCTTATCTATGAATAACAAAAATACCGCAGCTAGAATTCCGAAGACCGGTAGTAAATATTTATTTAATTCTTTTGGCAGAAGCGGAGCTATAAAATATATTGCCATACCAAGAAGTAAGAAACCAAAAATATGTTTTACACCCTCCATCCAATCGCCGGCACGTGGAAGTTTTTTAATCTTACCGGAAAATAGTGCAAGCAGTAAATATGGGAATCCAAGTCCAACTGCCATTACAAAAAACATTAAGAAACCGTAAAACAGATCGCCTTTTGCCGCAACGTAAGTAATTAATCCAATAACGAAAGGACCAATACACGGTGCAGCAACAATTCCCATTGTTAATCCCATAAAGAATGCACCGAATGCACCACCCTTTGCACCGCCGGCTTTCATAACCCATGAATCCGGCAACTTAAATTCATAAACGCCGAATTGACTTAAAGCCAATACGACAAATAATAGCGCAATGCCTATAATGACAAACATATTCTGCATCAGTGTGCCAAAGATTGCGCCACTGAGCGATGTAACAACTCCAATTACGGAATAAGTGAGCGCCATTCCAAGCATATAAAGAATTCCAAGCAGAAAAAGTCTGCTGGTTCTGCCTTCACTCTGTCCGCCGAAATATCCGATTGTTATTGGAATAAGAGGATAAACACAAGGAGTTAAATTGAGTGCAAGTCCGCCTAGAAACACAAAAATCAAACTTAAGATAAGTCCACTCTTTTCAAATGTAGATGCAATTGAGTTATCATCTTTCTTTTCACCTCTCACCTCTTGCTTCTCGCCTCTCACATTTGACATTTCACCTTTCACCTCTGACGTTTCACTTTTCACGTCCTGCACTGCTCCAACAACTTCCACGGTCAGCTTTTCAGAAACATCGGTTGGCGGCAAACAAGTTCGATCGTTACAAGCTTGGTAGCTAAGTTTTACCGGGACAGTGTATTTACCAGACGCAGTATTTTTATTCACAGTAAATGATAATTCTATTTTAATATCACCGCTAAAAACAGAAACCGGTTTTTCAGAGAACTCAAGTTTTAATTCTTTCGGTTGCGGATAGTTAATACTTGTTAATGTAACTGCCTCGCTTTTAACAGTAACTTTAGAAGCGATTAGAAATTCATCATTCGGTTTATCGGAATTGATGTGCCACGATTCTTTTATACTTGCATTAAGAACAATTTTGAACTGACTGCCTGCATCAACTTTCCAAGTAGCTTGTGAAAATTTGATTGTTACTAGATCAGATGGTCCGAACTGCGCATTTGAAGTAATAAAAGAAATTATAAAGAGAAAGAATATTTTTCTAATAATCATTACGACTCCTTTTTTATTTTCTCCAACCTTGTACGATTGGGAATCTTCTACCATAGCCAAATGCTTTTGTTGAAACACGAAGTACCGGCGCAGTTTGCTTACGTTTGAATTCGTTCATATCAACAAGCCGTAATACTCTTTGAACCAAATCCTTGTTCCCTATAGCTAAAGAAATTTCTTCAAATTCTTTCTGCTCTTCAAGATACATTTTTAGAATCTTGTCCAGTAAATCATAAGGCGGAAGTGAATCCTGGTCTGTCTGATTAGGACGTAATTCTGCAGAAGGTACTTTTGTAATAATATCATTTTGAATCACTTCTTCATTTCGATTTATGTATCCGGCAATCTTGTAAATCTGCGTTTTATATACATCTCCTATAACCGATACAGCTCCGCACATATCACCATAAAGAGTTGCATAGCCGGTTGCAATTTCTGATTTGTTACCAGTTGTACAGAGTAAATAACCATGCTTATTCGATAGAGCCATCAAGTAAATACCACGGATACGTGATTGCAGATTTTCCTCAGTAACATCTTCATCTTTTCTTTTGAATGATTCTTTCAGCATCTCGAATGCTTTATCTACAACGGGCTGAATTGAAATATTCTCTGATGTGATACCAAGATTAGCAATCAGCTTTTCAGAATCTTTTACACTTCCTTCACTTGAGTATTTCGATGGCATCATTACAACGTGAACATTTTGCGGACCGAATGCTCTAACGGCAATATAAGTTACAATCGCAGAATCAATCCCGCCGCTTAAACCCACAAGAGCTTTTTTGAATCCGGTTTTGTTTGCGTAATCTTTCATCCCAAGAATTAATGCGTTCAGTACCTCTTCTTCAAATGAAGCTTCAACTTCTTTTATTTCCGAATAACTTTTTTCTGTATCAAAAATGAAATAGTCTTCTTCAAAAGTTCTGCCCAACATTTGAAGTTTGCCTGAAGAATTTAAGCACATACTTCCGCCGTCGAAGATCAACTCTGTTTGCGCCCCAACGCAGCAGACATATACAAGAGGAAGATTATCTGTTTTAGTAAGGACAGACAGCATATTAAATTTTTCTTTCCGTTTACCATATGCATAAGGACTTGCCGAAATGTTTATCAATAAAGTTGCACCATCATCAACAAGTTTTTGAACCGGGTCAGTTGTATAACGGCGATGTTTCCAATAATCTGCATCGTTCCAAATATCTTCACAAATTGAGATGCCGAGTTTTTCTCCCATGAACTCATGAACAAAAACATCTTTAGCAGATTCAAAATACCTTACTTCATCAAATACATCATAATTTGGTATTAAAGATTTATTCTGCACGAATTGAATTTTTCCATCATAACAAAGTGCGGCAGAATTGTAAACTCCTGTTCCAACATTATCTTCATAATCTTCAGTGATTGTTCCAAAGGTCAATCCAACTTTTCCTATTTGAAGAGCAATTTCATTAGCGGCTTTTTTAACTGCCTCTCTAAATTCTTTTTTTTCCACAAGATCTAAAGGAGGATAACCGCATAAAAATAATTCAGGAAAGATCACAAGGTCTGCTCCATCAGCAACAGCTTGCTTATATCTATAAAGAATTTTCTCGGAATTTCCTTTAAGATCACCAATTATCGGATTTGATTGACAGACTGCTATTTTCATTGATAGAAAATGATTTTATCTTTTGACCAAAGTTAGTAAGAAGCATAGTATTTTCAAATCAGAAGCTCTATTTTGTTTTGAAAAATTTTACAAACCTTTTGATTTGAGATGCGTCTTAAGTTATGAAAACAATAAAAGGTGATGCCATGAGAGACAAGTTATACCGTTCACGGCGTGTGAGAGTTTTGGGAGGTATTGCCGGAGGACTTGCACAATATTTTAATTTAGATCCAATACTTGTCAGAGTTCTATTTGTTGTTGTCACAATCCTTCATGGGTTCGGGATTCTTCTTTATATCATTCTTTGGATTGTAGTACCGGAAGAACCGTTTGAGATCGCATATCAAGTTAAGACTGATGATCAAACTGCCAAAGATGGACAATCTGCACAAACCGATTCTATCAATTTTGACGGAACTCAATCTCTTCCGAAAAAACAAAGTTCAGGAAGAATTGTTGTAGGAATAGTTCTAATTGTTATTGGATTAATCTTTTTCGCAGACCGCATAATACCGTCATTTGATTTAAGAGATGTTCTTCCAATTGCATTTATTCTTATAGGAGGATCGTTAATTTGGAATTCAATGAACAAGTAATGGAGAGATAGAAATGAAAAGCGGACAATTATTTTGGGGATTTTTTCTTTTAGCTCTCGGCGCTCTTTTCCTTTTGACAAAGTATGATGTTGTTCAGAGCTCATTTGATTTTGTTTACAATGTCTGGCCTCTAATCTTTGTCTTTTGGGGAGCTTTAGTAATTTTTAAGAATACACTCGTGCGACCGGTAATCAGCGCCTTATTCGGAATTTTTCTCGCACTATTATTATTCGGCTTAATTGAGAATGCATTGAACAGTTTTGATTTTTCAGAACACGATGGAAAATATACCGAGTATTATAACGAGGATTATGACAAATCAATTGAATATGCAAGTCTCGAAATCAATTCCGGTGCCGGTTCTTTTTTAATTAAAGGTACAACCGATAAGTTGGCAGAAGGAAGATCGAAAGGAAGTTTTGCCGAATATGATTTTGAAACATGGAAAGACGAGAACCAAGCAACAGTTCGGTTTGATCTTCATAAAAGAAATATTAATTTCTTTCGTGGACGATTGAAAAATTATCTTGAAGTTTCATTGAATCCAAATCCGGTGTGGGATATTCATTTTAACGGAGGTGCTTCAAAATCAAATTTTGATCTTACTGAATTCAAAACAAGACGGGTTTCAATCCATACCGGCGCTTCAAGTGCTATTATCAAACTTGGCGATAAGTATGATTCTACCGATGTAGATATTGAAATGGGAGTTGCTAGTTTAACACTTGAAATTCCTAGTAACTCCGGTTGTTCAATTGATGGAGATATGGCTTTAGTATCGCGGGACTTTACCGGATTTACCAAAAGAGAATCCGGGCATTTCGAAACGGAAAATTTTAATAATGCAGTAAAGAAAATTTTTATTAGAATTGACGGCGGAGTTTCATCAATAAAAGTTGTAAGGTATTAACGTTTATACCTCTTACTCTTACTCGTACTCTTTCTCTTACTGTTTGTAAGTTTCTTCGGCTGCCAGAAATATTTTTTCATAATAACATAACCTTTTTCTTCAAACTCAACTCCTTCACTACGGAGGAGTTCTTCCATTAAGTGAATATCTCCAAAATGTACTTTACCTGTAAGCGCACCTAAACGGTTCACAACCCTATGGCAAGGTAATCCGGTTTCTTTAGCACCGTTCAATGCCCATCCAACTGTTCTTGCTGAAGATTTAATTCCGCATACTTCAGCAATAGCACCGTAAGTAGTAACTTTTCCTTTAGGAATCTTAGCAACAACTTTATAGACACGATCGAAGAAATCAATTTTCTTTTTTAATCTTTTCATTTCTCTGTTGCACAGATTCTTAATCTGTGCAGTTATTATTATTTCCGCAGAATACGATTCTGCGTTACAGATTCTTATTCCCCCATAACTTTTATTAAAACTCTTTTTCTTCTTTGCCCGTCAAACTCGGCATAATAAACTTGCTGCCAAGGACCGAAATCAAGTTTACCGTTTGTTACCGGAATTATTACTTCATGATGAACCAGCATGCTTTTCAAATGTGCATCGCCGTTATCTTCACCGGTTCTGTGATGACGGTAATCAGATTTAAATGGTGCAAGTTTTTCAAGCCATTCATCTATATCTTGAATCAAACCGCTCTCGGCATCGTTCACATAAACTCCTGCAGTAATATGCATCGCTGAGACTAAGATCATACCGTCATTGATCCCGCTTTTCTTTAATGCTTTTTCTACTTCACCGGTAATATTTATGTATTCTCTTTTCTTCGAAGTATTAAACCAAAGATATTCTGTATGGAATTTCATTTTTTAGTTCTGAGAAAATTTTAAAAGATATTCTTTAATGAAATTGTTTATTTCTCCATTCATTACACCCTGAGTGTCGGATGTTTCATAATTAGTTCTGTGATCTTTAACCATATTATAAGGATGAAAAACATAAGAACGGATTTGACTTCCCCACTCAATTTTCATTTTTGTTTTTTCAATTTCATCAGCGGCAGCAGTTTGCTTTTCTACTTCAATCTGATAAAGACGTGAGCGAAGCATTTTGAATGCGTTGGTTTTATTTTGTAATTGGGAACGTTCCGTTTGACAAGCAGCCACTACTCCGGTAGGAATGTGAGTAATGCGGACTGCAGTTTCAACTTTGTTAACGTTTTGTCCTCCTTTACCGCCTGAGCGAAAAGTATCAATTCTCAAATCAGCCAGATTAATATCTATCTCGATTGTATCATCTACTTCTGGAATGACGAACACTGATGCAAATGAAGTGTGCCGACGTTTGTTAGAATCAAATGGAGAAATGCGAACAAGACGATGCACACCGTTCTCAGCTTTTAAGTATCCGAAAGCAAATTCGCCTTCAACTTCGATGGTTGCACTTTTAATTCCCGCTCCATCACCGTCAAGCCAATCTACTAAATTCATTTTGTAACCGTTCTGCTCGCCCCATCGTAAGTACATTCTCATTAACATCTGTGCCCAATCTTGGGATTCCGTTCCACCTGCGCCGGAATGAATTGTCATAATGCAATTCTTATCGTCATCTTTACCGCTGAGCATACTCTTTAATTCAATTTCTGAATAAGTTTTTTCAAGTGCGCTCAGTTCTGTTTCAATTTCGCTAACCAATTTTTCATCTTGTTCAGCTTCTGCAAGTTCGATGAACTCTCTTAGATTTTTTTGTTGAGCATCAATTTTATTCCATGCATCTATCCAGATTTGAAGAGATTTTGATTTTTGAAATACTGATTGTGCATTCTTCTGATCGTTCCAGAATCCCGGTGCTTCGGATTGTTTTCGGATTTCTTCGATTTGTTTTTCTTTATCGGCTAACTTAAAGATAACCCCGTAAGTTGTCGATCTTCTGTGTGCAGCTGTTTAATCTTTTTAATTGTTCTTCGAACATTATAACTCCTTTCAAATTATTCGTAGCACAGATTCGTAATCTGTGCGTTTTTTGATTTGCGCAGAATACGATTCTGCGCTACAAGTTTATATTTCTACTTCCATTCTTAATAGTGCAGCAGCTAGAGTTTTTCCTTGAGCGTCATGTTTTAATGAAACAGTTCCGCCGCCGCCAAGAGTGTTATGTAACAAAAAATTCAAAGCTCGAATGTTTGGCATTTCAAAACGCTCTACTTTACCAAGACAGATTCCTTCGAAATGTTTTTTTACCCGTTCAACTGTTAAATATTTTTTTATTATTTCATAACCTTTATCATCGTATGCGATGATTCCAACATTTGCAGCATCACCTTTATCACCGCTGCGACCGTGTGCAATATCTATTAATTTTATTTTCATTTTTCTTCCCTTAGCGTTTTCTCTGCGTACTCTGCGTTTAAGGCTTTACCGCAGAGATCGCAAAGATTTCCGCAAAGAACGCAGAGTTATAAATTATTGACTACCCGCCTAATTCCTTCTTTTAATTTATTCACATTGAAATTTATCAACAAGCCTAATTTACAATTTGATAATCTTAAATATGTAAGAACTTGAGCAAGAAAAATATCATTCAAAGCTTCAACAGATTTTATTTCAACAATTACTTTGTTCTCCACTAAAAGATCAACACGGTATCCACAATCCAATTTTACTTCTTCATAAACTAAAGGTAAAGCTTTTTGTTTGCTAACTTGTAAATCGGTTTTCTGCAATTCGTAATACATACATTCTTCGTATGCAGACTCTAATAAACCCGGGCCTAATGATTTGTGAACCCTTATCGCACAACCAATAATAATTTCAGATAATTCATTCTCATGCATTTTTTTCTCTAGGTTTTCTCCGCGTCTTCTTTGCGTTCTTTGCGTTTAAGACTTTTCCTGATAGGACGCTAAGTTTGTATTATCTCAACTTTCGAATGAACGAGTTTCTTTGGCATCAGTGCAGGCCAGTAAGCAATAACTTCATTCGGTTTAGGGCGACCGCCCGCAAAGCCGGTAACACTTGGCGGACCGGTTAAGATTAATGGCGCAATCTCTTTTGCAAATGCTTCAACATCATGATGATGATTACTCCGAACTCCAATCCGCAGAACCACTTCATTTATTTCATCTTGCTTTGATGCTAAAGGTCCGTGACAAGCATTTACACCAAGAAACTCAGTTTTAATTTCATCGAACTTCAAACCGAGATCAGAAAGACGTGTCCGCAAAATTTCATCTGCCTTCTGAGCTTTCTCCAATGCATCCGGCCAGCTGTAAGTTAAACTGCCTATTGCAGTGTAACCATCATTATAAGCCATCGAAACTTTATATAAATCTGTCGCGGGCTTTCCTTTAATTCCATAAACTCTAACTCTATCCTTTTCCAATTGCTCTAACTTTATAGACGTAAAATCCGCAACACATTCCGGAGTGATATAACTTGTCGGGTCGCCGATTTCATACATCAATTGCTCGCTCACCGTTTCAACTGAAACCATTCCACCGGTATTCTGATGTTTTGTAATTACTATTTCTCCATTCGGATACGCTTCAGCAATCGGGAATCCAATATGTGCAAGGTCAGGAACAGATCTCCAATCGCTAAGAAAATTTCCGCCGCTTGCTTGTCCGCCGCACTCGAGAATATGTCCGGCAATTACACCTGAAGCAAGTTTATCCCAATCATCCCACGCCCATTTGAATTCATGAATCATCGGTGCATAAGTTAAGGATGTGTCTGTAGTTCGTCCGGTGATAACAATCTGTACGCCTTTTTTCAATGCTTCAACAATCGGTCTTGCACCAAAATAAACATTAGCACTGATCAATTTTTCTTTTACATCTTTAATCTGCTGACCGGATTCCATGTTATCTAACCCGGCACCGCGTTTCAACAGATCATCGAGTGAATCTAAAATATCATCACCGCTGACCACGCCGATTTTTAGTCCTTTGATTCCTAGTTTGTGTGCACACTTTACAATTTCTTCAACACAACCCATCGGATTAGCGCCGCCGCCGTTGGTAATAACTTTTATATTTTTTTCAGCAATATGCGGAAGTAAATCTTTCATGATATGAATTAAATCTTTTGCGTATCCGGCTGAAGGATTTCTTTTTTTTTGTTTCTGCATGATGGACATGGTTACTTCGGCAAGAAAATCCATCATCAAATAATCAATGGGACCTTTAGTTACTTGCTGGAGCGGGGTGGATTGAAGGTCACCCCAAAAACCCTGTCCGGATGCTATTCGGATTTTTTCTTTCAAACATTCTCCAAAAATTGTGTGTAAAGATATGAAAGGTAAGGTTGGAATGAAATATTTTGACTAGTTTAATAAATTGTTAATCTCTTTTTCCAAATTCTCTAAATCGCGCACAACAATTGACCAAAGTATCTCTTCTGAAACATTGTCGTAACCATGAATTATTCGATTTCTTGTATCAACAATTTTTCGAGCATTAGTTATTTGAAAGTCAGGTTTTGCTTTTATTATTCTGCTAACTGCTTCTCCAATTATTTCAATATTTCGTTCAATTGCTCTTTTCGTTTTGAGGTCTTTTTGAAATTCATAGAAATTATTTTTGTCAGACCGAAATTGTTTGATTTCCTGAATTGCCTGCTTGATGTCTGCCAGCCAAGTCTTTATCTCAATTTCCATAAATCAAAACTTTTGTTTGATCAATTTGCTTTTTCAAATACGGATTTTTGATAGCTTTTAGTTCTAAGAGGTCAATTTGTCGTTTGAGTAATTCTTCAAGATGAAATTTCAAGTTGAAGTAATTATCAGAATATGAAAGAGGATCTTTTTCGTCAATATCAACAACAAGGTCAATATCACTATCGGATTGAAAATGGTCTGTCGTTATTGAACCAAAGGCAAACAGAGACTTCACCTTGTTGATATCACAAAGTTTTTTAATTTGGTCGATATGTTGAGATATTTCTTCCACTTTATGTCCGAAGTAACTGAGTTTTCATTTCGATTTTATTTTACATCAGCATTAATTTTAGAATACTACTTCATGCATAGAATTAAAATACTACGGTTCAAATATACGATTTATTGTTATACATAACATCCAAGTTAAAGCGGTGGCAATGTGCCTTTGTTTATAAAGACAAGAGATGCAGTCTTTAGAAAATTTTATTTGGAGAACAGATTTAAGTTCTTGAAGGAGGAAATAAGCAGAAAATTAATAGCTGGTTAATGACAGAAATGGATTGAAGGTCGCCCCAGAAACCTTGCCCGGATGCTATTCGGATTTTGTCTTTCATAAATTCTTTCAACAATTAATAATCATTAAGCAATATGGTTGGGCAGTCAGAGTGCTTTCTCTAACTCTCTTTTAAGATTTGGAAGTTCGTTATGAACTATTCCCCAAACTTCCTCTGCATCTATTCCAAAGTACTGATGTGCAATAATATTTCTAAACCCTTTAATATTAGACCAATCCACACTAGAATTATCTTGTTTAAACTCATCTGACAATTTAACAACCATTTCACCTATAATAACAAAGTTCATTAGCACGGCATCAAAACTTTTATTATCATTATAAAGTTCATCAGCATTATGAAAAAGTTGAGTGTAGCTGTCAATCTTATTGATGGAATCTAATATATTTTGCAAACAGTTCTTATCTTTTTGCTTGATAGGCATATGTTGCCTCACGTAAGATCTGTTCTCTGAAAATCGGCTTTATGTATTTCTCTCTACAAATATCAATGTTCATATTAAAGTTTTGACGAAACAACTCTCTAACTTCATTTTTAATTCTAAAAATATTCTCGGTTCGAGGTTCAAATTCAATGAGCAAGTCTATATCGCTCAGCTCATCTTGCTCATTTCTAGAGTATGAACCAAACAATCCTAACTTAACAATATGATATTTACTACGAAACAAAGTTTCGTTTTCTTTTATGAATTGTAATATTTGATTTTTTAGAACCATAAAAAATATTTTTATTAGAATAAATATAACATTTATTAGTAAGAATTATTGATACAAAGAATTGAGTTGTATTTTACTACTATAATTAACAGAAATGGAAATATAATCGGGAATAAAAAAACTATGTAAAGATGCGAATCTTGTCTTTCAAACATTCTCCAAAATTTCTGTGCAGAGATATGAATGGTAAGGTTGGAATAAAAATGAAGTGATTGAACTCGGTTAGCTAATAAAATAAATCTACCTCCGCGTTCTCTGCGTTTAAAGCTTAACCGCAGAGGACGCAAAGTAAAGACTCGCAAAGAACGCGGAGATATGAAAGGTAAGGTTGGAATGAAAATACTCTAACTATAAAGGAAAATCATTTATACAATTTTTTCTTGATTTGCGCGCTATTTCAGCTAATTAGTGTAACTACGCAACATTTCGTTTTTTAAATCTCTAAAATTTTCCAGTCCGTCAATTGCTTGGCATTTCTGCTTACATCACTTCATTTTTTATTTTTTTTCTCATTCTTTTTTGTGGTGAGTTTTTTTACTGCTCTGTCAAAATCGCTTTCAAAGTTTTTATCATGCACCACACTAAATTTTTCATATTCTTTTTCGGCAAGTTCGATTGCCATTTGATGTGATATTTTTCCGGCATGATTTAAAATATCTCTGTCGTTTAGTGTAAGAAAACCATTTAACTTCTCAATCCAATTTTTCATATCCATCGGTATTCTGCGAAGGGCTTGCCCTTCAGCAAACACAAGGTATTGCTCCACCAGGTTATTGAGTGCCGTTAGCTCTTGTTCGTTTAAATAATTTTTCGCAATTGCCACATCTTGTTTTCGCGGTTTCGTTCCTCTCCAATTGGTTAAACCCAGATAAGGTTTGCCGCTGTCTGCTCTTTCTGAAATTATTTCGGCAGCCGTTTTTCCGGTAATAGCCCAGTGCATTTTGTTCTGAACAGTTTGAAAAAAAAGAATGCTTGTTTCTAATGTAGGGTCATAATCAACACTGGTTGCATAGATGTCGGTAATCTTTTGGTAGAAACGCCTTTCAGAAGTTCTAATGTCCTGAATGCGTTTGAGCAATTCTTCAAAATAATCGAAAGGTTGGTTTGGATTTTTCAGTCGTTCATCATCCAGCACAAAACCTTTCACAATGTAGTCTTTAATATGTTGTGTAGCCCACTGACGGAAACGGGTGGCTACATGCGATTTAATTCTGTAACCGACAGAAATGATAGCATCTAAATTATAAAAACGTTGTTTGCGTTCTACCTTTCTTCCACCTTCCATTTGAACTTGTAAATAATCCTTACAAGTTGCTTTTCCATCCAGTTCACCTTCTTCAAAAATATTTTTAAGATGAATAGTGATGTTTTGAGGAGTGGTTTGAAATAGTTCTGCCATCAACTTTTGCGTAAGCCAAACAGTTTCATTTTCCAAACGAACTTCTAATTTGGTCTCACCGTTTTCGGTTTGATAGATGATTATCTGAGAATTATTCTCCATTGTTTTTTCTATATTATTTTTCTTTTTCATGGTATCAATTCTCTACTCACTGCGTTGACAATTCCATCTTATTTTTCTTTTCCAAACCATACACTTGTTTTTTGCCCGTTACTACTTCGTAAATGAAGGATTTTTTGTAGTGAATGAATGTGATGATTTGTTCGTTGATTATTTCTTGCATTGATTTATTCTTTTCTAAAAATTTATTTAAGTAACCAACAATTTCTTTTGGTCCCGCACAAAGATATAAAAGGTAAGGTTGGAATGAAAATGAACTAGTGGAACTTGATTAAGCCAACAAAAATGAATTTATTTTCTGCGAACTCTGCGCATACTCCGCGTTCTCTGCGCCTGCCTGCCGTAGGCAGGTTTAAAGCTTTAACGCAGAGGACGCAAAGAAAGGATTCGCAAAGAACGCAAAGTAAAGACTTGCAAATTACTCGAATATATGAACGAAATATGGAAGAGATTAACAATTGCACACCGAAACTTTAGAAAATAACCTCACATAGTCTTTGCGAAGTATTGATCTCTTACAACATCAATCATAAACTAAAAAAAATTAAGAAGTCTTGCTATGTCCTTATAACGAGAATTTGATTTCTCTTTAGTAAATAGATATAGCATTGTGCTTAAACGTTATTCCAAAATGTTATTCTATCGTTAGACTTTTGGGATAACGTCGTCGATAATCTGTCCAGTAAGTAAAAAATAGAATGAAAATCATTACGATACCCATGATTGCCATAATATAAAAAACAGAGTCTCTTTTTGAATATGAATCAATTGTTTTGTCAGTAATCTTTTTCGCAGACACTTCATTTAAGCTATTTTCTATGAGTAGTTTTGGAAAGGAATCTCTGAACGATTTTTGTGTTACATTTATCCTCGCAGTATCAAAAAAAGCTCCGACAACAACCATCAATATCACAATTAGCAGCATGAAAATAGATGGGAAGAAACGAAGGAGAAAACGTCTTTTTCTACTTTTCTTTTGCAGAGCAAAATTTGCAGGTACAGTACTAGTGTACTGCCACTAACGCTTCCTTACACTTCATTACTTTAGCCATTATAGTTTCAGCGTCTTTAGTCCATTTGAAAATTTTAGGTTGTTCATTATGTACAGTGAGAAAAT